>CALKIU010000171.1 GCA_937995745.1 uncultured Bacillaceae bacterium | reverse complement strand
CTTTCTTCAAATTTACATGGATTTTTTTCGCAATATTAACTATTATTAGAAGGTAATGATAGATGGAAGAGACGGGGAGTGGACAGATTGAAAAGAACGGCGGAAATTGTTTTATCGGTGATTGGAGTTGCCATTTATTTATTGTTTGCCGGTGCCATCGGAGCTTTGAAAGCGATGCTGAACAATGCCGAGGTTATGAATCAAGTGAAAAAGGAGCTGACGGGAGAGGAGTTGGCGGCTCTTGATTTGCTTGTCGAATCGATGAATGAGAGCGGCGGGTTTGTCATCGGCACATTTTTGGTCGGAGCGGTTTTGGGTATCGTTGCCATATTCTTGTTGAAAGGCAATAAAAAGCCGGTAGCGGCAGGGATCATTTTGTTTGCTACTGCGGTGTTGACGACGGTTGTGACCGCCGGATCGACTCTGATTCCCGGCCTCTTTTACGTCATCGCGGGGATTTTGGCGCTCGTCCGCAAGGCTCCGCAAACAGTGGAACAACAACTTTAACAGATGCCGTCAAGGGGGAATCCACTTCGCAGCCGGATGTCCGGTTCGAAGTGGATTTTTTTGCGAACACACTTTCTGCAGGGGGAAAAAGGCAACTGGTATAATATATGATAGAAGAAAAAAAGACCGGGCCGATGGAGGGGAAGAGATATGAAATTGATTCTTGCGGTGGTGCAAGATGAGGACAGCAACCGGCTGATGGATGCCTTGGTGGAAAATAATTTCCGGGCAACAAAACTGGCAAGCACCGGCGGTTTTTTGAAATCGGGAAACACAACCTTGATCATCGGAACGGAGGATATCCGTGTTGACCGGGCCTTGGAGATTATAAAAGAAAATTGCCAATCCCGGGAACAAATCGTTCCGCCCCTCTCCCCGATAGGAGGAGCGGCCGAAGACTACATGCCTTATCCCGTCGAAGTGGAGGTCGGGGGAGCGACAGTATTTGTCTTGCCGGTGGAGCGGTTTCTGACTTTTTAAAGAAAGGCCGGTCGGCATTTTCCGTTAGTTTAAAGAGTCGGGTTTTTGTTGACGGATTTTTGCCAAATGCCCGGTTCTTTTTGGGACAGGCCGGTGATTTGCACCGGTTTTTCCTGAAAAAATGACGGGGAGAACGTCATTGCAACCGAAATAGTGATAAAATACTTATGACCCTCCGGATATTTTTCGACCGGAAGCGTTTTTCTTTCTGTTTTTTGGCAACCATATCCGGCCGGTCAATATTTTTGCAGATTACAAGCAAGTGGTGATATCTTTTGGCGAAAACATGGGAGCAGCTTGAGAAAATGCAGCCGGTCGTCATGCGGATGATTAAAAATGCGATATGGAAAGACAGGCTTGCGCACGCTTATTTATTTGAAGGAATGCGGGGAACCGGCAAAAAGGAGACCGCTTTGTTGCTGGCCAAAAGTTTGTTCTGCGAGGACCCGGCGGAAGGATATATTCCGTGTGAATCGTGCCGATTTTGCCGGAGAATTAATCACGGGAATCATCCTGATGTCCATGTGATCGAACCTGAAGGGGCTTCCATCAAGAAGCACCAAATCAAGATGTTGCAGGAAGAATTTGCGAAAACGGCCATGGAATCGAACCGGAAAGTGTACATCATTAACCATGCCGATCTGATGACCGTAAACGCAGCCAACAGCCTGCTTAAATTTCTCGAAGAACCGGATTCCCATACGACGGCCATTCTGATCACGGAACAGGTCCAGCAAATTTTGCCGACGATTTTATCCCGTTGTCAAGTTGTTTCATTTAAACCGTTGCCTTTTGAAAAGCTTGTTGAAATGCTCATTGATGCCGGAGTGAACCCGAAAAAAGCCCCGCTGATCGCAAAAATGACGAACAGTTTTGATGAAGGCATGGCTCTAAATGAGGATGAATGGTTTGCGCAGGCTCAAAAGTTAGTGGTAAAATTATATGAAACGCTTAAAAAAAGTCCTCTTGAAGCGCTTACCGCCCTTCAAGACAATTGGTTTGCCCATTTTAGTGAAAGAGACCAGCATGACAAAGGTTTGGAATTGCTATTGCTCCTGTTGAGGGATTTATTATATATACAACTGGGCAAAAAAGAACAGGTTGTTTTTTTGCTTGAAGAACAAAGATTGGAACAATTGGCTCTGCAATCTTCAGGGCTCCGTCTGGCCAATCAAATGGCAAGCGTGATGGAAGCGAAAAGAAAACTGCATGCCAATATGAATCCGCAGCTGTTAATGGAACAGCTTGTGCTGGAATTGCAGGAGGGATAATCTTTTGTATGAGGTTGTAGGCGTTCGTTTTAAGAAGGCTGGAAAAATCTATTACTTTGATCCGGGAGAATTTAACATCCAAAAGGGTGATTATGTTATAGTGGAAACGGTGCGCGGGATCGAATACGGCCAGGTTGTCATCGGGCCGAAAAAAGTGGGGGAAAATGATGTCGTCCTCCCGCTGAAAAAAGTTCTGCGCATCGCTGACGATAAAGATCGCGTCATTGTGGAAGAAAATAGAAAAGCCGCCAAGGAAGCCTTTCAAATTTGCCTGGAAAAAATCGCTGCCCATCAGTTGGAAATGAAATTGATTGACGTGGAGTATACGTTTGACCGGAATAAAGTGATTTTTTATTTCACCGCCGACGGCAGGGTCGATTTCCGGGAACTGGTCAAAGATTTGGCGGCTGTTTTCAGAAGAAGGATTGAATTGCGCCAGATCGGCGTCCGCGATGAGGCGAAAATGCTCGGCGGCATCGGGCCGTGCGGACGGATGCTTTGTTGCGCCACTTTTTTGGGCGACTTTGATCCTGTGTCCATCAAAATGGCCAAGGACCAAAATTTGTCGCTGAACCCCACAAAAATATCCGGGTTATGCGGCCGGCTGATGTGTTGTTTAAAATATGAAAATGAAGAATATGAGGAAGCGAAGGAACAGCTGCCGGACATCGGCGAGATCATCGATACACCGGACGGCGTGGGGAAAGTGGTCGGATTGAATATTTTAGAGAGAATCATCCAAGTGGAGATTATTGATACAGAGCGCATACTTGAATACACCCTTGAAGAGATCGTCAACTACACTTAGAGAAACGGACCCGTTCTTATAAGATTAGGCGGAAACCTGTGTACTCGTTCACTTTCAGACGCTTGAACAGTGTAACCACAATAACGGGGTGGAAGGCGTGAATAAAAAAGAAATTTTTGATTCTGTCAGCAACATGCAAGATACGATCGGAGAATTGTACGAGCAGCTCGGGGAACTCCGGCAGCATTTGGCCGGCGTCCTCGAGGAAAATAATGCTTTAAGGCTGGAAAACGAACATTTGCGGAACCGGCTGGAACAAATGGAAAAGGAACTGAATGAAAGCCGGAAAAAGAAGAGCCATAACAAGAAAAAAACAACCGCATCTTCCCGGACGAAGGAGTGGGACATCGGGGAGGGGTATGACAATTTGGCCCGTCTGTACCAAGAAGGCTTTCATATTTGCAACCTTCATTTCGGAAGCCCCCGCAAAGAAGGAGATTGCTTGTTTTGCTTATCATTTCTCAATAAAAAATAGAAGCGGCCCCTCGGGATGGGAGGCTGTTTTTTTATGAAATCGTCCGCGGGGATTCGGAAAAGATGATGAATAGCTTGTATGAACGGACGAAATCAACGAGCATCGGAGGATACGGAATGGTTCAATTAAAAGGGGACGAGCGTCTTGATTATCTTTTAACGGAAGAATTGAGAATTATTCAAAGCCCTTCTGTCTTTGCTTTTTCATTGGATGCCGCCTTGCTGGCGAAGTTTGTGCATGTGCCTGTCCAAAAAGGCAATTTGGTTGATTTGTGCAGCGGCAACGGAGTCATTCCGTTATTTTTAAGCTTGAGAACGAAAGGAAACATCACCGGGGTGGAGATCCAAGAGCGGCTGTACGATATGGCGGTAAGAAGCATTGAATATAACGGGCTTTCCCACCGCATCAAGATGATTCACGGCGATGTGAAGGATATGCCGAAAGTGCTCGGCACAAGCAAATTTGATGTGGTGACGTGCAATCCGCCGTATTTCCCCGTTCCGAAACAAAAAATCATCAATGAAAATGAGCATTTGGCCATCGCCCGCCATGAAATCAAAATTACCTTGGAAGATGTGATCCGCGTCGCAAGCAGTCTCCTGAAGCAGGGAGGGAAGGCGGCTTTTGTCCACCGCCCGGGGAGACTGTTGGATATCATTATGTTGATGCGGCAATACCGCCTTGAACCGAAGCGGATTCAATTCGTTTATCCGAAGCGGGGAAAAGAAGCGAACATGCTTCTTGTCGAAGGCATCAAAGACGGAAAGCCGGATCTGAAAATTCTCCCGCCGCTGGTCGTTTATGAAGACAATGACGAATATACCCCGGTGATGAAGGAGATTCTGTATGGAAAAAGATAAACATTATTTTTATGTCCTTTTATGCAGCGACGGTACTTTGTACGGCGGGTACACGAAGGATGTGGAACGGCGCCTGCGGCAGCACAATGAAGGAAAAGGGGCCAAATACACGAGGAGCAGGCGTCCGGTGACGCTCGTTTACCGGAAAGTGTTCCGCACGAAAAGCGAGGCCATGAAAGCGGAATACCAATTTAAAAAATGGCCCCGGACAAAAAAGATGGCATTTCTTAAAAAAGAATTGGGTGACGACAATGTGGCGGCAGAAAAGCTTTGAAAAGGAAGACGAGAAAGGAATCTTGTATTTGGTGCCGACGCCGATCGGCAATTTGGAGGATATGAGTTTCCGCGCCATCCGGATTTTGAAGGAAGCGGACGTCATTGCGGCCGAAGACACGAGAAACACAAAAAAACTGCTCCATTATTACGACATTAAGACGCCGGTCGTCAGCTACCACGAACATAATAAAAGAAGCAGCGGGGCCAGGCTTCTCGAAAAACTGCGCAACGGGGAAAAAATTGCCCTCGTCAGCGACGCCGGGATGCCGGTGATTTCCGACCCCGGCTACGATCTGGTCCGGGCCGCCGTGGAAGAGAAATTGACGGTCGTGCCTTTGCCCGGCGCCAATGCGGCTTTGACGGCTCTCGTCGCATCGGGCCTTCAGCCGCAGCCCTTTTATTTTTACGGTTTTCTGCCGCGGCAGAAAAAAGAAAGGGACGCCGCTCTTTGGGAACTTTCCCGCCAGACGGCAACGATTATTTTGTACGAGGCTCCCCACCGGCTGAAAGAAACGTTGGAGGCATTGGCCGGGCAGCTTGGCAACCGGAAAATCGTTTTGTGCCGGGAGCTGACGAAAAAGTTTGAGGAATTTATCAGGGGAACGTTGGAAGAAGCCCTTCAGTGGGCTAAGGAAGAAGAACCGCGGGGAGAGTTTTGCCTCATCATCGAAGGGAAAGGGACGGACGATGCGGACGAGGCGGCCTGGTGGCAAGAACTCTCCATCAAAGAACATGTGGACCACCACATCCGGCAAGGCGCCTCCTCAAAAGAAGCCATCAAACTCGTCGCCAAAGAACGGGGACTAAAAAAAAGAGACGTCTACCAAACCTATCACATCGACAACTAACCCCGGGACGCGGGTGGGCCGCAGGCAGGGACACGGGGACAGGTTCACTGTCCCGGCAACGGGACGAGGGGCATGTGATTTGGCTTGTATAGCAA
>CALKIU010000170.1 GCA_937995745.1 uncultured Bacillaceae bacterium | reverse complement strand
TGAAATTCGCCAATATATTTTGAAATTCGCCAATATATTTTGAAATTCGCCAATATATTTTGAAATTCGCCAATAAATTTTATTTCCCCAATAACGATTTGAAATTTCGCCAATAAAGAAGGAGCGGGGGACAATTTTCCCGGAATTCACGGGCAGTTTTTAAAAACCGTGCTCCTCGTCCCAAAATCATGGATGAAAAATCATTTTCACGGAATCAAGCGCCTATTTTGCCAATTGAGGCTCCTCCCGCCCGGTTCAACTATCCATAATTTTGACAGTTTAATGACAAAGACGACTAAGTGATTTACATCACTACTCCGGGCTTTCCAAACCGATAAGATAAACTCTGATGAAAAAGTATATCGGATTGAAGGAGGAGCTTTTTTCATGAGTATGTTTTGTCACCAATGTCAGGAAGCGCTGAACGGCATCGGCTGCGACAAGATGGCCGGCGTATGCGGAAAAACAAGTGAAGTTGCCAATCTGCAAGATTTATTGATTTATACATTAAAAGGTGTTTCCTTATACAACCAACAAGCACGCAAAGCGGGAATAAATGATCCGAAAACAAACCGCCTCATTATTGACGGCCTTTTCTCAACCATTACGAACGCAAATTTTGATGGAGAGGCGATTTCGGATCGTATTGAAAAAGCTCTCCAAGAGCGGGAAACCATCAAACAAAGATTAATTGAAAAAGGCGCTCTCGAAGACCGGGCATATCCCGATTATGCAACATGGACTGCGCCGCGGAGCGAATTTGTGAGAAAATCCGAAGAAAAACAAGTCGGCATTCTCGCCACAGAAAACGAAGACATTCGCAGCTTGCGTTCCCTCGTCCTTTTCGGATTAAAGGGAATGGCAGCTTACGCGGAGCATGCGCAAAATTTGGGCTACGAAGACGAAAATATTTTTGATTTCATTGAAAAAGCACTCATTGCTACAGAAGATGATTCCTTGACAGCCGATGATCTGACCAATCTTGTTATGGAAACAGGAAAACATGGCGTGGATGTCATGGCTCTGCTTGACAAAGCCAATACATCCACATACGGCAATCCGGAAATCACGAAAGTCAACATCGGCGTCCGCAACAATCCCGCCATTCTTGTCAGCGGCCACGATTTGAAAGACTTCGAAGAACTTCTTGAACAAACGAAAGGTACGGGAGTCGACGTTTATACACACTCTGAAATGCTTCCGGCCAACTATTATCCGGCGTTCAAAAAATATGATCATTTCGTCGGAAACTACGGCAACGCTTGGTGGAAACAAAGAGAAGAATTTGAAAGCTTTAACGGTCCGATTTTATTCACCACCAACTGCATCGTTCCGCCGAAAGCAAGCTATGCTGACCGCGTGTACACCACCGGTTCAACCGGATATCCCGGATTCAAACACATTCCCGATCGTAAAGACGGCGGTAAAAAGGACTTCTCTGAAATTATCGAGCATGCAAAAAGATTGCCGGCGCCGACGCCGATCGAAGAAGGAACCATTATCGGCGGTTTTGCCCATAATCAAATGGTGCAATTGGCCGACAAAATTGTCGATGCCGTCAAATCCGGCGCCATCAAACGCTTCTTTGTCATGGCGGGCTGCGACGGCCGCATGAAATCCCGTTCTTACTATACGGACTTTGCCAAAGCCTTGCCGAAAGACACGGTCATTTTAACGGCCGGCTGTGCAAAATACCGTTACAACAAATTGGGGCTCGGCGACATCAACGGCATTCCCCGTGTTCTTGATGCCGGACAATGCAACGACTCCTACTCCTTGGCAGTCATCGCTCTGAAACTGAAAGAAATCTTCCAATTGAACGATATCAACGAACTGCCGATTGAGTACAACATTGCCTGGTATGAACAAAAGGCAGTCATCGTTCTCCTGGCGCTTCTCTATCTGGGAGTAAAAAATATCAAACTTGGCCCGACTCTTCCTGCTTTCCTTTCACCGGGAGTTGCCAAAGTATTGGTGGAAAACTTTGGACTCAACACGATCTCAACGGTGGAAGAAGATATGAAAGCCTACAAATTGGCATAAAAACATACAGGGATGTCCGGAAAGTGGCAGCTTTGACTTTCCGGACATCCCTTTTTATTTAGCGGAAAACAGGAATATTGTCATCTTTTTCCTTCATTCTGCAACATTACGATTCTTCCAGCCGAACCTCCCATTTTCCGTTATACAACGAAAAGCGTTCGGCGCGGTAAGCCCTGGAACCGGCCGGGAAGTCGGTAACATATGCTTCCATCACTACGCCGCCGTCCTCCCCAACTTCAAAAATCCCGCTCCGCGTATCTTGATCCATATAGCCAAAATTAATCAGGCGGTTGCCCGTTTCCGGCAGGTATCGGACGCTGCCGACGATTCTCGTAAAATAAGCCTCCCCGAACTGTTCGCCGAAACTCCAAATTTCCTTCACCGTTTTTTGCTTTTCGTTAATGCGGTACTGCACGGCGCGGCTGAACTTTTCGGACTGATTTTTGTCTCCGCGGGAAATGACCACGTTGTTGTCATACACAAGAATGTCAATCGTGTCTTCATTTCCGTCCTGGTCAGGCATGATAACGGCTGTATGCTGGGCCGCCGGAAATTTAAAGTCTTTTCCTTCCGGCCTCAACAGCACCTCTTTATATCTTGAAGGCCATCCTTCATGGGCGGCCAAAATCCAGACAATTTCATTTGTATCGTAATTGATTTTCATCACCGTATCCTGATGGCGGCCGGAGATGATGATGCTGTTGTCGGTCTTATCATAGACGACCGAATTTTGATGGAACCAGTCGATTTTTCCGTCCTCCCGTTTCGTGGCTCTATACTTTTCATAAAAGGGGGCAGGAAATAATTCCTTTAGGTCGATCGTTTTCACGATCCGGCCGGTATCGCGCTCGATTTCAATCATCACGTCTTCAATATATTTTTCATCAGCGTTGACCGTAAGGAGAAAATTTCCGTTCGGCAATTCAATGGCATCGTGATGGATGATCGTCGATTCGTTCCCTTTTGCTTCCGCGGCATGATATTCGCTGGACAGCTCATAAATACGGTGGTACTTGCCCAAATAGTCCATCTCTACCAGGATATTGTATGTTTGACCGCTGTTCTTTTCTTTTGTCAAAAAAAGAATATGGCCGTTCTCCAGTTCCTGAAAAACATGGCTGTTGTAGCGGGTGCAGTACCAGCGCACATCTCCGTTCGTGTCAAAGGCATAAGCATACTTCGTGCTCGGTACAAAAAATGTCAACGCACTGCCGCCAAGTTCCATTTTCTCCGTTTCGGCTATCTTCACGTCGACCGTACCGATATATTCGGGAAGCTTGCCCGTTGTGATCGTCACAACATTTTCGGTCACTTCCCCATTTGCCTTTTCAACCGTAATTGACACTTCATTGGCCGTTTCGCTGAGCAAACCAAGGACGGGAACTTTATGGGTTGTTTTATAATCATCCAGCGAATAAGTGATTGCCGCATCGTCCGTGTTTCCCGGCACTTCAACAGTGACCTTGGCCGGTTCGTCCGTTTTAAATAGGACCAACGCAGTCAAAGGAGAAATTCCGTACGGATTCCCTATGACCAGCATATTTTCCTCCGTATAATTCCCCTTTTCCAACTGCTCCAGGTAAGTTCGTTCCAGATCCCTTTGTTTTTCCATGCTTTTTTCATCCAAGGCGATGGATATGCCCTGCACATTTTGGGCACGATTTTCTTCCTCCGCTTCTTCATTCATAAATTTCAATCCGATGGCTGTAAAAACGAGAAGAATAACCAATCCGAGAATCACCAGCACCGGCAGACCCCGATTCTTCATGAAATACCTCTCCTTTCAAAAATGGCGGACGGATGTACACCCTTTTCGCTTTTGCCCAACCTGCCGTCCGTCGATGCAGGGCAAATGCAAATGTGTCTGTAGCCGCCACATTGTGAATAACTGAACATAAAAAATTTAATAAAAACGGCACACAAAAAATAATGCCGTGAAACAATTGCTGTAACAGCATCTCATTTTATCCGGTTTTCCACGCCGGTTCAGGCAATAAACTGTGCGATTTCAAACTTCAATATATTAATATAACATAAACTGTATATATTCTCAAAAAATGGCTATATACGCCGGGATAGACTTTAATGCCGCCTTCATGAACGTCTTTCAATAAAAAAAGGTTTTGGGGCCCGGCCCCAAAACCTTCCTCATTCCGCTTCGCGGAAGCGGATGACGGCGCCGACAACAGGCATGTGGATGCAAGCCTCACGGACGGGTTTTCCGGTCGCCTTCATCACCGCCTCAGCATATATTTCAAGCTGGGGAAGGTAACTCGAAGCATGCGCGAGCCAAGCCGCTTCTTTTCCGGGAAACGTTTTATGATCCACAATCACCCAGCCTTGTTCGGTCAAAACCAACAAGTCGATCCAGCCGGATGCTTTTTGCAGGCCTTTCCGCAAATGTACCGGCCACTCCCGGTATTTTGCCGCCATATCCGGATAGTTTTCTTGCAAAAAGGCTGCCAACCGTTCGGACGCTTCAAGCATCGATTCTTCGGAAAAAGCGGCAATACCGTATCTTTGCCTGATTCCCGCCGCCATCGCCAGCCGTTCTTCCCGCGGCCTGTGTACGTCATCAGCGGCCAGAAAGGCGTGAACCATGTCCCCGAGCACCGCCATATCCGGGCTTCCCGACAACGGCAGACGCGGGCCTAGCCGCTCTATTTTCGGGACAACATTCCCCCTTATGGCTCTTCTTACGGCCATTTCCCTTTCTCCCGTCCTCGCTTGTCCGCTCGGACGGAACCGGGCCGGAATGAACTCTGCTCCTTTCACGCGTTTCCCGACATATACCGTCCGGTCCACTCCGGTTGCAGCAACCGGTTGTTCGCCTTCGTCATCCAACGACAACTTTCGGAGTTTGCACTCGAAAGCTTCTCCTTTAACGAAAATATTTCCTCTCCGTTCATCCGGCGATGCGCCTTCTCCGTCCGGTTCGGCCGTCCCGAGATTGGCAAGCACCGGAACACCTGATTCGTCGGTCAATTCAAAGAGCCAGCGGGCCTTGGCAAAATCCCTGGCCGCAAACACGAGATAATCCCTCGCCCGCGTCATGCCCACATACATGAGTCGCTGGTTTTCCTCAATGAGCTGCTCCACCCGCTCCGCGTATTGCGGCGTTTTCTCAACATAGGCGTCCAACGCCACATCCTTCGTCTGTTTTCCGTAAGGCCACGGCCAAAAATACAGGCGCCGGCCGCGGAGGGGATCGTCCACATCAAAATCCGTCGTACTGACAGCGAGCACTTCGTCAAAAACAGGCGCCTTTTTACGCAGCGACTGCCGTTCCAGCGAATTTAAAATGACAAACGGCCATTCCAATCCTTTCGCTTTATGATAAGTAAGCACGCGGACGGCGTGTTCGTCGGTCGATTCGGCGACCGCGTTCAATTCCCTGTCTCTTTCCGCATGCTCCAGATAGAACAAGAATCCGTTCGCCGTGGCGGCCATCCCGTTCGTATCAGCCATGTCTTCATATTTTTTGGCCAAAGAACGAAGGGCATCCAAATTGGCGAGCCGCTGCTCCCCTTGTCCCCACCTGAGGACGGTCTCGTCCACATTGGCCGTCACAAGCGCCAAATCAAGCACTTCCGACGGGCTCATTTGGGCGATTTTGTCCCGAACTTCATCCAAATCGCAGATAAAAGGCACTTCCGCTTCCAACGCGCCGCGGTTGGCCGGATCGAGCCAGTGAGCAAGCCATCCGCCGTCGCGCCATTTTTCAGTGGAAAAATGAACGAGTTCGGCAAGGGCCAGCGTGTCATTGCGATCCAGCAAATAACGAAGGGCGGCAACGGCATAAACGACTTCCGGAGTCGACAACAGCCCGCTTTCCCCGACGGTGGCCGGGATGCCCGCCTTGGACAATGCTTCGGCGACAACCCCGCATTCGTCATTTGTCCGGCACAAAATCGCAATGTCTCCGGCCTTCAGCGGACGGGGCTCATAAGTCGTTTTGTCTATGACCATATAGCGGCCGGTTTGGCTGAGCACTTTTTTCACGCCGAGCGCGAGATGGGCGGCATCGGTTTTCTGATTGCCTGAATCAGCATAAGACCACACTTCCAAAGACGGTTCCTGCTCCGGAAGGTCGTCCCGTTTCGGATTGAGCCGGATCCGCTCCGCCGGCATCCCCCTTGCTTCAAAAACCGGCACAAAAACAGCGTTTACGAACTCCACAAGGGATTTGCGGGAGCGCCAGGAAGAAGCCAAGACGTCCACATCCAAATCGGAAATGCTTGTCATCGCCGTTTGCATAAGGGCCGGATCCGTCCCCCTGAATCCGTAAATGGCTTGTTTGACGTCCCCGACCCAAACGGCGAGGTCGGCGATTTGCCGCAATTTCATATTTAAAGCCATTTGCAGGGGGCTGGAATCTTGAAACTCGTCGACAAAGACAGCGGATATCCGCTCTTTCAGCACGTCCAAATTCCGCTTGTCCTTGAACAATTCCAGGGCCAGCGCTTCCTGGTCCGTAAAGTCGATGAGCCCCCGCTTACTTTTTTCTTCCGCATACAGTTCCATCGCTTCCGCCGCACAGTAAAATACGGCTTCAATGGCTT
Organism: uncultured Bacillaceae bacterium; assembly: GCA_937995745.1. Taxonomy (GTDB): domain Bacteria; phylum Bacillota; class Bacilli; order Bacillales; family Cytobacillaceae; genus CALKIU01. The sequence goes on along the minus strand of CALKIU010000170.1, from coordinate 11,237 downwards.
TCTTCATATCTTCATGGAGCCGTGGATGGCGGTAATGGACAGACGCGGCTCCGTGGATGGGCGATACGGCATCCATGCTCTTTTTCGCCGGTTTGAGTTTGCTTAATTTGGCCCAGACATCCCACTTCAGATAGCCGTCCCGTTCCCATTCCCTTAGCGCGGCTTTTATGTCGTCGACTGCCTTTTTTGTCGCTTTTGTCTTGTCGCCGCCGGGGAGCACCGACTTGGCGGCAACGAGAGCCGAGCGCAAATTTTCGTCAAGCGAAGCCGGAGCCGTTTCCGCTTCCGGAAGCCACGATTTCATTAATTGCCACGAATAATCGGCGCATTGCTTGACGTCTTCCGGAGACATCCCGTTCTCCCGGGCCAATTCCAGAACACGGAGAACATGGTTCCGCCAGTCATTGTCCCGTGTATCGAGTCCAAGCCGGGCAAGCACTTGGCGGTATTCTCCGTAAAATCGGGCGATCACTTCGGCGGCAATCGTGTTGAACATGTCGGTCGCATCGGTCTCATCGAGCACTTTCTGCACGGGCGAAAGCCCCATCTCAAGGGCGAATTCCCGCAGAAGGCGGCCGAACACGCTGTTCATCGTGCCCACATAGCCGTCCAGCACCCTGGCAGCCAACTGGGGTTCGCCTGCTTCCAGCAATTTCAGGCGAATCCGTTCCACCAACTCATCGGCCGCTTTCGTCGTAAAGGTGGTGGCAACAACATTCTCCGGAGGAACGCCGTTTTTAATCGTTTCGATAATTTCCGCCGACAAACGGGTTGTCTTTCCCGCCCCTGCGCCGGCGCTGACAATTTTCAATTTTCCCGTCATTGTTTTTCCACCCTCTCCAGCCCGCATAAGTTCTTATAATCGCAAAACATGCACGGCGGCTCAATGATCGGTTCATAAGACGGTGCTTGCTCCTCCGCATCTTCCCCCTCCGCCTCAGATTCCGGAGGCTTCGGAATACCGGTGGCGATCACCGTCCCCGCAAGCAATTGCGACCACACGTCCTCCACCGCCCGGCGGACGGTCTCATAAAAGACGGCCAGGTCCGGCCCTTCGACATGATAATCTTCCGGAAATTCGCCGTCCGCGGTGCTGAAGAAGTCGCCGCTTGACAGAATGAAATACGCAACCGGCAATCGGCCCTCCCCTTCATCGGCCAACAGCCAGTGATACAACGACAATTGCACGGACCCTTCCTCGATGCGCTTTTTATAATGGGCCGGGCGTGACGACCACTTGGCGTCGAACAAGATTGTTCTCCCTGACGGCGTTTCGCCGACGAGGTCCATGCGCCCTTTGAACTTCACTTTGTCGTTCCAATTTTTCTCCATTTCGTATTCTGTGTGCCGGATCGAAATGCCCGCTTCATTCAGCACTTTGAAAAATTGGCCAATAGCCTTTTGCATGCTCCTTTTCGTTTGGCTCAGCTTTACCTTGTTTTTCGGTTCGAGGAGCGGTGCAGCGAGCATCGGCGTCATTTCTTCGAAGAGTTCCCCGGTGCGGAATCCCGCTTCTTCTTCGCTCCAATCGCCTTTTTCCATGATTAACCGCTCAAGAATCGCATGTCCGAGATTGCCGAGCATAATCGCATCATGCGGCAAAGACAGGGCGCTTCCCGGATAGAGCTTGGCCCCGTATTTGAATGTCCATTGCAGCGGACACCCGACCAGGCTTTCAAAACTGGTCGCCGACTCTTCCTCCCGCGGAGAGATGGCATTTTCGGGAACTTTCCACGTCCGGAGCGGTTCCGGCAGTTTGCGGACGTTCACGGGGTGCCTCTCCCACGGCTTTCCGCCGACAAGCGGCGCCGCTTCCCTCTTGAGAAGCGCCGCGTCCCATGTAATGTTTCTTTCCGCAGTCCGGTCAGCCGCAACGGCGAAACGGATTTCATCCCACAACGGATGAACCGGGACATCCTCGCCCCGCACTTTTTCCGGTGCGATAAGCACAAGTTTCTTTTTCGCCGCTATGACGGCTTGCCGCCATGAGGCTGCTTCCCGTCTGCGCCGGACCGCATCCTCGGTAAGATAGATTCCGTTTTTGCGGAGCCATTCCCTCTCTCCGGCAGTCCAAGTGCGGATTTGGGCTCCTGACTCATCCCTGTGGAAGCCCCACCATAAGATGGCATCGGCCCGTCCCCAAATTTGCCCGGGATGATCGACCACTTCCCATTTGGCCGCTTCTTGCTCATAGCCGGACAGTTTGGCTCCTTCTCCCAATACCGATTCTATAATGCGGCTTGCCTGAAGCCGGGTAATGTGTTTGGCGCCAAGGCTTTTTAATCCGGCCATCACGTCGCCGGCAAAGCGTACGGCTTCGGCAAAAATCGGCTCATCCGTCATATGATACATTCCTGCGGCCCATTGGCTGACTTTTTGGCATAAATGGGTAATTTTTTCTAAAGGGATGCCTTTATTCGGATTGTAATATTCGTGATTCACCCACAACTCAAGGGTGGCGTCGAGGTCTTTGCGGCGTTTTTTGCGTTCTTTTTCATCCAAACCTTCCAGTTCCCAATCTGTTTCCAGTTCTTTGATGCCTAATTCCAGTGCTTCGTTCCAGCGGCGGCCGCCGACTCCCGGTTCTTCAGCCAAGGCTTGCGCCAGTTTGAAGCGGATCGTTCCCGGCAGCGGAGAAACGGGCAGCGTCAGCAGCTCCATCAGCCGCTCCACCCTCAGCGGCTCCCAGTATGTATCAATGACAAGGGGGAGCACTTGCAGCACGGCCCGCCATTTTGAAGGCGTGTCCACCCCGGGTGCAGCCACGCCGTAGCGGTGCAGGATTTCATCGAGCATGACGGATCCTTCATTTTTTATTAACACGGTTTGTCCGGTGCCGTTTTCCCGGAGCCAGTGGCTGAGAAAATCGGCCGCATCCCATTCTTGGCCGGATCGGACCAGGAGCAGGCTGCCGTCCCCTTTTGCCGGTGCGGGGGAAGCCTTTCCCGCAAGAACGGCCTGGAGGAGGGCCAGGTCGGTATCTGTTTCCGCTGACGGCGGTTCGTTTACTACAGGTTCCTTTTCAATTTGAATCCCGTGTCTTTGCAAAAGGCGGAGCAGTTCCTGGGCCCACGGGTCCCACAAATGTTCGTTCGGGTCTACGATCGTAATTTTTTCGATTTGAAGGTTGACATTCTCTTCTTGGAGTTTTTTCATAAGCGCCCGAATCCGGTCGGGGAATCCCCAAATTTTTTCAGTGTTTGCCAGTTCCAGTTCGGCGAGGGTTTCAAGCCACGGGCTCCCGCCTTTGTGGACGGCCGGATCCCAGCCGGCAAGCACCAGTTCATCGCGTCTGCGCAAAAGTTCTTTTGCTGTGTTCCAGGAATCGGTTTCAAATGATTTGGAATAAAGTTGATTTCCGTCATCCCATTTTCCCAGCAATTCCTGCCATTGGGCAATGCGCAAATTTTGTGAGACTTGGGACATGGACAGGCCCAGTTGGGTCTCCAGCAAGCCGGCCAGTCCGTGAAAGCCGGTGACCACGGTGCCCAATGATGCCTCTTTATCGCCCATGGCATCAGGATATTTGGCGGAATCGAGCCAATAACCGAGGATGATGTTCATTGTTTCATGCCTCCTTAAAATACAGAACGGATCCCGGCAATTAAGCGGTTTCACAGTTTTATAGTTTTGTGGATTTTTGCAGTTTTCGGGTGAATTCTCGCATCATGAAGTGGTTTCCGGGGTACAGACTCCCGTTCGGCCATGTTCGTTTTTCCGGAATACAAACATTTTCGGTTATGTTCATTTTATCATTACAGCCGCGCGAGTTTTTGTACCGCTGTGTCAGGATAAGAATGCGGACTGCGCTGACGCTGTCAAAAATGTGTTCTTTTTTTCTGGCAGGTCATACAAAGAAGTGGAATTGATGTTGCCGGAGTTTGCCGCTATGGGGAAGTTCTTTGGTGTGTTCTGGTTTTTTTCCGCCTCGAGGGAACGCCGACCTTTTCTCCGGTGAAACCAAATTTTCGCCTTTTTTTTGGCAAGAGATTGACGTCAGCATTTAATTTTATTATACCGAATATATGTTCGGTTTTACAATATCATTTGGTATGATTTTTTCAATATCGGTTTTTTTGGCCTTTTCTTTTTTCCGTTTACGAACCGGACGGATGATGTTTCGTTTTCCGTTATTTGCAGCCGATCGTAGTTTGGCCGAACGTTTTAGCCATGGTGTTTAAATAAGCAAAATAATCTTTCCCGTTTCAGAAAAAAGAAGCCGGGACGCCCGCCCTGCTTCTGTTTTGACGTTTTTTTCATTCATTTTATGAATTTTTTCACAATGATTTCTTTCGCTTTTTTTGCCAAAACTTTTTTGCCTGCCTTTACGCTGGCCTGTACGTGCCGGGATTTCAACACTTTTTTGCCGGCGAATTTTATCAATTCCTTTCCGGCCTTTTTTACAATAATGCGTCCGGGCATGAAAACCCTCCTCTGGCATAAAAATGTCCTTACAAATATTGTAACAGTTTTTGTCGAAAAAAGGGCCAACAATAACGGTCTATTTTTCTTTCCGGACATGAAAAAAACCCGGTAAAACCGTTTGGATGCGGTTTTTCCGGGTTTGACTTTTGTAAAATGTTTAGATGCTCATTCCCACACGGGCGCCTTCGTAAATGGCTTCCAATGCGGTGCGGACTTCTTTCGCGTCGCCGATGACATAAACCTCTTTTGCCAGGCTTCCTACATCTTCGAACGGCTGCACGGACTTGGAACCGACCGCAAAGACAATGTTGTCGAAGCCTTCCAGTTTGAGTTCTTGGCCGTCTTTTTCGGCAATGACTGTTGTGCCGTCAATTTCCTTCACGATTGTATTGGTGTAGACCTCAATACCTTCCTCTTTGTATCGTTTCAAAAGATTGGCCCGCACGGTCATATACAAATCTTTGGCAATGCCGTCCTGCATTTCCACCACAGCGACGCGTTCGCAGTAGTCTTTGCAAAATTCCGCAGTTTCCGCTCCGACCATTCCGCCGCCGATGACCAGTGCGCTGTTCCCCAAAATGCTCTTTCCGGTCAACACATCATTGGCCAGATAGACATTTGGCTGGTCGCTGCCCGGAATGTTCAATTTAAACGGCTCGGCTCCTGTGGCAACGATCAATACATCCGGTTTTTGTTCTTTCAAGAATTCCGTAGTCACTTCTTTGTTGAACACCATTTTCACGCCGTATTTTTCGCACATATGTTTAAAATGACGGATCGGCCGTGTCAGTTCTTGTTTGAATGGAGGGTAGGCGCCGATGAGAAGCTGGCCGCCGACTTTGCTGACATCGTTTTTCTCGTAAAGGGTCACATCATGTCCCCGTTTGGCAGCCACCCATGCCGCTTCCATGCCGGCCATTCCGGCACCGACAACAATGACTTTTTTCGGTGTTTCCGTATCTTCGTACTGCACTTCCTTCCGGTTATTACTGAAAGGATTGTACATACAAGACACGCCCCAGTCTCCTTCCAGCAAGGTGTCGTGGTCGTTGAATGTCATGCATCGTTGTGTACAGCCGATGCAAGGAACGATGTCCATCAATTCCCCGCCGGCAAGTTTGTTCGGATATTCAGGATCGGCAATCGATTGGCGGCCCAAGCAGACAAAGTCCGTATCGCCGCGGGCAATGGCTTGCTCTACTACTATCGGGTCAGAAAAACGTCCCGCCAGCATAACCGGAATGTTCACCGCTTCACGAATACGGCGGCAAACCCGCCAGTTCCAGCCTTGCGGAACATCCGTCGGCGGAACAATATCCTCCCATGAACCGTAAGTTCCTGCTGAAATATTTAAAGCGTCAGCACCATAGTCTTCCAGCATGCGGGCAAACACAATTGCATCGTTTTCCGTGATTCCTCCTGCACGGCCTTCCTCGGTATCTATCCGAACGATAATGGCAAAATCCGGACCGCAAGCTTTGCGGATTCCTTCAATCACTAATTTATGAAAATAGGCCCGGCCTTCATAACCCCCGCCAAATTCATCAACCCGTTTGTTTGACCTTTGACTCATGAACTGCAATCCCATGTAACCGTGGGCACAATGGAATTCCACTCCGTCAAAACCGGCCTTTTGGCAACGGACAGCGGCTTGAATATAATTGTCCGCCAATTCATAGCATTGTTCTGTCGTTAATTCATTCACCGGTTCCCGATAGACAACGGATGGAATCGGGGAAACGGCAACAGGAGTCTGGCCAATCATTTGACTTGTTGTTTCACGGCCGGCATGGTGCAATTGCACAAATGCTTTTGCTCCCCCGTTATGAATAGCATTGGCAAGTTTTTTTAAGCCCGGCAAATATTTGTCATCATAAAGCTTCGGCTCAGCGGGCATCCCCATCGCCCTGTCGTCCACAGCGGCGATTTCCGTAATGACAAGCCCGAATCCGCCTTTGGCGCGCGCGCCGTAATAATCACAAGCCATTTTTCCAATCGATCCGTCTTCTTCACACATGGCCGAATCCATCGCAGGCACGACCAATCTGTTTTTGATTAAAACATTCCCAATATGCATTGGTGAAAAAATGGATTCAAAGTTCATGTTAATACCCCGTTTCTGACAAATGTTGAATTCGCTTTAAACACATTTTCATTATACTTAGTTTGTGAAATATTGAACATATTAAAAATGTAGAAAACGGCCCTTCCGTTTGTGCATTTTGACAGTTTACATAACGGTAAATTGCGGCAGTTTTTGTTATGTTAATATAATGAAAGTGTTTCATTTCACCTCTTTGCGGGATATAGTTAGAGTATGGAATTTATACAAACATGCGAGGTACGTTTCATGCAAAGAAACAAGTCCGATTTATATCCATTATTTTTGTCCTATAGCGAAAAACCCGGTTTTGCGCCGATTATCCGCGGGGCGGGCCAGCTTTGCCGCGCCCCGGTTATTTTTACGGACGCAAACTACCAGCTTATTGCCCAATACCCAGACAATCCCATTGGCGATGTTGTGTTCGATACCTTTTTAAATGAACACACCCTTCCCATTGAGCTGATAACCCTTTTCCAAAAGGCCTATTTAAATGAAACCGGAAAACATTATGCCCCGTTCTATCAGGAGGATGGCATTGTGGGAGAATGGCCGAGAATATTTGCTGAAGTTTTTACAGAAAATCAGACTCTCGGCCATATTGCCCTTTTTGTGAAAAAAAAGGATTTCACCCCTTGGCATTTGGAGGCGGTTCAGGTTCTTTGCGATGTTTTAAAAACGAAGATCATTTTAACAAAAGACCCTGACATGGAGCAGTCGACATTTCTTAAGATCCTTTTGAGCGACTCGGCCTCACTTGGTACGAAAGAAAAAGCAATCGCAGCTTTGAAAAAACAGATGACAAACCCGGGTATGCTGCTTGTTTTTCCAATTGCCCCGAAAAAAGCGGAGCGCGCCTTTGCCAATATGGCTCTGGACTATTGCAAACGTCATTTTCCGGAAAGCATTTCTGTCTTGCATGAAAAAAATTTTGTCATTTTGCTGCCAAATACGATGAACGTTTCTTTTTCTGTCTTAAAGGAGTATGCCGGAAAAATCGCCGCTTTTTTCAATCATTTTCCAATTAAAGGCGGTGCCGTATACCCGGTTTGCGATTACTTAAACTTAAATCATTTTTACCATCAAGCGTATTTGACCGCCCTTTTAAATGAAGGGGATGGGAACGGGGAACTTCTCTTTGTTAACGATGCGGCGCTGGAACCGTTATATCGATTTATTGCCCGGTTGCCTGAAGGTTCTGCGTTTATTCATCCCTCGTTGACGGAAATAAAGGAGTACGACAGACAAAACGGCACCGACTATTTTGCAACTTTACAAGCGTATTGCGAAAATTTGTTTAGGAAAAATGATACGGCACAATCTCTTCATATCCACCGCAACACATTGCTGTACCGCCTGCAAAAAATAAATGAACTGTTTGAAATCGATACGTCGGACAATCAAACCCTCGAACAGTTGTTCATTAGTTTTAAGCTGCTAAAATATACAAAATCGACGTAATTAAGGGGAATCTGATGGATAAGATAGCCGGAGAAGGTTCTTAAAGAGAATTTTATAAAGATGAAAAAACGCTTGGAAAACCAAGCGTTTTTTTTTGAAGTACGATACGTGGGAAAAAAGCCGACATTTCCCAGGCAGGGGACAACAAATCGCCGGAACCGCGGGCCGTTTTGTGAAAAAAGCAATGGATCATATCGGAACGGCTTTTATATTGTTATAAAAAAATTCACGGAGATTTTTGTTTGGAACAAGTTTATGGAATTTGTATCATGAACGGATAAAAAGGCCATTCATGAACTTTTTCTTTCACATGATTCAAAAAGCCGATCAGGCCGGTTAGTGGTGGAATTATTTTCCCTAATGAATAGTTCATTTTCCCTGATAAAACCTTTTTAATAAGGGAGGTGATGTGATGGCCAATAAAAAACCGCCGAAAGATATGGATGTAACGAAAAAGATTAAAGACGCTGCCGGAGCCGCATTTCACCGTGCCCACCGCGCATTGGAAACAGCGGAAGATGCCGCGATGAATGCAGTGGATGCCACCGCCAACACGATCAGCAACTTATTGGACGATGAAGAGGAGGAGAAGAAATAACCTTTTCATCTAAAAAGCGGTTTTCAAAGGAAAATCCCGCCCATGGGCGGGATTTTTTCCATGAAAAATTTATTCATATTCTGCCGGAACTGTTTATATCTGTATTTTTAAAAAAATTCACCTGTGTAATTTTATAAAAAATATCCATACGTCGGTTTCGGGATTTTCCAAACGTCAAAATAAAATTCTATGCGTCGTTTTTGAAGGTCTATACGTCTAAAAAGGGATTCTATGCGTCCAATTTCCGATTCTATGCGTCTATTTCACGGTTCTATGCGTCTATTTCACGGTTCTATGCGTATTTTAAAAATTCAGAATCCAACCCTAATAAAACAGCTCCTGGCCAAACATCAAATCTTTCATTTAAAGTTCTGAAATATATCTAGATGGAATATGATCGGCGAGCCAGACTTTTTCATTCCCTAAATAAAATTTTACTCCGTCTTTTGCGGCCCGTTTGGCATCAATGACTAGAATGACCGGTTTACGGTCGTGCCTGAGTCCGACGCTTTGCGCCGTCTCAATATCCGTTGACAAATGGACATACTGCCTGGATTTCGGAATCAGGCCCTTTTCCCGGATGGAAGGCAAATATCTTCTCGCCGTTCCGTGGAACAGAACATTCGGAGGAATCTTTGCTTCCTTCCTTATTTTCACCGGAACAGAATGGCCGTATAAAGCCCTGATTTTTTCGTCTTTCATTTCAAATCTTTTCTTATCGGAGGCCTCGATCATTTTTCGCAAATCGTCTTCGTTCAAACCGGCCCACACCGGCGAACTTCGCAAACCGTTCAACAATTGGGAAACCGTCACCCATCCGTCTTCATCCATTTCCAATCCATATTTCCAAGGAGCATGGCGGAGGGCATAGGCTGCTGTTTTGCTCAATTTTTTATAATCCATCATGCATCGCCCCGCAAATCTTTTTAAATCCAAAGAGGTTGCATTACAAAAACGTGCGATTCCTACTTCCAAAATAACAAAAAAAGAGGCAGACGCGCAATGAACCAATTTCCCTCCCATTACGGCCTCCGGTGAACTTTTAAAAAATACTTCCACGACCAAAATAATAAAAAATGACCGGGAACCAAAAATTCCGCAGGTACCGGTCCGGGCATGAATTTAACCGCTTATTCAAACGACTTGATGAAATTGACGTTGTATTGTTCAACCGGCGATAAACTGCCGTTATAGGACGAGTCAGGGGTATACCATGCTTGGCTGTTAAAATAAGCCTGCAAATCCGGGGATTTAAAGATATACCCGTGGCGGGCGTAAATTTCATTTCTGGCCAGACGCAGCTCCCGTTTGGACAATCCGGCAATATCGGCATAGGTCACATACGCATATCCGCTGTGGGGCAGCAAATAATAATTGTTTTTCTTTTTCACCGGCACTTCGCGGATCACTTCTTTGATGACCGTTTTCTCATTTGCTTCTTCTTTTTTCTCCGGCTTAATTTGCAAGGCGACTTCCGTAATTACTTTCGTTCCGGATAATTTTACGGCTTTAGTCTCCTTCTCTTCTTTTCCGTCTTTTTCATAAACAGCTTTTACTTCATAGGAACCGGCCAAAAGGGGGCCGATTTCCAATGAACTTTGCGACCCGTCGAGAACCCCCATTTCACTTTCATTGACAAAAATCGTTGTCTCTACGCCGGGATCGTCGATTGTAATAAAATACCCCTTCGTGTCCACCGTATACTTGTCAAACAGGCCAAACCGTTTCCCGTCTTTTTTCAAAAAGAACATATTGGCACCGAGTTTTTCATCTTGCAAAGAATTTTTGATATCGTCGATTAACGAAGGTTCTTCATCCAGCAGGGCAAACAGCGCATCGAGACTTTCGTTATTGACAACAAGCCGCGAATCTGTTGGTTTAAGCAACTCTTTTACCGATTCTTTATCTTTGCTTATGAGCGCCGTTACAAATTGCTCAATAACTGCTTCTTCGCTGTATTTTTTAGCTGTCAGACGGTAGCCGGCAAACAAGGCAAAGATGAACACAAGAACGCCGGCAAATATAAGCATTAAAAGGAGGCGACGCTTGTTGAACCTCTTCCTTTCGCCATCTGTTTCTGAGGCTGCTTTTAATATGCCCTCATTCAAAGATGCCCCGCAATTGGAACAAAAAGAACTTGTTTCAAAATTTTTATGGCCGCAGGAATGACAGGTTTTCATGCAAGTCCCTCCAAAAAATTCGGTGCATATGTGCCCGGTAATTTCCTTTTAATTAAATGTATGTCCGGTAACACAGAAAATGATTGTCATCCCTGCAGGTTCTCAAAAAGAGATTGACTCCACCGAAGAATCAAATACAATCGTTCTTTCTCCCAAGTTCTTCTCAAAATTTAATTTATCTTTGTTTTATTTCCGATTGAAAAAGGCATAACGATATGAACCATTAAATATAAAAAGTTGTCAAATTTCATTTATCACCTAAATTTATTAGTTTCTGTGACGCAGTCAAAGAAGAACAATCTTTTCTATTAATTGAATTCTTGCGTTCCAATGTTGTTGTTATTGAAAAACCCTCTCCCTTTTTTTTCAAAAAAAATACAATAGAAAAGAAAAAATCATCCATTTTAGTTCTTAAAGGTTGATTCCTATATTTTGCTAATAATAAGAGCTAAAATTCCGCTAATAAAAAAAA
>CALKIU010000169.1 GCA_937995745.1 uncultured Bacillaceae bacterium | reverse complement strand
TTCCGAAATCTTCTTATCACTTTGTCCAAAAAAGGAGGGAATTTGGACAATCTGCAATTAACTATTTGCCACTTTGTCCAAAATAGCAAGGAATTTGGACAAAGCCCCGAAATTTTTCTTATCACTTTGTCCAAAAAAGGAGGGAATTTGGACAATCTGCCGGCTTTTTCTCTCCTTTTTGTCCAAATTAGCGGGGAATTTGGACATTTAAAAGTTTTTTTCTCTTAATTTGTCCAAAATAATATGGAATCTGGACAAAACCTTGATTCATTCCCTTCCTTTTGTCCAAAACGAAGGAAGAATTTGGACATGAGGTTGCTGTTTCTCTTCCTTTTTATTCAACTCATGGCACACACCATTCGCTTTCCCGCTTTAAAGTATTAGCGAGTTCGCTTTTTCACTGCCCTCTCGTCCTATCCCTGCGAAGCACTCAAAAAAGCGGCCATTGTGTTTCCTCGGTTTTATCATAAAAAGAACAGCAGGCGCGCGCCTGCTGTTTTTCTTTTACCAGTTATCATGATGATAATCATGCATATGGTCATTGAACGAATCCTGCTGGAAGGAATCATGGACATGATCATTAAACTGGTCAAAGTCATCTTGCATTTGCCGGTTCATACGGTCGACCTCCTGCTCGAACTCGCGGCTTGTCCGTTCGAATTCCTCATTTTGATTCATGATATTGGTCCTCTCCACCTCATCCATGAATCTTCGCTGCCATTCCATATCCTCATCCAGCGCATCGTAACCCAAATATTCTGTCCCGTTCCGAAAACGCTGCCGCAGGTGTCCGCGCGCTCCTTCTTTTCGGCTTTCTAAGGCCGTTGCGGTATGACTCATAAGGAGAACCGCATAGCCCGAAAAAGGCAAGCAACAGCAAGTACTCATATTCCGGCAGGACATACCCGCATATATATCCGGCGACGGTGCTCGCATAAAAAATGATTCCCCACTTCAATCTTTTCGCAGCAAATTGCCCCGCTCCCACAAAAGTGAGCGACAACAGAAATTCCAGCTTTCCGCTTATAAAACTTCCTTTTCGTTTTGCCAACAAGACATTGACGGCCAAAGTCAAGCCCAACATCAAAAACATCATGAAAGAATGAGGAGCCAATCCGTAATTTTTCACGACCCAATTCCAGCCGGCCAAACTAAGCATGTTGTCTTGCTCTTTTTCAATAATTTTTGAAAACCGTTCGTAAAATTATATCAAAATAATTATTTTTCTTCAGTAACCTTTTTCCGCGTCGGGAGAGGGCTTTTCTGGCCAATAACCTGCATTCTGCTTGTTTGAAAAAGCGCTCTTTTTCCCTGAAAAGCGTATGTTCATCCAAGGTCGCGCGCAGTTTGTTCATGGATGTTTCTTGTCTTTGATTTTTAAACGGAGAAGGATCATATCTTTGAGTAAGTTTTTTCAGTATAATGAAAGCATCAGATATATGTGGAGGAATCGGCATGCTTTCATTGGAAGAAGCAAAAGAACTTTTGTTTAAACAAATACATGAATTGGGGCTTTCTGCCGGGCAGGTGGAACACGTTCCCTTGTGGGAAGCGGGAGGAAGAACATTGGCGGAAGACATTTTCGCACAAGAAGATGTTCCCTCCTTTGACCGTTCCCCTGTGGACGGCTATGCCATCAAGGCTTCCGATACAACCGGGGCGACGGAAACGAATCCGGTAACGTTGAAAATAATGGACACGATTGCCGCCGGGAACTGTTCTACAAAAGTACTGGCTCCGGGAACGGCGATGCGAATTTTCACCGGAGCGCCGCTGCCCCAAGGAGCGGACAGCATTATCAAGCAAGAGGAAGTTGAAGCCATTTCCGGGGAAATCTTGATTAAAAGAGAAGTCCAACCGGGAGAAAGCGTGGCTGCAAAAGGCGAGGATATTGCCCGGGGAGAATTCCTGATCCCGAAAGGAACCGTTCTTCACCCGGGGCATATGGGCATTTTGGCCACGCTGGGAATCAGCGAGGTCCCTGTCTGCAAAAAGCCGCGAATCGGCGTTTTTTCAACCGGGAGCGAACTGGTGGAAATACAGAGCGAATTGCGGCACGGTCAACTGCGGGTTTCAAACATTTACACGCTTGGGGAGATCATCCGCCAAGCCGGGGCAATCCCGGTCAATCTGGGTGTGGTCAAAGACCGGATTGAAGACGTGACGAACGTTTATGAAAAAGCGGCCAGGTTAAAATTGCCTGTCGTTATCTCAACGGGCGGAACTTCGACCGGTGATTACGACCTCATAAAAGAAGCGATGGATCTTATATCCAGCACCCGGCTTTTTAACAAAGTCGCCATCCGGCCCGGCGCGCCTGTCATCGCTTCGGTAAAAGAAAAGCAATTATTGATCGGCTTGTCGGGAAATCCGGCCGGTGCAGCCGTGGCCATGTACATCCTCATACTTCCTGTCATTGCAA
>CALKIU010000168.1 GCA_937995745.1 uncultured Bacillaceae bacterium | reverse complement strand
GAATCGGAATTTTTGGCTTGCGAATTTGCAAAGGAGAGCGGTTACCGGGCTGTGCGTTTTATCGACAGTCATGCCGGGTTTAAAGATTGGTTCATACAGGAATACAGAAAGCCCGGATTTACCATTGAACTTGGTGAAGGAGTCAATCCCCTTCCTCTTTCCCAGTATGAAGAAATTTATGAGGATGTGCTCGGTCTCTTTTTGGCTGCTATTTATCTCTAATAGAGCCGTTTGGCAAAAGCCGGTTGCCGGCTCTTTTTTCAATCTTTCCGCTTTCTTATTTTAAAAGTGCAGAAAAGGGCACCTTTTCTCCTTTTTTTCTCTTCTCTATATTATTTGAAATATCTTTGTAAAAAATGAAACATTTTGTCCGCACATCCGTATATAACTATGACACGGCATTAAAGGTGGTGGCTGGATGGCGTTTATGGCGGACGTACGAAGAAAACGTACCAGAATTTATATGATTTTTCTCGTAGCGATGATTTTTTTTATTTTGTCTATGGGCGGCTGCGAGAAAGAAGGCAATTCCCAAAATTTGCCCGGCAAAGACAAGCCTTCTTCCGCCGGCGCAAAAGAGAATATTGTTTTGCCGTTGAAAGTGGCTGAAGGGCGTTTCTTCTCCGCTTTTGACTGGATTAATAACAATGTCTTTGTATATGTGACTGAATCAGGTGAAGGTGCCTCTGTTTTTGCGTATGATTTGAAAAAAGGAGAAAGCCGGTTGCTGCATAAAAGCGAAGCGCCGATTGTTTCCGTGACAGCCAGTCCTTCGCGCAAATATCTATTCATTCATTCATCACCATCTGCCAATCTAGCGACGGCAACCGTTATCGATACGGAAGGAAAAGAAATTTTCAGTGAACAAATTCCTTCCATGGATATGACCGTTGAATGGAACCCGTATAATGAACGGTACATGGTTTTGGCCGCTTTTTCCGAAACTTGGGATTATTCGGGGTATTTATTGGATTTGCAGAAAAAATCTCTGACTGAGATTGATTTGCCGCAACCGTTCGTTTATTGGGTTGATGAACAAGAAGTGCTCTTTATAGATTGGAATTTTTCAGATATTGAACATTTTGCCCCGTTAAAAAAGTACCGTTTTGCTGATGGAGCAAGTGAATTGGTGATGGATGACGTTTATTATGCGGATGTCCTTGGGGACGACGGTTTTGTCATTCTTCTCGTCCGGGAAAACACTCACGCCACATACTCTTTTTATACGCAAAAATTGGAAAAAATACGTTCATTCCGCATCCCCCAGCTTTCCAACTTTTCGGCTTGGCTTATCCCTTATTACGATTATGTGGAAGACGGGAAAAGTTTTTTGACCTTTCAACCTCTTCGTTCCGGTGAAGCCGACCTTTATGATGAAAAATTTCAACTCGTTTCTTATCCGCTTGAGGGGAACGGAGAAGGAAAAATCATATTGGATCAAGCGGAAAATGAACCGTTATCGTGCTCTCCTGACGGAAAGTTTTGCCTGTACGGTTTCTATATGGAAAATTTATTGAATGTACAAACAAAGGAAATCATTCCCTTGCTTGAACAAGAATAAAAGAGAATTGTTGGAACCGTGTATACTTGGGATGCGGCCATATAAACTTTTTTGCGGTGAAGCGCGATTGAGCGCAAAAAAAGACTGCGGAAATTGCAGTCTTTTTTTAGTGTGCAGTTACAGGTGCACCCGTAAAATAAGAACATTTACCTGAAATAGTTTCCCCTTTGGTGGATGGATTTCGCCGCCCGGTTTTCCGCATGACTGTCCCCTGCTCCCTCTGTTCGGAAGTATTGCGCAAATGCGTTTTTTGTGGAAAGTTTATGTCGGATAGCCGCTGTTAATGAAAGTCATAAGTGTAAACCAGCCGAAGACGAGAAAGGTTCCCGCCCCGAACATGAGACCGAGATAATTTTTGTTTTTAAACGCCGAAACCGTGCCGATTCCTGCCAAAATGGTTACTAATGCAAAAATGATGACCAGTCCCATCTAAATCCCCCTTTTTCAATTGTTCAACCCGCCGAGCTGTTTTAATGCGGGAAAATGCCAATAAAAGGAAATTCTATCTTCTATTTTAGACGCTTTCACTGTGATTGTCGATAGGAATGCAAGTCCAATCTTCTAAGAAGTGCATTCAAATATTGAAATGTGGTATTGTTGTTTTATAGGGTGAGCCTTTATGAGTTGTCCCTTTTGGTGTAAAATAAAGCCAGTTATCTTTGCCAGAGGTGATAAACCATGATTAAGTGGGAACAGCTTCCTCTCGGTCCTTTGCAAACAAATTGCTACTTGATTTTCAACGAGCAAAATTCTTGTTTAATTGTTGATCCGGGGGAAGAAGGAACGAAATTAATTCATCATATAGAGAACAGAAAATTAAAACCGCAAGCCATTCTCTTAACCCATACTCATTTCGACCATATCGGCGCGGTTGATATCGTCCGGGAGAAATATGAAATCCCCGTTTATGTTCATGAGAAAGAAGCGGAGTGGCTGTTGGATTCGGGTTTAAACGGTTCCCGTCTCTTTTTCGGCGGAGAAGTCCGCTTGAAGCCGGCCGATGAGATAATCGCCGGCGAAGGGAAGATGACTGTGGGAGATTTTGATTTTGACGTGTTTGAAACGCCCGGACATTCGCCCGGAAGCATTTCTTTTTATTTTAAGGAAGGAGATTTTGTCGCGGCCGGAGATGCTCTTTTTCAAGGAAGCATCGGACGGACGGATTTATACGGAGGAAACTACGAGCAGCTTATCGAAAGCATTCATAAAAAACTGCTCGTCCTTCCGGAGCATACGATCGTATTGCCCGGCCACGGACCGGTTACGACGATTCAGAGGGAAATGGATTCCAATCCTTTCCTGAACGGATTTTTCGGTTGAAAACGGAACGGTCCACAAGAAAAAAGCCCTTCTTTTTTCAAAGAAGGGCTTTTTAGGGGGATGTTCTATCCACTCAATGGGAGGGGATTAGAAATGCTGCTAACCCTATCTTATTGTAATTTTAACACTATGTCAATGTTGCTAAATAATAATTTGCAATAGAGGAGTTTCCCGAAGATGATAGATGTTCTGAAAAAAACGATCGATAGCAAACCTGAAAAAATGATTTCTTATTATGACTATATGAAAATCGTCCTGTATCATCCGCAGAAGGGCTATTATATGAAAGACAGGGAAAAAATAGGCAAAAAGGGGGATTTTATTACCTCCAGCAATTTTTCAGATATTTACGGCCGTCTGGTTGCCAAATGGTATCTGAAAAAAGTGGGAGAAATTGCCGGCTTGGAACCGAATGTCTGTGAAATCGGCGCGGGAAACGGCCGATTTGCCGCCGCCTTTATCGACGAATGGAAAAAACGGACAAGTTTGCCTTTGACATACATAATTGTGGAACAAAGCCTTTATCACCGAGAATTGCAAAAAGAAGTTCTCACTTTCAATGAACATATCAGGCAAGTGGAAACGCTGGAGGAACTTGCCCCTTTTAACGGCCTTGTTTTTTCCAACGAGTTGTTTGATGCATTGCCCGTCCATGTGGTGGAAAAACATGACGGCCGCCTTTTTGAAGTAATGGTGGCGTATGATCAAGGGAAATTGGTTGAACGGCGGGTGCCGTTAACAAATAAAAACATTCTTTCCTTTATCAATGACAGCGGTCTCAAGTTGCAGGAACGGCAAAGAATCGAAATACCTCTGGCCATGGAGGAAATGATTGCCCGCATTTCAAAAATGCTCCATAAAGGTCTCGTTCTTACTGTCGATTACGGGTACACGAATGAGGAGTGGATGCATCCTCTCCGCCGTCAGGGAAGCCTCAGGGGATATTTTAAACACCGGCAAGTGGACAACTGTCTTTTGTATCCGGGGGAAATGGACATTACAAGCCATGTTCATTTCGATTCCTTCATTTTGCAGGGGGAAAAAAGAGGATTGCGATTTGTTGAAAAACTTCGTCAAGATGAATTTTTTCTTAAAATCGGAATATTGGAAGAATTGCAAGAACATACTGATCCGGATCCTTTTTCTCCTGTGAGCAGGAGGAACCGGGCAATCAAAACGCTCCTGTTGCCGGGGGGAATCAGCTCCCATTTTCATGTCATCTTGCAAAAGAAAAACCTTGATGTCCGCATAGAAGTGTAAAAGCGTTGGAACTTCCAACGCTTTCTTCTTCGCATTGAATGTCAGTTTCCCAATTGAGGAACCAGTATGAAAGTCGTATAGTAAGTAAAACCGATAAAGAACACTGTCAAATAGGCCCCGAAAAGATAAAGGTACATTCTTTCAGAGAGTCGCAACAGCCCGAGGAACAGGAAGAATCCGGTCTGGGCAAGAAAAATGGCGGCTGCCGGATACATATCACCAAGGTAAAACATGATGGCGAAAATTCCTGTCCAAAAGCTGAGGACTCTGTACATCCGATCCATCCATACCCCCCTCGTCTATTGGGAATTATTACCAACTACCTTTACTATAAAAGAAATTCCAAAAAAAGTAAACTAAGATGGATCAATTTGAAACTTTTGCCTTATACGAACAGGAGTCGCACCCGTCCACAATGTTTTCTTTTTCTGTAAGTGTTACGGGGCCGAAGAGGCTTTCAAACATGCCTCTCAAAAATTGGCGATGGGTCGGACAAACCGTTTCATAGTGGGAGTGTGCCAATTCTTTAAACGGACAATTGTAAATTTGCAAATAAATGACGGATTCTTCTTTATCGTATTCAAATTCGGGGGAGAATCCGGCCAGTTCGGCAGCATCTTTAAAAATTTCCAGCTTTTGTTCGAATGTTAATTCTTCAGTCAGATGCCTTTTGGCAATTTCGCTTTCCATGTATTCAGTGCCAAATCTTTTGCCTGTTTCATACAATGCTTCTTTGGCTGATTCACCGAGAGAAAACAATGATTCCAAAGCGATTTTGGCAAGAAGTTGGTAATCCCGGTAGGGGAAATTCAATTGGATGACCTTTTCCGACAAACGGTACAACCTGCTCGGTCTGCCGCCTTTGCCTGTTTTCTTTGTTTCTGAAACAAGCATATTCACGTCTTCCAATTTTGAAAGGTGGAGTCTGGCAACATTTGGATGGATATCAAAATGTTCAGCTATTTCTTGCACGGTTACATCTTTATGTCTCTTTGTAATAAATTCATAGATACTGTATCTCGTTGGATCGGATAATACATTTGTTATCTTTAATGTCTTTTCCACTAAACTCACCTCAGGACGGATAGTTTCCTTTATTATAATATAGCAAATACAGGTTAACACTGTATACACTATAAGTTTAGAAAATGTTCACAAATAGTTGTCGAAATATTGAACATTTTTTGGCCTTTATAAAATTTCTTTTTTATTTTTCTGTGAAAACCCTTGAATTGAAGCATTTTTTTTGGAAGATATTTGCTCGACCGTATTTTGAAAGATCGTTTATTATTTACAACAAATGTCACTTGATGACAATTGGATTTAAAATAATAAAATATAAAAAATTATTTTTTAAAAGAGGATTTTTGCAAACGGTGTCGAATAAATGATGCATGAAGGAGGTGTTGTTTATATTTGCCAAGTACCAGCCAAGAAGAAAGGCGGTGTTATGAAATTTGCTCGCGATTGAACAACTGGCCGAGAAAATGATTGTAGAAGCGCTCAGGCATCGTGTATCCGATATTCATATCGTTCCCCGCAAAAATGAAACGCTCATCCAATACCGTATAGGCAGCAAACTTTATCCCCGCTCGACGCTTCCGAAAGAATATTGCGAACGGCTGATTTCCCACTTTAAATTTTCCGCGGCGATGGATATTGGCGAGAGAAGACGCCCGCAAAGCGGCGCCTATTCCCTCATTGTTGACGGCCAGCCCGTCGGACTCCGTTTGTCGACCCTTCCCGCAAGAAATAAAGAAAGCCTCGTTATCCGGATTCTGCCCCAGTTTGAGCAAATTCCTTTTTACCGTATTTCTTTGTTTCCATCCATGACGAAAAAACTGTTGGCTTTGTTGCAGTATGCAAACGGATTGATTATTCTCACCGGTCCGACAGGAAGTGGAAAAACTTCCACCCTGTATTCTCTTTTGAATGAAACATCCCTAATTTACGGAAGAAATATTAT
>CALKIU010000167.1 GCA_937995745.1 uncultured Bacillaceae bacterium | reverse complement strand
CTGTTATGCCGAAACGGTTTCTGTCTATGGTACGGAGCCAGTCTTTGTCGACGGGGACGATACACCGTACTCGAAGTCATTCCTCGCTTCGGCTTATGCATCCCGCGGCCTGAAGATGAGATTTACGTCAGGAACAGGCTCCGAAGTGCAAATGGGATATGCGGAAGGAAAATCGATGCTGTACCTTGAGGCCCGCTGCGTCTTTATTGCCAAAGGGGCAGGATCGCAAGGATTGCAGAACGGTTCCATCAGCTGTATCGGTGTTCCGGGCAGCGTTCCCGGCGGTGTCCGCGCCATCTTGGCGGAAAACATGTTCACCATGATGCTCGATTTGGAAGTTGCATCCGGAAACGACCAGACATTTACGCACTCCGATATCAGAAGAACGGCACGCACATTGATGCAATTCCTTCCGGGAACAGACTTTATTTTCTCCGGATACAGTTCGGTGCCGAACTATGACAACATGTTCGCAGGTTCCAACTTTGACGCGGAAGACTTTGACGACTACTGCGTGCTGCAGCGCGACTTGAAAGTGGACGGCGGATTGCGTCCGGTATCGGAAGAGGAAGTCATCGCCGTCAGAAATAAAGCGGCAAGAGCTCTCCAAGCTGTCTTTGAGGGACTGGGACTGCCGGAAATTACTGATGAAGAGGTAGAAGCCGTCACTTACGCGCACGGAAGCAAGGACATTCCGGAGCGCAACGTGGTTGAAGACTTGCGGGCGGCAGATGAAATGATGAAACGCGGCGTCACCGGGCTGGACGTAGTCAAAGCTCTGTACAAAGCCGGCTTTGAAGATGTTGCCCAAGCGATCTTAAATATGCTGAAACAACGGATATCCGGCGACTATCTGCATACATCGGCCATCATCGATGAAGAAGGAAACGTCATCAGCGCCGTCAATGATGTCAACGATTATCAAGGTCCCGGAACGGGCTACCGTCTCAGCGGGGAAAGATGGAATGAAATTAAAGATATTCCGTGGGCTATAAGACCGGAAGATGTGAAATAACCTGAAAGGGGTGTAACCTGAATGGCTATAAATGAAAAGTTAATCCGTGAAATCATTGAAGAAGTGCTCAACAATTACAAGCCGGAAGAGTCAAAAGGCGAATCGAAACCGTATTCCGGGGGAGTGTCCCCAAATGCTCCAAAAATTGAAGAAATCGGACCGGCCCAACCGGGAACGAGAAAAGATGAGGTCGTTGTGGCGGTTGCGCCCGCCTTTGGAAAATATCAAACGAAAACGATCGTTGATATTCCCCACGAAACGGTTTTGCGGGAAGTGATTGCCGGCATTGAGGAAGAGGGATTGCAGGCAAGATTAGTCCGCGTCTACCATACTTCCGATGTCGGATTTATCGCTCACCAAGCGGCAAAATTGAGCGGTTCCGGCATCGGAATCGGCATCCAGTCAAAAGGTACGACGGTGATTCACCAGAAAGACTTGGCGCCGCTCTCCAATCTGGAGCTGTTCCCGCAGGCGCCGTTGTTGGATGCGGAAACATACAGGGCCATCGGCAGAAACGCGGCCAAATATGCAAAAGGCGAATCTCCGAACCCCGTTCCGACGAGAAACGACCAGATGGCGCGGCCCAAGTACCAGGCTATCGCCGCCTTGCTTCATATAAAGGAAACTGAGCACGTGGACCGCAAGAAGAAACCGGTAGAATTAAAAATTCATTTGGATTAAGCGGAGGTGAGCGGAATGAATCAACAATTAATCGAACAAATCGTAAAAGAAGTCATTTCCTCCATGGGCAAGGGTGAGGCGGGAAGCCCGGCGGCCCCATGCAAGACAAATCCGAACGGCGTAAAAATTGATCCGAAAAAAGATTATCCATTGGGTAAAAACCGCCCGGATTTAATCAGAACTCCCACCAATAAAACACTGGACGATATTACATTGGAAGGAGTGATGGACGGTTCGGTTACTCCGCAGGATATCCGGATCGCTCCTGAGACATTGGAGCTGCAGGCGCAAGTTGCGGAAGCGATGGGCAGAAAGCCGCTCGCGCAAAACTTCCGCAGAGCGGCCGAACTGATTCCGATTCCTGACGACCGCATTCTTGAAGTCTATAATGCTTTAAGACCGAACCGTTCGACAAAAGAAGAATTGCTGGCCATTGCCGAGGAACTGGAAACAAAATATAATGCCGTGCTCAACGGAAAGCTGATTCGGACGGCAGCGGATATCTATGAGAAGAGAGGTATTTTACGGGAAGATTGATCAATGACAGGCAAGGCCGGGAGGTACAAAGATGAAACTTGTTGCAGGAGTGGACATAGGAAACGCTACAACAGAAGTTGCCATTGCCGAAATGTCGGACAATAACGAACTGACATTTTTGGCAAGCGACTATGTGAATACTACAGGGATAAAGGGAACCCGGCAAAATATCCATGGTGTCCTTGCCGCCATCACACAAGCATTGGCCCGGATCGGCAAAAAAATCGAGGATCTGGACCTTGTCCGCATTAACGAAGCAGCGCCTGTCATCGGGGATGTGGCCATGGAGACGATCACGGAGACTATCATCACGGAATCGACGATGATTGGCCACAACCCCTCTACTCCCGGGGGCGCGGGATTGGGAATTGGAAAAACGATTAAAATAGAAGACTTGGACAAAGCAGAGCGGGGTAAAGATTACCTTGTCCTTATCGGTAAAGAAACGGACTTTGCCGCAGCTGCCGAACAAATCAACCGCGCAGTGCGGAAAGGAATCCATGTTAACGGCGCCATTGCCCAAAAAGATGACGGGGTGCTTATAAACAACCGTCTTGAGAAAAAAATCCCCATTGTGGATGAAGTCAACTTGTTGGAAAAAGTTCCTGTCGGCATGCAGGCAGTCGTGGAAGTGGCCCCGCCGGGCGGAGTGGTCGAAGTCCTTTCCAATCCTTACGGGATAGCGACCGTTTTTGAATTGAGCAGCGAAGAAACAAAGTTGATTGTACCGATTGCCCGCGCGCTTATCGGCAACCGTTCCGCCGTTGTGATAAAAACCCCGAAAGGCGATGTCCAGGCGCGGAAGATTCCGGCCGGAAAAATCCACATTATCGGGAAAAAGAAAGCGACGGTCGATGTGGATGAAGGAGCCGAGAAACTGATGTCGGCATTGGGCCGATGTGCGCCGATTACGGATATCAAAGGGGAACCCGGAACGAATGCCGGCGGGATGCTGGAAAGGGTCAGGCAAGTGATGTCCAAATTGACCGACCAGGCACCCGACGATGTGAAAATTCAAGACTTGTTGGCCGTGAATACTTTTGTCCCGCAAAAAGTGAAAGGCGGACTTGCGGAAGAGTTTTCCATGGAAAATGCCGTCGGGATTGCGGCGATGGTCAAAGCGGACAAGCTGCAAATGCAGATGATCGCCGATGAATTGCGCTCACAAATCAACGCCAAAGTGGAAGTGGGCGGTGTTGAAGCGGATATGGCCGTCCGCGGCGCCCTATCCACGCCCGGAACGAGCATTCCCATTGCCATTTTGGATTTGGGAGCCGGTTCCACGGATGCCTCTGTACTGAACAAAGAAGGGAAAATTGTATCCGTGCACTTGGCCGGAGCCGGCGACATGGTCACGATGCTCATTAATTCCGAACTTGGGCTGGATGATATTTACTTGGCCGAGGATATTAAAAAGTATCCGATTGCAAAGGTGGAGAGCCTGTTCCATATCCGGCACGAGGACGGTACGGTCCAATTTTTTGAAAAACCGCTCGATCCGAAAGTTTTTGCCCGGATCGTTATTTTAAAAGAGGGCGAAATGATTCCCATCCCGGGGAATCACTCGGTGGAAAAAATCAGGCTGGTGAGAAAATCGGCCAAAGAACGGGTATTTGTCACAAATGCTTTGCGGGCCTTGAGCAAAGTCACGCCCACAGGCAACATACGGGATATTGAATTTGTTGTATTGGTAGGTGGTTCCGCACTTGATTTTGAAATCCCCCAATTGGTGACCGACGCTCTGTCGCAGTACGGCGTGGTGGCCGGCAGAGGAAACATCAGGGGGGTTGAAGGTCCGCGGAATGCCGTGGCAACAGGTTTATTATTGGCGCTGAAAGAAGGGGGGAAGTTCGGTGAGGAATTATGACGGATACGACGGACCGGCAATCCATGTCTATTACAGTTCCGTACTGAACGACCCCACTTTTTTTAGTCCATTATTGTACGGAATTGAAGAAGAAGGCATCCCGTTTGTCCTGATGGAAAAAGAGCAGGAATCGGCTGTGGACCTTGGTTATCAGGCCGCGTTGGATTCCCGTCTCGATGTGGGGATCGGCATCGGCAAAGATAAAGAAATGGTTCTCCACTATTCCCAATTGGACAAGGACCGCCCCCTGTTCCGGATAGATTCAGAAGATGGGCGCCTTCAGAACATTCTTGGCGCCAATGCGGCAAGGCTTGTAAAAGGCTTTCCCTTTAAATCTTTTGAAACAACCGCTGAGGAATCCGTTCCGGCTGAAACGGAGGAAGCCCGGGAGAAAACATTGACAAAAGAAGAAATATCGGAAATTGTGGCGGTTGTTCTTCAAGTTTTAAAGAGGCTGGATGTCTGAGGAGGTGAGCGGCGGAAGATGCAAGCGATTGGAATGATTGAAACCCGGGGGTTGACAGCCGCGATTGAAGCGGCTGATACCATGGTAAAAGCGGCCAATGTGAAATTGGTCGGTTATGAATTGGCAAGAGGCGGCGGTCTCGTCACCGTTAAAGTCGAAGGGGATGTCGGCGCGGTGAAAGCTGCCGTTGAAGCGGCCGCTGCGGCGGCATCGAAAATCGGAAGAGTCGTCAGCAAACATGTCATTCCCCGTCCTGCATCCGGTCTTGACAAAATGATCTGCTCGGAAGATACCGTTGGAAAAAGAAAGCGCAAGGCCGGGAAAGAAACACCTCCTCCTGTTGATGGACGTGATGGGAACGCTGATTCCGGGGAAGAGCAGGAAAAGGCGGCTGACGAAGGCGGCGAGGAACGCGGGGAACTGACCCCCGAGGACGGAAAAGACGATGAAACAGCCGCTGAAGAAGCAGCCCCTGATTCGGAGGAAAAAGATCGGGAAACGGAAAGTGAACCGGAAGACCGGGCCAGGGAAGCGGCTGCAGATGTAATGGCCGGGGCGGAGGAAGAAGATGTCCCGGCGGATGAGCCTGAAAATGATGAGGAGCGGCTTGGCGGAGCGGCGCCACCCTCTGTGGCCGTGGAACCGGAAAGCGCCGTCCCGGAAAAAGAAGACTTGGCGGCGGAAGAGGCCAAGGACGAACAAGAAGTTTGCAACCTTTGCGGGGATCCGAAATGTCCGCGCAGAAAAGGCGAAAGACATACGTTATGCATACATTATCAACCTAAAGGAGGCGTGAACGGATGAACGATGCTTTAGGCATGGTGGAAACGAAAGGACTGGTCGGGGCCATTGAAGCTGCGGATGCGATGACGAAAGCTGCCAATGTCACGTTGATCGGAAAAGAGCAAATCGGCTCCGGTTTAGTAACAGTCATGGTCCGCGGAGACGTGGGTGCGGTGAAAGCGGCTGTTGATGCGGGTGCGGCCGCAGCCGAAAAAGTGGGCACCGTGGTCTCCTGCCACGTCATCCCGAGACCGCACACTGAGGTGGAGATGATTCTCCCCAAAGGTCCGGCCGGTAACAAGTAATTGACCCGGCGGATTGGAGAAAACACCATTCGTTATGCGGCCGAAAGGCTTAGACGGAGCACGTTTTGAAAAAGGCTGCAAATCTGTTAAAAGCAGCCTTTTTCCTCCCCTGCAAAATGTTGCTGCTTTCGGCGGGGGACACCTTGGCGGACAACAGGTGATGCATCCGGCGCCGGATTCGCGATTGCGGCCGCCGGAATATAACGGAAAGGCTTAGATGACTATGTCGATCGATCTGGAACGTACAAACGAACTCATCAATCATTTCGCCCGGTTAATCCGGGAGAAGCGCATCAATGAATACAAAGGCGAATTGAAGGTTGGCGTCGACCTTGGAACGGCAAATATCGTTCTTTCTGTTGTCGATGAGGAAGCCAATCCCGTTGCCGGTTTGTGCCATCCCGGTACGGTTGTCAAAGACGGACTTGTCGTCGACTATATCGGAGCCGTTCACATTGTCAGGAACTTGAAGGCGCAGCTGGAAGAGATGCTCGGCACCTCTTTGACCCGTGCGGCGACAGCGGTCCCGCCGGGAACGGTCGGCGGCAATATGAAGGCGATGGTCAATGTGGTGGAAGCGGCTGACATGGAAGTGACGGAGGTTGTCGAAGAGCCTGTGGCGGCCGCGGCCGTGCTCGGCATCAGCGACGGCGCAGTGGTCGATGTGGGGGGCGGCACAACCGGAATCAGCATTTTGCAAGACGGCAAAGTGATTTATACGGCAGATGAACCGACAGGCGGCACGCACATGAGCCTCGTGCTTGCCGGCCACTTCAAGACTTCGTTTGAAGAAGCGGACGCCATGAAAAAGGACTACAGCAGGCAAAAGGAGATTTTCCCAATCATTAAGCCTGTCGTGGAAAAGATGGCTTCCATTGTGAAACGCCATATTGCCGGCCATGATGTGGACACCATCTATGTGGTCGGCGGCGCCAGCTGTTTTGACGAATTTGAGCAAGTGTTTGAAAAGGAGATCGGGAAGAAGGCCGTGAAGCCTGCCCATCCGCTGCTCATTACGCCTTTGGGCATTGCGTTAAACTGTCTGAAATGAGGTGAAAGGATTTGAGTGCTGATGCTCTGATTGACAGCATCGTTGAAGAAGTGCTCAGGCGGCTCGAGAGAAGGGTAAAAAAGGCCACGGTCGTTTTCACGGGCGGCGCCGGCGGCTTTCCCGAGGCCCTTGAGCAGGTCAAGCTTCTTTTGGAAAACGGCTGGAATTTAAAAATTGTCCTTTCACGCAGTGCCGAGTATGTGCTGACCCCTCAGCACATCAGAAAGAAACTCGGAATTGAGGAAATATATCTTGAAAGCGAAAACAAAGGATTAAGGCAATTTTACGAGGGAATCAGCGTTTTAGTCATCCCGACGCTGACATTTAATACGGCGGCCAAAATTTCGCTGGGAATTTGCGATTCTCTGACGACCAATTTGGCGTCCCACGTCATCATGACGGGAATTCCGATTGTGGCAGCCTCCGATGCCTGCGATTTGCGGGCGCCGGTTAGAAAGGAACTCGGCATGGACAAGGCCCCGGAAGCTTACTATGAAATGGCCGACGCTCATTTGGAAAACCTTAAAAGATACGGAATAACCCTTGTGGAAGCAAAGAAATTGTTTCAAGCGGTGGAAGAGAAAGTGTTTGCCGTGGCCGGGAAAGAAAAAGGGACGGCGGCGGACAAGCCGGCAACTGTCCAATTTTTCAAAAAGAAGGTATTGACAAGAGCCGATATTGTTCAAGCGAAACATAACGGAACGAATTTGCAAATTTCTCACACGACCATTCTCAGTCCCCTTGCTCTTGAGACAGCTGAGGAACTCGGTGTGAAGATCATTCGCGAATAGGGGGCAGGTGATAGCGATGTACATGGGCATGGTTGTCGGCAGCGTGGTGGCCACGCGCAAAATTGACGACCTCGTCGGACACAAGCTTCTCATTGTGCAAAAAGTGAAACCGGACGGCGAAAAATTGGATTCATTGGAGGTCGCTGTCGATTCAGTCGGGGCCGGCACGGGAGAGTATGTTCTTGTTGTAAAAGGAGAACCGGCGAAATATGTGTTCGGAACCTCCGGAAAACCCATTGATTCTGTCATTGTCGGCATCATAGATTCAATGGAATACAGCGGATAAGGAGGTGCCTTGTTTGGCTTTATATACGAGAAAAGGAGATGAAGGCGAAACCGGGCTTCTCGGCGGAAGCAGGATTGGCAAGGACAGCCTGAAAGTGGCCTGTTACGGAACGCTGGATGAAGCGAACGCCGCTTTGGGGGTGGCCCGTTCTCTCGTCGTTCATGAAGAATTGCAAAAGATTATTCATGACATCCAGCAGCAATTGTTCGTTGTCGGCGCGGAGCTGGCCAGTGATGAAAAGGGAATGCGGTCGCTGAAAAATAAAGTGTCTGCCGGGGATATCGGCAAACTTGAGAAGATTATCGATGATTATGAACAAAGACTCGGCCCCCTGCACGAGTTTATCATTCCCGGAGAAACAACGGCTTCCGCACAGCTGCACCTGGCCCGGGCGATCGTCCGCCGGGCGGAACGGCTCGTCGTTGAATTGAACAGGACAAATCCTGTCAGGAAAGAGCTGATTCAATATATCAACCGCTTGTCAGACGTCATTTTTATGCTTGCCAGGGCGGAGGTTTATTTGACAGTGATCCAAAAGGTGAAGGATCAGGTATTGGAAACGCTGGCCTGCAAAAATGGCCGGGGTTCGGAACTGACGCTGGCACTGGCGCGCAAAATGGCGGAAGCGGCGGAAGCAAAGGCGGCAGAAATGGGCGTCCCCATTGTTTTTTCCGTTGTGGATGCGGGCGGCAACTTGGTTTTGTTGCATCGCATGGAAAATTCCCTGTTGGCAAGTATCGACATTTCTTCCAACAAAGCTTTTACAGCAGTGGCTTTAAAAATGGCCACCCACAAGCTGGTTCCTTCGATTCAACCGGGGGCGGAATTATACGGTATCCAGCATTCCAATCAAAACCGGATTGTTACGTTCGGCGGGGGATATCCGTTGAAAATCGGCGATGACATCATCGGCGGCATCGGCGTGAGCGGGGGAACCGTAGAAGAAGACATGACCATTGCGGAAGAAGCTTTGAAAGTATTCGAACAAGAAAGAGGGGAACTCCATTGACAGTGGACGCAAAAAAGATTGAAAGCATTGTAAAAAGAGTTTTGGAGGAAATGGCGCAGCGCGGCGAAAAGCCGGCAGTGAATGAAAACGGCCGGTTTGAAGATATGGACGATGCCATTGCGGCGGCGGTCGAAGCGCAAAAACAACTTGTGAAACTCACTCTGGAAGAAAGAGGGAAAATTGTCGAAGCGATCCGCCAGGCTGCCCGTGATCATGCGGAGACTTTTTCCCGTCTGGCCGTAGAGGAATCAGGCATGGGCAATGTGAAAGATAAAATTTTAAAGAACTTGCTCGCCGCCAATAAAACGCCCGGAATTGAAGACTTGCGGACCGTGGCGTTTTCCGGAGATCACGGCTTGACGCTGGAAGAGCTTTCCCCGTACGGAGTGATCGGTTCCATTGCACCGGCCACGAATCCGACGGAAACGATCATCAACAATTCGATCG
Source organism: uncultured Bacillaceae bacterium (assembly GCA_937995745.1). Classification (GTDB taxonomy): domain Bacteria; phylum Bacillota; class Bacilli; order Bacillales; family Cytobacillaceae; genus CALKIU01. Next base: position 7,452 of record CALKIU010000167.1, on the reverse strand, counting down.
GCATGATCGCGGCCGGAAATGCCGTTGTGTTCAGTCCCCATCCCGCATGCGTGAAGACTTCGCTTGTGTGCGTCGAGGAGCTCAACAAAGCCATTGTGGCGGCCGGCGGTCCGGAAAACTTGATTACTTCCATTGTACAGCCTTCTTTGGAACAGACCCGGAAAATGATGAAGCACAAAGACATCGGCATGCTTGTGGCGACAGGAGGGCCGGGAGTGGTACAAGCCGTCCTCTCATCCGGGAAAAAGGCCATCGGCGCCGGAGCGGGCAATCCCCCTGCTGTGGTCGATGAAACGGCTGACCTGGAAAAGGCGGGGAAAGACATTATCGACGGCTGCAGTTTCGACAATTGCCTTCCGTGCACGTCCGAAGAGGAAGTCATCGTCGTCGAGTCGGTTGCCGACTACTTAGTATTTTATATGAAGAAAAACGGCGCCTATCATTTAACAGATCAAGACAAAATAGAAGAACTGACCAAACTCGTTGTCGAGAACGGCAGGGCGAACAGGGCTTTTGTCGGCAAGAGCGCGGAATATATTCTGAAGCATATCGGCATTGACGCACCGGAAGGAACGCGGGCGATCATCATGGATGTTCCCGGCGATCATCCGTTGGTGATGACGGAGTTGTTAATGCCTGTTCTTCCGGTTGTCCGGGTGGAGAATGTGGATAAGGCGATCGAACTGGCCGTCAAAGTGGAGCAAGGAAACCGCCATACGGCCATTATGCACTCGAAAAATGTTGACAATTTAACGAGATTGGCCAAGGAAATTCAGACGACCATTTTCGTGAAAAACGGCCCGTCTTATGCCGGAATCGGCGTCGGCGGGGAAGGATACACGACCTTTACCATTGCCGGGCCGACCGGGGAAGGATTAACATCCGCCAAAAATTTCTGCCGGAGAAGGAAATGTGTGTTGGTGGACGGTTTGTCGATCAGATAAGCTTTCCGGGAAGGAAACTGGGGAAATGTTGCAGTTTCTTCCCGGTTGCCTCATTTTTCGCAGCGGCTGAACGATGTGAAACCACGGCCCGGGATGTTGCGACGCGGCCCGGAAGAATGGCCGGGCGGCCGGGGCTCCGGCGCGGGACCGGGAAAAGCCGCGGTATCATGGGCATATGGGGCAATGGTTTTTTTAAATGAAAGGGAGCGGAGCAAGGCCGGGAAGAACGCTTTGACGAAAGTTGATGAAACAGTCTTATGCCTTCAAGAACGGCTGTTTTGCGAGAATGTAAGTGAATCGTTATGATTATCCATTATTCGTTGCCGGCTGAACGTGTTTGCCTCCGGTCATGATTGCAACGGGGAAAGCGCTCCGTTGCGGCAGCCGGAAGAAAACAAACCAATCGGAGGGCACAACATGAAGACATTTTTTGTAAAACCGAAAATTTATTACGGAAGAAATTCATTGGCGTTTTTGAGCACTCTCGATGTAAACAGGGTTTGCATCGTTACGGATAAAATGATGGTGAAACTCGGTGTGGCGGACAAAATCAAAAGCTACGTCCCCCACACCGTTTGCACCATTTTTGACGAGGTGGAACCGAACCCGTCTCTTGACACGGTGAAAAAGGCGCTGGCCATCTTCTTGGATGACGGGCCGGATGTCATGATCGCCGTGGGCGGCGGTTCCCCGATTGATGCGGCCAAAGCGATTTTGTATTTGTCTGATGAAATCAGCAAACAAATTCCGTTCAAACGTCCGTTGTTTATTGCCGTTCCGACGACAAGCGGCACCGGTTCGGAAGTTACTTCTTATTCTGTCGTGACGGACACGGAAAGAAACATAAAAATTCCTTTCACTGATGAAAGGATGATGCCGGATATCGCCATTTTGGACGAGGAGCTCACGAAAACCGTTCCTCCGACGGTGACGGCCGATACGGGCATGGATGTCCTCACCCATGCCATCGAAGCTTATGTTACCCGCGATGCGAACGAATTCACCGATATGTATGCAGAAAAAGCGATTCAGGCCGTATTTACCTATTTGCCGAGGGTGTACCGTTTTGGCGGCGATATGGAAGCGAGGGGCCAGATGCATCTTGCCTCATGCATGGCGGGAATCGCGTTCAATAATTCGGGTCTCGGCATCAATCACAGCCTCGCCCATGCGCTCGGCGCCTTGTTCGGGCTGTCGCACGGCCGGGCCAATGCCATTCTCCTTCCTTATGTCATCCAATTTAATGCCGGGTTATGCGACGGCACAGCGGCGATTTCCCCGGCGGCGAAAAAATATGCCAGCATCGCCAAAATGCTCGGCTTGCCTTGTTCGTCAACGGAAGAAGGGGTCATCAGTCTCGTCGCCGCCGTCAAATACTTGCAAAAAGTGTTGGACATTCCGGAAACCCTTGCCGCTGCCGGTGTAGACAGGAAGGAACTGGACGATTGCATGTCCTTTATTATAAAAAGCGCCCGGGAAGACGTTTGCACGGCCGGAAATCCGAAAGAAGTCCGCCCCATTGATTTCACCCATCTTCTCAATTGGGTGTATGAAGGGGATCAATAAATGTAAGGCCCGCGCCCGGTGTTTCAGCGGGCCATCACTTTAAGGGGGCCTGCCGCATTTGAAAATGGCGGGGCGGCCCCTGTTCCAATTACATTTTTGAATTTTTGCAATGGCGACCGGGCATAATCATGCTGGGCGGGTTTCGCCCGGATTCTTTCAAGATGCTTTCACCTCTGCTGTACGGATGCGGCAGAGGTTTTTGTGTTGCCGGAAAGCGGTTGGGGAGCGGGGCCGATTTCTTGACAATGCCGCGGGAAAAAGTTTACTCTTGAATAGTTCGGAATAAAACGGTTCGAAAATGAACAATGATTCAAAATAAATCCGTGAAGCCTATTCAGGCACATGGACGGACAGGACAGGTGATGATGGTGGAACACTCTGAATTGCCCCGCGACGTGCGGCTCTTGCATTCATTTTTTCGCATCCATAGGAATTTGGCCCGCCTGGCGCGAAGGACGGCCGTCAAGAACGGCCTGTCGTTTCCGCAGTTTGTCGTGTTAATGATGATCGCTCCCCGCAAAAAAATGACGCAAAAGATGATCGGGGAACGGACATTCATTCCGAAAAGCACGTTGTCCCAGGCGGTCGACGGGCTGGTGAAAGCCGGGTATCTCCTGCGCCGGCCGGTGGAGGGAAACCGCAGGGAGTCGGAGCTTGCGCTCAGCAAAGAGGGCGAGGCGTTCTTCGGGGAATTGCTCAGGCAGGAGGGCAGTGTGGCTTCTTTTTTTGCAAAAGCCTGCCAAGCCCTCTCCGACCGGCAGTACCGGCTGCTGCTTGAGGCCCATCAGGTGATTGCGGAAGCATTAGAACAGGAACAAGGAGACAAAAGCCGATGTTGAAGGTGTTGAAAAATCTGTCAGTTTACAAATGGACGGTGGCGGCCGTTTTCGCTCTCATTTTTCTGCAATCGATGGCCGATTTGTTTTTGCCGACGCTGATGGCCGATATCATTGACAACGGTGTCGTGGTCGGCAATATTCCGTACGTTTTAAAAACGGGCGCCGTCATGCTTTTGGTGACGGCTTTCGGGGCGCTGGCGGCCGTTGGAGCCAGCTATTTTTCCGCCAGGACGGCGATGGGATTGGGGCGGGATTTGCGCCGGCAGATTTTTCATCACGTTGAAGGTTTTTCTTTGCAGGAGTTTGACAAGTTCGGCACGGCCTCGCTTATTACGCGGACGACGAATGATATTATGCAGATTCAGCGGGTTGTGATGATGGGGATGCGCATGGTGTTAAGCGCCCCTTTGATGCTTGTCGGCGGAATCATCATGGCCGTTTCCAAGGATCCGCAGTTGACGCTTGTCATTTTGCTGGCCATGCCCGTTTTGCTCATATTTCTGGCCATCATGTTTTCGAAAGGAATGCCGTTGTTTCAGAAAGTGCAAAAGAAAGTGGACCGCCTCAACCTTGTGCTGAGGGAAAATTTGACAGGGGTCCGCGTGATTCGCGCTTTTAACAGGGAAAAAGATGAACAGACCCGTTTGGAAACGGCGAACAGCGAACTGACGGACATTTCCATCAAGGTGAACCGGCTGATGGCTTTTGCGATGCCGTTTATGATGCTGATTATGAACTTGACCGTTGTGGCTGTCATTTGGATCGGAGGCATCCGCATTAACGGCGGGCACTTGCAAATCGGTGATTTAATGGCCTTTATCCAATATGTGATGCTCATCATGTTTGCTCTTTTGATGGCGTCGATGATGTTTGTGATGATTCCCCGCGCGGCCGTGTCGGCGCGGCGGATTAACGAAGTGCTTGCCACGGTGCCGGCGATTGCCGACGAAGGAACGGAAAAAGCGGACAAAGAACAGGGCACGCTCGAATTCGACCGGGTTTCGTTCAAGTATCCGGGGGCGGAAGAGCCGGTGCTTTCCGATATCAGTTTTAAAGTCGGGCCCGGAGAGACGTTGGCGATCATCGGCGGCACGGGAAGCGGCAAATCGACGCTCGTCAATTTGATTCCCCGGTTTTACGACGCCACGGAAGGAACGATTCGCCTGAACGGCGTCGATATCCGCCGGATGCCGGCGGAAGAGGTGCGGCAACGAATCGGCTATGTGCCGCAAAAAGCGGTTCTCTTTTCCGGTACGGTCGCCGAAAATATCCGTTTCGGCAAGGAAGACGCCACCGATGAGGAGGTCAGGCATGCGGCCGAAATCGCCCAGGCCGCTGAATTCATTGAAAAGATGAAAGACGGCTATGACACTTTTATCGAGCAGGGGGGAACGAATCTTTCCGGAGGCCAGAAACAGCGTTTATCGATTGCGCGCGCCCTCGTTCGCCGGCCGGATGTGTACATTTTTGACGACAGTTTTTCCGCCCTCGATTTTAAAACGGATGCCAAGCTCCGCGCCGCTTTGAAAAAGGAGACAAAGGATAAGGCGGTCATCATCGTCGCCCAGCGGGTCAGCACCGTTATCGATGCCGATCAAATTGTTGTCCTGGATAAGGGGCGCATCGCCGGAATAGGAACGCACCGGGAACTGCTGGAGTCAAATGATATTTACCGGGAAATAGTCAAATCACAGATGGCAGAGGAGAATGCATCATGAGCGGAGAACAGCATGTAAACGGCGGACAGGAACATCTCCGGGAGAATATGCCCGCGGGTCCGGCATCCGGAAAGCACCTGCGCCCGGTCCACCGTCCCGGACGGAGGTTCAGGGGCGGACCCGGACCGCATGGAGCCCATTTGATCGCCGGGGAAAAACCGAAAGATTTCAGAGGCACATTGAGACGGCTCTTGCAATATTTGCGGCCGCGGAGGTGGCGGCTGGTTGTCACCTTTTTTGCCGCCATTTTCAGCACCGTTTTTTCCATTGCCGGTCCGATGGTCATGGGAATGGCCGTGACGGAAATTTTTGAAGGGTTTTACGGCAAATATCAGGGTCTACCCGGAGCCGGCGTGGATTTTGCCAAAGTCGGGCAAATTCTCCTTGTGCTTGCCGGTTTGTATATTTTCAGCAGTTTGTTCAATTTCATCCAGCAGTTTGTCATGGCCGGCGTGGCGCAAAAGACGGTGTATGATCTTCGCGAAGATGTGAACAAAAAGCTGGAGAAACTGCCCCTCAAATATTTCGACAGCCATGCCCACGGGGATACGCTCAGCCGGGTGACGAATGACATCGACACGATCGGTACCACTTTGCAGCAAAGTTTGACCCAGTTTATTACCGCTTTTGTGACGATTGTCGGGATTGTGATTATGATGCTTGTCATCAGTCCGATATTGACGATCATTGCTGTTTTAACTTTGCCGGCGTCGATGTATGTGATCCGGCCGATTTTGCGGCGGTCGCAAAAATATTTTTCCGTTCAGCAGCGCACGCTCGGAGAACTGAACGGGCATATTGAGGAAATGTATACGGGGCACCAAATTGTCAAGGCATTCGGCCATGAAAAAAAGGCGATTGCCAAATTCAACGAGGTCAATGAGCGGTTGTATGAAGCCGGATGGAAAGCCCATTTCGTGTCCGGGATCATCATGCCGGTGATGATCTTTATCGGTAATCTCGGCTATGTGCTGATTGCCGTCATCGGGGGCATCTTCGTCACCCAACGCTGGATTACGATCGGGGACATTCAGGCGTTCATTACGTATACGAAACAGTTTACCCATCCTGTGTCACAAACGGCGAACATTGCCAATATTATTCAAGCGACGATTGCCGCTGCGGAAAGGGTATTTGAACTTCTTGACGAGGAAGAAGAACCGAAAAGCGGCGCCGTTTCGGCCCCTGCCCGGGTGAGAGGAGCGGTGTCTTTTAAAAATGTCGATTTCGGCTACGGAGATAAACTGTTGATTAAAAATTTGAATCTTGAAGTGAAGCCGGGACAAACGGTGGCCATTGTCGGACCGACCGGCGCGGGAAAAACGACCCTTATCAACCTGCTGATGCGGTTTTATGACGTCAAAGGCGGCGCCATTTACATTGACGGGGTGGACATCAGGGATATGCCCCGAAGCGAACTCCGCAAAAATTTCGGGATGGTTTTGCAGGATACATGGCTGTTTAACGGAACAATCAAAGAAAACTTGGCCTACGGAAAAAAAGATGCCACTGATGAAGAAATCTGCCGGGCGGCACGATTGGCCAATGCCGACCATTTTATCCGCACTTTGCCGGACGGGTATGAGACAGTGCTCAATGAAAATGCTTCAAATATTTCCCAAGGGCAGAAGCAGCTGCTCACCATTGCCAGGGCCATCTTGGCCGACCCGCCGATTATGATTTTGGATGAGGCCACATCCAGCGTTGATACGCGCACGGAAATGGCCATTCAAAAAGGAATGGCCCGGCTGATGAAAGGGCGGACGAGTTTTGTCATTGCCCACCGCCTTTCGACGATTCGGGATGCCGACTTAATCCTCGTCATGAATGAAGGAAGAATTGTGGAACAGGGTACGCACCGGGAACTCCTCCGTAAGAACGGCTTTTACGCTGAACTGTACAACAGCCAATTTGCCGGAGGAAAGACCGCTGTCTAAATCCCAAGTTTGAGTATAGATTCGAGCCAAATAACACGGAAAATTCGACAGGTACAAAATCTGTCGAATTTTTATTTCCCGGGAAAAGTCCGGCGCCGGAAAAAGCGGCAGGCGGTCGGAGGGCTGTTTGGCGGATGCTTGCGGGTGCCTGTCGCCGCAAGTAAACGAAAACATATGGTTTGACTTATAAAACGACTCTTTGGAAAAAACCATATATCTTTCTATGGGTTTTGTCTTTAAATTCGCGTTTTGAAGATAAAGTTACAGATTTTTCAAATATTTTGTCTTCAGACGCCGGAACTGAGGACAAACGGGCCCGTATTACCATCGCATTTGTCTTCAGATAGGCATTCTGAGGACAAAACCCCATGTTTTTTCCAGTGTTTTGTCTTCAGACCCTGGAACTGAGGACAAATCGGGCCGTAAGTCCATCTCTTTTGTCTTCAGA
>CALKIU010000166.1 GCA_937995745.1 uncultured Bacillaceae bacterium | reverse complement strand
ATTTTCATTTTTAACCCTCCCGTTTTTTGACTAATTCAAGCACTTGGTCCAAAACTTTATCCCCGTCCATCAATGCAAATGCGCGTTGATCGACCAAATCAATGGGGATATTATGTTCCTCTGCAATTTTTGTCATTTCCTTTTTCAAATGGCGCACTTGCGGTTCCAACAGAGCAACATCAAAATTTGCCGCCTGCTTCTTAAATTCCCCGGTACCGCCGGCATCTGCGACAATATTAATATTTCTTTTGGCGGCTGCCTCTTCCACCTTTTTCGCCAATTGGCTGGAAGTTGCTCCCCAGCTGCATAAAATAATCAATCGGATAGGTTCTGCCATCATATCACCTCAAAACATTCAAATTTTGTTCATCTTTTCTGCCCTCATTCGCTCGATTTTCCGGTAATTTTTCATCAGCCATTCACTGTAGCAAACGGCCAGGAACAGTACGGCAGAAAAAGCCGCACCAAAAAGAAAGACTGCCCACTTATGTTCAAAATTTTTGAACAAGCCGTAAAAACCGTAACCGAGCCAAATAAGGGAGAAAAAAATAATATTCATCTTCGAAAACGGGCCAAAGTTCTTCACCTTGCCGCCTCCTTCATCTTTAGAATGACCGAACTTTCCAATATTATGCGTTGAACAGCACGGATTTAATTCTATCTTTCTGTTCAAACACAAGCCTCTTTAACCGCCGGCTTCCTTTTCCAATCAGATTGCTTTATCATTCTTACCCTCAACAATCCATTCAGAAAAATTATGATCCTCTAACGAAAACGTTCCCGTCCCTGTCTGTTTCGACCCTGAAAATGAATCCGCATAAGAGGAACGAGAGCATTCTTGCAAGCATAAAAAATTTGCCGAAGTATAACAAGATCTTTCCAAACGGAAAAGTGATATTAATCACCATTCATTCCCCCTGTTTCCTTTATACTTAAAGGACGGAATCTGTATAAATATGACTATTTCCGGAGGTTATTCCATCATGAAAGACATCAAATGGTCAAAAATCAGCATAGTCATCGTTTTTTGGACAGCCATCATCATCAGTTTATTGAATATATCAGACGACAAAAATTGGACGGCCAAAGCCGGACATGAGCATAAGCATTCTGTTTCCGGGCATCAACATTCGAACGAGGAAATCATTCCCGAACACCGGGGGGTGAATGCCCCTCCCGTGCCGGTGGAAATTTCCCGCTCCGGAAGCGATGTGTATGTCGCCATGACGGCGCAAATTACCGATATTGACATAAAAGACGGTTATACGTACAAGTCCTGGACTTTCAACGGTGAGGTTCCCGGGCCGCTTGTCGTTGTCAATGAAGGCGACACCATTCATTTCACATTGAAAAATCACGACCCGGCCATCCCCCACAGCATGGACTTTCACGCTGTCCATGCGGCGCCGGACAAAAAATTCATCGATGTCCATCCGAATGAAGACGGAACTTTTGTCTACCAAGCATCTAATCCGGGGGTGTTCATGTATCATTGCGGCACCGGCCCGGCATTGCTCCATATTGCCAACGGGATGCACGGAATGATCATCGTCAAACCGAAAGACGGTTACCCGACTGATGATGAGGTCGCACGGGAGTATGTCATCATTCAAAATGAATGGTATAAATACAATGACCTCGAAGACATGACATACGGACAACCTGGACAAGTCGTTTTCTCAACAAAAGCGCTCCACGAGGGGCAGCCGAACACTAACGGAACCGTGGGAGCCCTCATCGATGAACCGCTCGCCGCCAAAACGGGCGAGAAGGTCCGCTTTTACGTGCTGAATGTGGGGCCGAATGAAACATCCAGTTTTCACGTTATCGGCACCCAATTTGATGACGTCTATATCGACGGTAATCCGTACAACCATTACAAAGGGATGCAAACTGTGCTCCTTCCGGCAAGCGGCGGAGCGGTTGTTGAATTTACTCTGAAAGAAGCCGGACAATATAAATTTGTCAGCCACCAATTCGACCAAGTGGAAAAAGGCGCAGCCGGCATCATCATTGCGTATGACGGAGAGATTCCCGACCGGGAAGAAATCCAAAAACATAAGGAACAATCCGAAGAAAATAGAGCAAACAGCAATAATGAATTGCACATCCGCGCTGTCAACTATCAATTCGAGCAAAAAGAATATGTCGTTGAAGCGGGAAAAGAAGTGACCATTCAGTTTACAAGTGAAGAAGGCTATCATGGTTTGGCTATCGATGAATTCGATGTAAAAATCCAAGGGAACGGAAAAGCCGTCTTCACGCCGGACAAACCCGGCAAATACCGAATCTACTGTCACATCTTCTGCGGAACCGGCCACTATGATATGGAGGCGATCCTTGTCGTTAAATGACGGGGAAGATTCCTTGGCGCCGGGTGACCAAATGAAAAAATTTTCCGCGAAGCGGTTTGATAGTATAAAACTTTTAAAAGGGCAGCGGGTACACGAAAAAAGACTGCTTCTGCAAATTTGAAGGGAGATTGTCCAACAAGCGGACAATCTCCCTTTGTTTTTCCATGGTTTTGGGCTGAAATTTGCGGTTTTCATTGAAGAAATGTCTAGGGGGAGAGAAGATTCGGTTCGCATCCATTCTTTGAAAAGGTTTTGATTACAAAGTGTTATTTCTCCTTACTCTGAAAAACTTTCTTGCGTGAATGATTCTTTTTAATTTCCTTGTATGTATAAAAAAGGTATTTTCGAAAACAGCAAACCCGTTTTTCACCTCTCTTTGTCCGCATGAAGCCGTCATGCAGACAACAAACGTCATGTCTACGCCCGTATTTCCTCATGAAGCCTTTAGAAGGGCGGCAATCCTGTTTTCCTCCTTCTCTTCGTATTCATTAGAGTGTTCAAGTATAATTGGACTCTTCTTGCTGTATATCCTTTTAAAATGGTGTCTACTTGTGTCTGCTTCCAAGTATTCCGGCTCCCTCTCCGTTCAGCACGTTACCACGGCTTTTTTCAAATAGAATTTGACTGAACATATCCCTTTTTCATAAACCGAAACCATCCCTCAACCGTTAAAACAGATTAGAATCCCAGATTTTCCTTGGCAAAATGTCTCTTCTTTTCAACCCATCTCCTAAACCTCACGACAAAAACCCGGATATCCCGACCGCAAATCATTTTCTTGCCCCGTTCGCAAGACTGCATTTTGCCTTCACAAAACCATGAAAAAAGAGATTGTTCCCACATGTACCTGTCACATGCGGAACAATCTCTTTGTTCTTTTTTGAGGTAAATTCCCTTTGATAACCGCCGGCTTTTTCAAAAACTATCCCCATAAAAACTTTTTCGCGGCCTCGCTCATCCTGCTCGGATCCCACGGCGGATCCCAAACGATGTTCACGTCCACCTTCCCGACTTCATCAATGACCGCCAGTCGGTTGCGGATGCCGTGACTGATGCTGTCGTGAAGCGGACACCCTGGAGTTGTCAACGTCATTGTTACAACCACATCATTATTTTCATTTATGTCCACACCATATATCAGCCCCAAATCCACGATATTCACGCCCAATTCCGGGTCGAGAACATCCCGCAAAGCTTCCAGGACCTCTTCTTTTAAACTCATTGGAAAAACTCCTTTTTCACTTATTTAAACAAGACCATGATGACAGATATTCCATACAAAAAAGATGTAAAGGCCAGCAAACCGAGACCAATAAACAGCAGCATTCCCGTTTCAAGAGCCACACTGAGGAAAATTCCGCCGACACTGAAAATAAAAAGAATGAAAAGCGCGGTGCCGAGCCGTTCATTCAACAAATCTTTCAACAACGGCACTTCTTCTTTTCCGCTTTTCTCAGAGTATTTATGCGTCCACCATAAGAACGGCATGATTTTATATAAATAACCGATAATGCTGAACAAAATCCAAGTGAAAATATAAAGGAAAATCAGCCAGCTCCAAAAGGTTTGGCTGTCGTTTTTTAAAAATGCGGCAAGTGCGGCAAGAAAATGAATAACCAAACCGTTGATGATCGCAAAGATGGAAAACGTGAACGGATGGTCCAAATTCTTTTTCATCCTTTTTGTTAATATTTCCTTCATATCAAGAAAATAGCAACCGAAACCGAAAAACAAGAACAGAAATCCGCTTTGCCGCAAGCCGGCCAAGTCAATCCAGTATGACAGGATCAGGGCAACAAGACCCATTAAATATAAGGACAGGGCTCCTTTTGACCATTTCATTGAAAAGCCGTGCGAAAGGCTGAACATCGGAACAAGTTTATAAGAAAGAGCCATAATCAACATCGTAAACCAGCCGGCCACCCCGGCAGTCATGTGGGACAGCAACACGGAAACATGGTGAAAGACCTCTCCAAAAGCAAAATTAAAGACGAGCATAAATCCGAACGTGATCGTTAAAAACAAGCTGGTTAACGCGGAAATCAAAAAATAATACATGACATTGTGCTCTTTTTTCGCCCTTAAGGTCATCCCCATTTGGAAGAGAAACATGAGCACTCCGATGACGAACACTCCGGCTCCATAGACGGCCAGCTCCGTCCGGTAGCCCAACAACAGAGCAAAAACGGTCAACCCGACGGCCGTCACGGCGAATTGGACATACCCGAAACCCTGATTCCAAATCGGTGTTAAAAACGTGACAGGCACCAACTGGTACATGGCGCCCATGGCCGTCATCAACGCAAATCCCAACAAAAGTACATGGGCAGACATCCATATTTTCGGCATTCGGAATTCTCCCGCCAAAAGCTCGCCGCTGTTGGCAAACAAAACGACGACCGCAAATGCTAAAGCGGCCAGGGCATAAATAATAAAACTGAGGGGAAGCTTGATATTCGTATTTGTCTTAAGATTGACACCGTTCATATCGAATATCACTCATCCGTTGTCTTTGTAATGACAATTTTGAAACTGCCGTCTTCCTGCTGTTCCGTTTGATGAGGATATCCGCGCTCATCCAGTTCTTCATATAAAAACATCGGCCGGCGGTCATTGATGATGGCCAGTTTCTCTCCCTTTTTCATCTCATCCAGCGCTTTCAATGTCCGCATCATCGGTTGGGGCGGCTCCAAACCTCTGTTATCAAGAACCTTCATCCATTAATCCTCCTTTTTTCTGTAAATTACTTTCCAATGGCGTTTATCAATTTTTTCCGCTTCATATTCAAAACCTTTTCTGCCCATGACTTTATGCAGGGGCAGGGGGTTGAAAGGAGCATGCAGTTCAAACACTTGTCCTTCTTTTAATTGTTTGACAACACCCATGATTTTATCAAAAGGTTCTTTTTTGAGTTTTAAATCTTCGCGCACATCCAATGTAACCACATTTTCGTTTTCCAACGAATTGCACCCCCAAAAAAATTCATTTAACTATGTGTATATGATAATGTTTCTCAATTAGGGGTGTAGTGATTTCAATCACATCCGCAACCCTTTACAGAATGATTGTTTGCCCTTTTTATATTTTTAAAAAAATGAACACATTCATCGGGGGCCAAAGTGGAAAAATATAACCTTACTTTTGCAAGCCGGGAAGAGGACCGCCAATAAAAAGCGGCCAGAAATAGCAAGTGTTTCCCCAAAACCACCTGAATCATCATTTCAGCACGCCGCAATGACATTTCCAGCGTGGGAGAAAATTTAGGATTTTAAGAAGGACATAAATGGGGGCAACTAATTTGAAGAAAGAAACCGCTATCCGGCGAAAAACTGAATCTTTTTATTTTTCCAGCAAGCCCAGAAAACTATTAATGATATAATAATTCCTAAAGAGATTAAAATTTCAATCTGCCAATACTTAGTATTCTTTTGGAGGAGAAGAAAATGAAAAATAGACAAATGATGTATTTCAGTATCGGCAGTATCATGTTCCTGATTGCTTTTATTTATGTCTGGAACGTTTGGCGCAATCCGGATTTTCCCGCAATGGCAAACAGTCCGGTGATGTATGTCATACTCGCGGCATATCTTACCGTCATGATCTATTTCTTTGTAAAAGCATTCCGCTCTTAACAAATATTCCGCATCTTATTTCCTCACGAGCCTTTACCCGGCCGGGATAAGTCCGCTATCGGACGCGGCGCAGCCACTCGTTTTATAAAACCGATGTATGCGCAAGAAGCGGAAGGAACATATGAACGTCTCTTCATTTTCCTGAAACGGGCCATGCGCCATGACCATGCCGCTTCATAAAAAATCGGAAGTATAAAAAGCCGCTGACTCTTAAAAAATTCAAAATCCTGTGGCGAGAACTCTTTATCATCGACTGCACCGCATTGATTCCCGGCGGCCGGGCCCAAAAACTTCCCGGTACACCATTCCATCAAAAAACCGCTGGAATGATTTTGAGATTTTAACTTACCAATCTTTTAAACTCAAATATTTCCAAGAACGGTTGTTAATCTATTGTAATAAAATTGTTGTTAGGTTTTTATAAGTTTGGAAGCCCTTTCATGTTATAATGAAAGTAATAATAGTGTGGGAAAGGAGATGCCTATGGCACTGGAATTGATGGAGTTGCGCAAGAAGGTGTCCGTACTCGATGGTCCCGTACTCACATTTTATTTGCAGACATCCCCCCAAAGCGATGACTGGAAAATCCGCTTGAAGAACGGTCTAAAACGAATCGGCGAATATGTTCAGGCATCACGTCCGGAGGAACACCCGTTATTTCTTTCCATTAAGAAAAAAGTCGAAAAAGCCGTTTTAGACTTGCAAAGACAGTTTAACCAAGGCCTCATTTGCTTCGCCACAAAGGAAGAAATCATTCTGGAACCAACACAAATGCCTCTTGAAAATCAATTTTATTGGGAAAATGAACCTGTAGTCAAACAACTGGATGAGCTGTTCAAAAATTATCCGCGCACTGGAATCATACTCGTCCAAAGAAACCGCATTACTTTAATCGATACACTTCTCGCTGAAATTTTGAATGAAACCAACTATGAACTTGATATTGACACGATCCATTGGCGTCGTTACAAAGGTCTGTCATCCGGAGCGATCGTGTCAAGCGGCGCCACCCACAAGGATAAATTTGACTCCCGTATGAAAGAAAATACCGTCCGCTGGTTCAGACAAGTTGCTCCAGAAATAAAAAAAGAAGCGAAAAATTATCAATGGGAACAAGTATATCTTGCCGGACCCCCCGAATTAACAAAAGAGATGAAAGGGCTTCTCTCGCATTTAAACATCGTCAAAGTCATCAACCAAAACTATGCCGGCAAGGCAGCCAATGAAATTGTCCGTGATTTCTTAATCAAGCAAGTTGCCGTCGTATAATATCGGCGGATAACATAAAATCTCGGAAAAATAATAAACAGGAGGAGCAAATTACATGCATCCTCCTGTTTTTTTGCGTTTTCCCGTCGCGGAAAAAAGACCTATCGTCTTCAGCCGGTTCGGTCAAGCCCAATCCGGCGGTTTATTCTTTTTTAAACCTTGATGGATGAATTGTGTTATGCCGGCCGTGAAATGCACAGGTTTACCTCATTCAGAAGCGCTTTCCGCGTCTTCAGTTTCCTGTTCTTCCACGGTTTCTTCTTCATCTGTCTTCTCCGGAGGAAGAATGACGACAATTGCTTCTTCGTCATCGTGATGAATGTCAAGTTTGCTGTATTTGTCGCGGATAGCTTCAACCTTAATAGAATCATTGATACCCAATGAAGATACATCCAACTCAATGCTCTCCGGTATATCTTGCGGCTTGGCCGTAATCTCCAACTCATGCAATACAATTTGCAGAATGCCCCCTTCTTTCACTCCCGGGGCCTCGCCTGTAACACTTACATTTACCTTTGTATTCAGTTCCGTATGCTCTGTCACGTACAGAAAGTCTGCGTGAATAATATCCCTTTGAATCGGATCCGTCTGAAAATCCCCGAGAACAACAGAACGGGGCTTGCCGCTTACTTCCAATTGAAAGATTCCATTTCTGCCGACTTCAGAAATGGTTTTTAACAAATCCCCTTTTTTCACTGCAATTGGTTTTGTCTCCTCATCCCGCCCGTAGACAACCGCCGGAACGTACCCTTCTTTCCTCAGTTCATTCAATGCGGATTTTCTGAGATCTGTCCTTTCCCTTGCTGCTAAGACAACACTCATTTTCATCCACCTTCCTGGTACAATAGTATTTTTGACATCGCAACGGTTTTCTACTTTGGCGTGTCCAAGATTAAAAGATAGCAATTTTTTCATGTTAATATTATACCATAAAAATTACATTGAAATTTTATATAAATCTATTATACCATGAAAATTAAGAACATGTTTTTTGTGCGAGCCGGTCATCTGCCAAACAAGCCGATAAACGGAAATTTCCGGCAGATACGTAACCTGTTCGAGATATTTTTTATCGGACTGAAAAAAACCGGTTGATAGATAGAAAGGAAGATAACTTTTGAAAAGAAAGGGCAAAGCGAAGACGATTTTGACGGCAGTTCTTGTGATGATTATAGTAGTTTTATATTACCATTTTCTCACAAAACCGCATCATTACGCAAGTGCTCCCGAACCGGAGGAATCTTATGAAAACGTTCCCATGCCTGATTCCCTCCACCCCGTCGTTGAAGAACGGGCGGATGAATTGGTAAGAAGAGCAGCTGCAAAGGGGATTGACGTCATCATAACCGACGGGTTCCGCACTATTGAAGAACAGGACGAATTGTATGCACAAGGCCGGACCAAACCCGGACCTATCGTCACTACCGTAAAAGGAGGAGAATCTTATCATAATTACGGACTGGCTGTTGATTTTGCCATCCGGCTACCTTCCGGAAAAGTGATTTGGGATTTGAAATATGACGGCAACAAAAACGGCAAAGCTGATTGGTTTGAAATCGTCGCAATAGCGAAAGAGCTTGGCTTCACCTGGGGAGGCGATTGGGAAGATTTCAAAGATTTTCCCCATCTGCAAATGGATTTCGGACTGACGATCGAAGACTTGAAAAGGGGCAAAAGACCCCCGGAAAATATTACGGTAGCAGAAAACAAAACCGCCTCCAAGTAGTCACTTTCAGCCTGTCCAAGGCAACCCTCTTTTAGACCGCTCATTCCCCATAAAAAAACGCCGGATGAAACCGGCGTTTTTTTGCCAACTTCCTGAACATGGCTGAAATTTATTTAACATAACGATTCAGCACGGCATCTATCATCCTGTTCAGTTCAGGAACGGAAACATTGCCGCGGGCCGAATCATCCAAGGAGTATTTTTCTTTTAATTTCAAAATCCGGATGACACTTTCATTTATTCTTCCTTCGGAGATCTCTCCCCTTTGCACAGCCGACTTTAGTTCGGAGAATACTTTTACGATTTGCGTGTGCTCATGGGCAACCATGATGATATCACTTCCGGCCTTGACGGATGCAACGGCAGCCTTGCCAATGTCGTAGTTGTCCGTAATCGCCTTCATCGTCATATCGTCGGTGATGACCACTCCGGAAAAACCCAATTCATTCCTTAACAAATCCGTGATAATCGTTTTCGACATTGAAGACGGCGCCGTCCGGTCCAGTTTCGGAAAAAGAATATGCCCGATCATCACGACATCGGCACCTTCAGCGACGGCTCTTCTGAATGGAACGAGTTCCACTTTTTCAAGCTCCGCTTTCGTCTTATTCACCACCGGAAGGGCTAAATGGGAATCAACGGACGTATCCCCATGCCCCGGAAAATGTTTGATGACGGGTATAATATTTTCTTTCTGCATTCCTTTCATTGTCATAATTCCCAGCCTGCTGACCGTCTCCGGGTCGGCACCGAATGAACGCTCGCCGATGACGGGATTATCCGGGTTGCTGTTGACATCCAGAACCGGGGCAAAATTCATGTTAAACCCGAAGGCATCGACCATTCTTCCCAATAATGAACCGATTTCATAAGAAAATGACGGGTTGTTTA
The DNA here is from genome assembly GCA_937995745.1 of uncultured Bacillaceae bacterium. Taxonomy (GTDB): domain Bacteria; phylum Bacillota; class Bacilli; order Bacillales; family Cytobacillaceae; genus CALKIU01. The sequence continues at coordinate 2,736 of CALKIU010000166.1, read as the reverse complement.
TTTCCCCGATTTTCTGATTCGCCGGAATAGGATGTAATCCGCCCGGCAGTTTGGCAATTTTTCCACCCTCTTGGTCAATGCCGAAAAACAACGGAATGCCGTTTGCCGAATTTTTGCTTTTTAAATGGTTAATATATGCGACCGTCTGTGCGGGCTCTTGCAAATTTTTCTTGTTAAAAATAATTCCGCCCACCTTATACTTTGCCACTAATTGGTCTGCTTCCGCATCCGGCTTTGTTCCGGATATGCCGGCAAAAATCATCTGGCCGATTTTTTCATCCAATGTCATCTTTTTTACCCGTTCCTCAACAGTCACCGGGCTTTTCCCTTGTTGTTCATCAGAAATCGTCAAAGCGACAACGGAAATATGATGAACTTCCGGATTCGTGTTTTCATCGGTCGGACGTTCCAATATCCATTTGAGGTGGTAATTTTCACTTACGTGGTAAATCAATATGATTTGGTCGTGCTCATTATCTTTATAGTATTTGACTTCATCGGCGTTTCCCAAATGATGGATTAAGTCCTCATAATGGATGTGTTGCAGCCTGCTGTCATACGAGCGCAAATCGAATGCAACATCTTTTTTATACCCGATCGTTATATCATGATCCGAGTAAACGGCAAAGCGGCCAATACCTTCATGGTCGCTTATTTGTTCGGGCCCGCCAAGCTTTTCGTTCACTTCGTCATTGCTCGTCTTTCCGGCTATAAACGGAAAACCGGCGAGCATTCCTTTTTCGGCATGCTCTACAATTTGCCCGATGAAAACAGCTGCATCAAAATCATTTTCGACAGTCCCTTCATTTTTTGAACTGTCAGGGGGCCGTTCTTCTTCCGGTTCCTCTTTTTGGCCATTCAAGACAAAAAAGACTATAGCAGCAGTTGCGATTGATAATAAAAGAATGAACAAAATTTTTTTATTCACAATCATCTTCCTTATCGAATCATGACTATTTTTACCCTCACAACATAAAGACTGTTAGAAAGGAAAAACTGTTACACGCAAAAATATTTTTGACAAATTTGCCATAAGTTTTTCCTAAATGGAAGTCTGGACTATTTGCCTATCTGATTATCCATTCCGTATCTATTTTCCCGATTGCATAAAAATCGGCATCAACAACGGGAACAAAATCCCTTTTCGAATGGGCAAAACCAAAAAAAGCGATGAGACCGCTTTTTCAAAACTTGAAAAAGACTCTGATTTCAACTGAGATTCCGGACATATCAAACAAAAACATTGAATGAAAAGACCAATCACGCGCAACAAAAAACATCCCGACTTATTGCTAAGCAAGGATGTTTTTAAAAAAATTTATATATAAAACACAACCAACCGGTCGGACTGGTTGCATATTTTTCCTTTATATTTAAAACCTCTATTTCGCGATATCTTTTACTTCTTCAACCGGTTCATCGATTCTGGTAATCATGACTTTATCCACTCGGAACTGATCCATATCCACAACTTCCAACACAAGATTTCCCACTTGAACTTTGTCATTCACCTTGGGAATGTCGCCAATCTGGCTGATAATAAATCCACCCAAGGTATGCATGTGTTTCGTGCTTTTAATGAGACCTTCTTCCAAATCAAAGTATTTAATGAAATGGTCAATGGTCACAAGACCGTCAGCGAGCCATGAACCTTCTTCTCTTTCCACAATTTGCGGATCACTGTCATCTTCTTTTTCCGGCAAATCGCCGACAATGTTCTCCATAAAATCGTGCAAGGTGACAAAACCTTCAAGGCCGCCGTATTCATCAATGACAATCGCTTCATGCTGACCGGCCTTTTTTAAGGCTTCCAGCGCATGGAACACTTTCATCGTTTCCGGCAATACGAGAGTATCATCCACACATTCTTCCAGGGTAAATTTTTTTCCGCTCGCCATTTTGGCAAGAACCGTTTTTGTATGAATCACGCCTTTAAAATTGTCCAAACTTCCTTTGCCGACGGGAAACTTGGAATGAAGAGAATTGTTCATCTTTGCAATGTTTGTTTCAAAGGAATCTTCCAAGTCGATCCAAACCAGTTGCGTCCGTGGAGTCAATATATCGCCGAGACGTTTGTCCCCGAGATCAAAAACTTGTTCAACAATATCCGATTCAATCGGTTCCACCACTCCGCTGTAAACGCCCAATTCAATCAATTGGGCAATTTCTTCTTCCGTCACTTCCGGCTCGTTCCGCGGCTTAACTCTCAACAGTTTCAACGTCAATTCCGTTGATTTGCTGAGAAGCCACACAAGCGGCCGGCCAATCTGCGAAAAATAATACATCGGTTTGGCGACAATACAGGCTATCCTTTCCGGATTTCCCATGCCAATCCTTTTCGGCACTAATTCACCGATTACCAAGGCAAAGAAAGTGGTCAAAGCGACAATCAAGACCATACTTATTTCATAGCTGTACGGTGCGAGGATATCAATTTTTTCCACATAAACAGCCAACTGCCCGGCAATAGTCGCCCCACCGAAGGCACCGGTAACAATACCGATTAATGTAATGCCGATTTGAATCGTCGATAACAATTGGTTTGGATTTTCCGCAAGCAGCAAAGCATAACCTGCCCTGGAATTGCCTTGATTTTTTAAGCTTTCCAATCTGTTCTTTTTCGATGTGACAATGGCGATTTCAGTCATGGCAAATATGCCATTGGCAATGATAAGGATGAAAATAATTAAAATCGATATCCCTATACTGTCCAAAAAATGTTCACCCTGCCTTTTC
>CALKIU010000165.1 GCA_937995745.1 uncultured Bacillaceae bacterium | reverse complement strand
CGTTTTTTATTGTGCGTATTTTTTTGCGGATCGGAGAAATGTTAAAAAAACCCCAGGCCGCTGCGCTTCAAAAACACACTTGGCGCAAGTTTTTTCGGAAAAGTTTGACCAATGGGACACGGTGCCTGTCCCCTTGTCCCCCCCAGGTTGGGATTTTTTTCGCAACGAAAGTTAACAATATTTGTTGGCAATGGTTGGTGTTTTTTGTGAAATGCTTCATGTATGCTGGAAACAGGAGGGATGAAAAGTATGAAAAACATGAAAAATAATATCGCCGCCAACCTCCGCTATTTGCGCCAGAAAAACCGGTTCTCCCAAGAGGAAGTGGCCGAACGGATCGGGGTGTCGAGGCAGTCGGTGGCCAAGTGGGAAAGCGGGGATGCTTTGCCGGACATTATCAAATGTGATGCATTGGCGGATCTTTATGATGTTTCTTTGAATGATCTTGTCCGACATGATCCGGAACAAGAAGGGCTGCCCATTCCGCCGAAGGATAAACATATATTCGGAGTTGTGACGATCGGGGAAAGAGGACAAATTTCTTTGCCAAAAAAAGCCCGGGAACTTCTTGATTTGCAGCCGGGGGATACGCTGGTTGTTCTCGGAGATACGAATCCGTCCTCGGCGGGAATTGCCCTCATTGACAGCCGAACCTTCATGCATATGACCGGATCGGCGGTGGAGCAGATTTTTAAGAACAGGGGAGGGAACCAGCCGTGAATATGCTTGAAGTAAAAGGACTCACGAAAAGATATCCCAAGTTTTCCCTGAAACATATCTCCTTTGCTTTGCGGAAAGGGAGAATTATGGGGCTCATTGGAAAGAACGGCGCCGGCAAGAGCACAACCTTGAAATCGATATTACATTTGGTGTCGCCCGATGCGGGGAGAGTGGAAATGTTCGGACGCGATTTCACGAAACATGAACAGGCGTGCAAACAAGAGCTTGGGGTTGTGCTGGGAGGTATCGACTTTTACCATCAGAAAAAATTATCGGACATCACCGCCGTGACGAAGCGCTTTTATGAAAATTGGGATGACAACGCCTATCAAAGATATTTGGAAGCTTTTTCCCTTGATCCAAACAAGAGAGTGAAAGAGTTGTCCGCCGGCATGAAAGTAAAGTACATGATTGTGCTGGCTTTGTCGCACAATGCACGGCTACTTATTTTTGATGAACCGACGAGCGGCCTTGATCCCGTTTCCCGCGACGAGCTTTTGGGGCTTTTCCGCCAATTGGTCCGAGACGGGGAAAGAAGCATTTTGTTTTCCACCCATATAACCTCCGATTTGGAAAAATGCGCCGACGACATTACGTATATCAAAGATGGAAAACTGCTGAAAAGCGCGGAAAAATCAGCTTTTATCCGCTCGTTTGCTCATTTGAAAGAACCGGGGGAAACAGGCGATTTGACGTTGGAAGAGATTATGGTGCGGACAGAAAGGAGGAGATATGATGTCTGATCTATTGTATAAAGAATTGCGCCTGGCCGCCCATCCGAATTTGTTCATTTTCACGGCTATGGGCGTGCTGGTCATTGTGCCCGCTTATCCGTACGGGATGGTGTTTTTGTTCGGCTGCATAGCCCTGTTTATCACATTTATGTACGGCCGGGAAACAAATGATCTTTATTTTACGAGCCTTCTTCCGATTAAGAAGATCGATGTGGTGAAAGCGAAATTTTTTCTTGTCGTGCTGGCGCAAATGACGCAAATTTTAATTTCTTTGCCGTTTGCCATCTTGCGTGTTTATGTGCTGCCGGGCGGCAATCCGGCCGGCATTGAAGCAAATGTCGCTTATTACGGATTCGGCCTCATCATTTATGTTGTCTTTAATTTTATCTTCTTGACTGAATTTTTCAAAAGCGGATATAAAGCGGGCAAGGCTTTTCTGCTCGGCATCATTCCGGCTGGTCTTCTTGCCGTGATCATGGAAGTCATCGTTCATGTTCCGCCGTTTCAATGGCTGGACAGCGTGGAACCTTACATGATGCTCCGCCAACTTCCCGTTCTATTGTGCGGGACCTTGTTGTACGCGATTGGGATGTATGCCGCTTTTAAAATTTCCGCGCAGCGGTTTGAACGGGTGGATTTGTAGTCTCGGAAAAGAATTCTAAAACGGTCGAAGGATTCGGACACGGGGAAAAGTCGGACGGCAGTCCGCAGTTATTTCCGCAGGTTTGGGTTTTTGCCGGAAAAAAAGGTTGATTGTGAGAAAAATATCTCTAATTCGAGATATTTTTCTTGCTTTTTGTTCACTTGAGGTGTAAAGTGATAATAGCAACGAGGTGAAAGGAAGTGAGGGCGAGTGAGAAAAAATACCCTTGCATCGCTGATTTGGTTCCGGACCGCCCGCTTCACCCACCAAAGCAACTTGTTGTCGAACGATTTTTTAAAACCGTTCGGCATTACGGCGGCCCAATTTGATGTCCTGAACCAAATCGCCCATTCCCAGCCGATCGCGCAAAGGGATCTGGCCATGAAAGTGACAGTGTCGGAGGGGGGAATTTCCCGCATGCTCTCGCGCCTTGAAAAAGAAGGCTATATCCGCCGCCGGCAGGAATGGAAGACGAAATGGATTACGCTGACGCCGAAAGGGGAAGCTAAAATCAACGAAGTGTTTGAACATCAGCTGGCCTTTCAGACGTCCCTTGTCAACGAAGCTTTGACGGAAGAAGAACAGAAAATGTTGTATAGATTGATGACGAAACTGCAAAAAACGACGGAAAGAAAATTAAGACAGTAAAGAAAAGCGAACGGCCGGCGTCTCACCGGCAGCCGCACTTAATCACTTGATCAGTAAAGCGATAACGGAGGAGAAAAAAGATGAAATATACGATACCCGGCCATCACCATATTTCCATGATTACGAAAAACGCGGGGCGGAACAACCGCTTTTACCGCGACATTCTCGGCCTCAGGCGCGTGAAAGTGACCGTCAACCAGGACGAACCGTCCATGTACCATTTGTTCTACGGCGACAAAACCGGCAGTCCGGGGACGGAACTTACCTTTTTTGAAATTCCGGCAGCGGGGCGTACCCACCGGGGGACAAATGCGATTACGAGAATCGGCCTTCTCGTTCCTTCCACGGAGAGCCTTGCGTATTGGAAAAACAGATTTGCCGAATACGGCGTTTATCACGGGGAGCTCGCCACCTACGCCAACCGGCCGGCGTTGCATTTCGAGGACCATGAAGGCCTCCGCTTGGTGCTTCAAGCCGCAAACGGCGAAAAACTCGATTTCTGGCAAACATGGGAAAAATCGTCGGTTCCGGCGGAACACCAAATTCTGGGCATAGGCTCTGTGGAAATCACCGTCAGAAGGCCGGAAAAATTGGCCGCCACTTTAACGGAGTTGGTCGGTTATGCGGAAGTGGGCAGGACGGATGATGAAGCCATTTTCCAATCGGTTGAGGGAGAAGTGTTCGGGGAAATCGTCGTCAAATCGCTGGACGGTCCGCCGGAGCGGGCCGGCCGGGGCAGCATCCACCATTTGGCGATCCGGGCCCGGAACGATGAGGAATTGAAATATTGGGAGGCGCAAGTAAAGGCCCGCGGCTTTCATTCGTCCGGCATCATCGACCGCCACTATTTTAAAAGCCTGTATTTCCGCGAATCGAACGGCATTCTTTTTGAAATCGCCACGGACGGACCGGGATTTTTGGCGGATAGCGACATCGACACTCTCGGCGAACGGCTGGAGCTGCCGCCGTTTTTGGAAAGCCGCCGGGCCGAGATCGAGCGGGAGCTCACGCCACTGGACGAGTATGAATAAAAGGGCGGAAGCACAATGGGGGCTTATTGGCTGATTTTTTCAATATAAAACTTAACGGAGGGATGAAGGATGAAAGAGTTGTTGGGTATACACCATGTGACGGCGATTACAAGCAGCGCCGAAAAAATTTATGAGTTTTTCACGTATGTTTTGGGAATGCGCCTGGTGAAAAAGACGGTCAACCAGGACGATATTCAGACTTATCATTTATTCTTTGCCGATGATATGGGGAGCGCGGGAACGGATATCACGTTTTTCGATTTTCCAGGCATTCCGAAAGGGGTTCACGGCACCGAGGAAATATTCAGAACTTCTTTCCGCGTGCCGAGCGATGAGGCTTTGGAGTATTGGGTCAAGCGTTTTGACCGCTACCATGTCAAGCACGGCGGAATACAAGAGCAATTCGGGAAAAAGGTGCTGCCCTTTGTCGATTTTGATGACCAGCAATATCAATTGATTTCGGATGAAAAGGATGAAGGGGTCGCTTCCGGTACGCCGTGGCAAAAAGGGCCAGTTCCCCTCGAGTATGCCATTACCGGTTTGGGGCCGCTCATCATCCGCGTGATGAATTTTGATTACTTCAAAGAAGTGCTGGAGAAAGTGTTCCTGTTCAGGGAAACGGCCCGGGAAGGTTCCTTATATTTATTTGAGACGGGAGAGGGCGGCAACGGAGCTTCTGTCATTGTCGAGTACAGTCCGCTCCTTTCCATGGCTCTCCAAGGGTATGGCACCGTGCACCATGTCGCCTTCCGGGTCGAGGACCGTGCGATGCTGGATGAATGGGACCGCCGGATGCGCCGTTTCGGATTTCCCACTTCCGGGTACGTGGACCGCTACTACTTTGAGTCGGTCTACGCTAGGGTGACGCCGCAAATTTTATTTGAGCTGGCCACGGACGGACCCGGGTTTATGGGGGACGAACCGTATGAAACGCTGGGCGAAAAACTGTCCCTGCCGCCGTTTTTGGAACCGAAACGGGCGGAAATCGAAAAACTAGTTCGTCCGATTGATACGGTGAGAAGCACAAAAGAATTTGTCAAAGAATGAGGGGGTTGTCCCAAAAGTCACATTAAGTGACTTTTGAGACAATCCTTTTATATGGGAAGAGGATGCGCCGATTCGGGAGGGATGCTTGTTCCCGAAGGCGGGGGAGTTTTGGGGAGTCGGTCCGGTTTCGAAGGCTGGTAGGGTCGGGGTTCAATCGTGACAGAGGACGCTGTTATGATGAGGGGACCGATTCGGAAAAAGTTTGGGCTTTCTCGTCGGCTTTGCCTGGAACGAGGGGGCTGTGGACGACCCCCAGGCAGATTTAATGGCCTTTGTCCAAAAAGAGCGTGAATTTGGACAACCCCCGTTCTGATTTATGGGCTTTTGTCCAAAATAGGGGGTCATTTGGACAAACCCCCGTCAAAACTCAAGCACTTTGTCCAAAAAAGCGGATAATTTGGCAACCTTTTTCGTTTTACAGTCCCAAGCCCCCTGGGGCAAAAAGTTGTTCGAATGAAAAATTTCCGGCCATCCCGGTCAGCCGGCAGCCGACACATCCTCAAATCAAATGGTGAAACGGTTCCGGAAGATACAAGATGAAGAGGCAGTACCGCAAGTGATGGAACGGCTTCGTTTAACCAAATACGCGCAAACAAAGGCTAAAAACCTTTCATTGGGCAATAGTCAGCGTTTGGGAATGGCAAAGGCGCTTCTCCACCGTCCCGAAATTTTAATATTGGACGAGCCTGTGAACGGACTTGATCCGGCGGGAATGGTTGAAATAAGGGAACTGCTTCACGATTTGGCCCTCAATCACGGGGTCACGGTTTTAATTTCCAGCCATCTTTTAAGCGAGGTTGCGAAAATCGCCACGCACATCGGAATCATCCATGAAGGCGAATTGATTCAGGAAATACCGTCCCGTCAATTGAAAAAGCTTCTTTACCCCCGTCTTACGGTCAATACCCGTCATAATAAGGCGGCTTTGGCGGCATTGAATTCTGCCGGGTTACACTTTTTATTGTCAATGAAGAAGGACTTTTGGAAACGGCCGACGAAAAGGCGCTGCGAAATCCTGATGAAATCTCCCGCCTGCTCGTCTATGAAGGATTTCCTCTTGCCTCGTCTATGAAGGATTTCCTCTTGCGTTCATCGTGCTTGTGCTGGTCTTTTCGCAAATGGTTGCCGCATTGGGATACGGAGACTATTTTCCCTGGTCCATTCCCGCTTTTTACGCGGTGTGGCGGGGGAGAGGCTTTCCTTGGATGCGGCCCGCATCCTGATCATTTTGTCAACGGGAATCATCGGAATGATCGGTGCCATCTGGCGGTGGGTTTTTGCCGACCAGCATTAGTGGAAAGGAAGGGCCGGATTTTTACATCCGGCCCCCTTCACATCATCCGAAAAATAAATCGAGAATATTGGCGGATTTTGAACTTTCTTTATGGTAAAACTCTGAATACCCGCATTTCTTGCAATACACTACCGTAAATTGGTTGTGCTGGACATCAAAGATTTTTGATAATCCTGTCCCCGTCATTGCTACCTCTTTTGTTTCCGCCTCTTTGCTTCCGCATTTGACACAGCCGCGTCTATTCATAAAATCAGTCCTTTCAAATATGGTGCTAATTCGTTTACGAAATAAATGGACCAAAGTTTCAAAAAATATACATGTTCCCGAACATCTGCGTGCATGAGGGTTTTTCTTCCTGATAGGTTATGTGCTAATTACCGGTTTCAAACGCTATTTTTGGAAAATTTGGCACAAATCGACGTTGCTCCTGCCACAGGCTGTCATTATGGTGGTATAATTTTATTAAAGATAAATGGACGTCATTTGAACGGAATTGACAGAGAATGGGGTTGATGGCAATGATTTATTTACGAAACCGGATTGGAAGGCATGCTTTATGGAAATAACAGTGGTTGACTTTATTTCCCAATTAGTCGCTTATCCGGCGTTGATCATCACAACCCTTTTGACTTTGGGGGTCATCCTCGTCAACGGATGGACCGATGCGCCGAATGCGATCGCCACCTGCATTTCCACCCGCGCCATGCCAAAAGGTTCCGCCGTTTTAATGGCGGCATTGTTCAATTTGATTGGCGTCATCGTCATGACATTGATAAATCAAAAGGTGGCAGAGACCATTTACAATATGGTAGATTTTCGCGGGGACGTTCACGATGCGTTAATCGCCCTTTGCGCGGCGATGGTGGCGATAGTCGTTTGGGCCACGGCGGCGTGGGTATTCGGGATTCCCACCAGTGAAAGCCATGCATTGATTGCCGGTATATCGGGAGCGGCCATTGCCCTTCAAGGGGGTTTTTCCGGCATAAACGGGGCCGAATGGGTGAAAGTGCTCTATGGGTTGGTGCTTTCCACCGGATTGGGGTTTTTGCTCGGTTATGTGGTGGTAAAAATTGTGGAACTCTGTTGTTTACGGGCAAATCGCCGCAAAGCCAACAAATTTTTCGGCTGGGCGCAAATTGCGGCCGCCGCCGGAATGGCTTTTATGCACGGAGCCCAGGATGGGCAGAAGTTCATCGGGGTTTTCCTCCTCGGCATGTTTCTTGCGCAAGGACAATACCAAGTGGCGGAAGTGGCGGTTCCGCTGTGGCTCATGGTGTTGTGCGCCGTTGTCATGGGGCTCGGCACGTCCATGGGCGGATACCGCATCATTAAGTCCGTGGGGATGGACATGGTCAAGCTGGAGAAATACCAAGGATTTTCGGCCGATTTGGCGGGCGGCCTGTGCCTGTTTTTGTCAACGATCGGCGGAATTCCGGTTTCGACAACCCATACAAAAACGACGGCCATTATGGGAGTCGGCGCCGCCAGAAGCATCAAAAGCGTAAATCTGGGAATTGTCCGTGAAATGGTCACGGCTTGGATTTTGACCTTCCCGGGCTGCGGTCTGCTCGGATATATGGTGGCCAAATTTTTCATTGGGATTTTTTGAAAATGCAAGGGGACATAGAAAGTCCCCTTTTTTTAAAAGAGTATGCACGAACTTCATGAATGGATCCGCCAAAAATCATTAACATTGATATGTGTGGCGCCATGGAGAAAATTTTGCCGCAAATCAGGGTATTTGGCGCTTAATTGTTTGACCAGTTCTTTCATTTCTTCCCGCTTTGTTTTTCCGTTTGCCGGGCAAGGGTTGTGCAAAACGGGAATGCCTTTTGCCTCCACGAATTGAATGATGTGTCTTTCTTCGACCGCAATCATCGGCCGGATGACCGTGATGTCGGAACGGTCCAGCCATGTGACCGGGGTGAACACGCCCAGTTTTCCCGCAAAAAAGAGGTTCATGAAAAAAGTTTCAATACCGTCATCCAGGTGATGGCCGTAAGCCAGTTTGTTGCAGCCCAATTCTTTTGCGTAAGCAATGATTTTTCCTCTTCGCAGGTTGGCGCACAAGGAACAAGGGCTTTTTTCTTTTCTGATGTCAAAGACAATCTGGCTGATGAACGTTTCTTTTATATGAAGTTCGTAACCGAGCGCTTCAACAAAATCCTTTAAGGGTTGTATGTCAAATCCCTCAAATCCCATCGTCAGCGTAATGGGAACGAGTTCAAACCGGATCGGAAGCTGTTTTTGCAATATCGACAACAAATAAAACAAGGTCGAGCTGTCTTTTCCTCCTGACAACCCTACAGCAACGCGATCTCCATCTTCAATCATTTTGTATTCCATAATCGCTTTCCGCACCGGCTTCAGCAGCCGTTTCCGCTCTGAATTCGACAAACCGACGTGCATCATCTCCACTCCTAAATGGGGACAGGAAACTTGTCCCGATTTTATTTCTTTTATGCGGTTTTAAATATCAATATTATAAAAAACCCGAGAAGCGGAAGACAAGATTAAGAGGGACAGGGGCACGTGCCGCCGTCCTTTTTCATTGTAAAAGGCGGGTTTTTTAATTACAATGATTGACAAACTTGTAAACATCCATTTTTCCATTGATAAATATATCAGATTTTGACGGTGATGACAGGTAAAATTGCCGGATTCCTTCCAAAGTCAGGATTTTTTTGCAGATGGCAACAACATTTATGGCTTTGGATTCTTGAAAACATGAAACAGCGGACAGTAAAGTCTTTCCTGTTAGAAAAGTACTCATTTTTAACAATTGTCTTGCAGCTTAAGAAAAAGTTTTTTATCGTGTAGTTAGAGATTCATAAATTTATAAATTATGGAATATATTGGAGAGGGGATTTTCAGCGCCGCCGTTTTGCCGTTCGTTGCCAAAACCCTTTTTCTAAAAGGGCTTTTCTTTTGCCAAAATTTCACTTTGTTTAAGGAGGAAATTTGGTGGACGAAGTTATTCGAGTTGAAAATTTAACAAAAGCGTACGGTAAACGCCCTGCCATCAACGACATCAGCTTTTCGGTCAAAAAAGGGGAAATCTTTGGTCTCCTCGGGCCGAGCGGGGCGGGGAAGACAACTTTGATTAAAATTTTGACCGGCCAGTTAAAAAAGACGTCGGGCAGGGTTGAAGTGCTCGGTTTTCAGCCTAAACAATTTCACCACCCGAACTTTAAAGCGCGAATTGGCGTTTTGTCCGACAACAGTACTTTGTATGAACGTTTGTCCGTATACGATAATTTAAAACTATTTTGCAAGATTTACAACATTCCATTGGAGAGTATCGAAAAAATTTTGGATAAAGTCAATTTGCTGACGGAACGCAAAAAAACAGTATCAAAGTTGTCAAAAGGGATGAAGCAACGCGTGCTGCTGGCCCGGGCCCTCATCCACCGTCCCAAGCTGTTATTTTTGGATGAACCGACTTCGGCCTTGGATCCAAGGAATACCTTGCAAATCCATCAAGTTTTGAAAGAAATCAATAAAGGCGGAACAACTATCTTTTTAACGACGCACGATATGGAAGAAGCGACCGTGATGTGCGATCGGGTCATTTTGCTGGACCGGGGGTATATCAAAGAAATGGATAGCCCTGAAGCCTTGCGCTATAAATATTCATCGAATCAGATCATTGTTGAAACGCATGATGGAAAACGACTGGTGTTTAAAAATCATCCGGAAGCGGGAGATAAGATTAAAGAGTTGCTTGAAGAGCGCAGGGTGAAAAGAATCGAAACGGAATTTCCGACGCTGGGAGAAGTATTCTTAAGAGTAACCGGGAGGGAGCTTCATTGATGAGTATGACCCGGGTGTTGGCCATTTTTGAAAAAGACTTGAAAGACTTTTTTAAAAATTTCATGTTATTGTTTTTGCCTGTTGTTCCGATTTTTTTGGCGGTTTTTTATAAAAGGGTTTTTAATCTTGAAGAAGTGCCTGTCTCATTGGTTTATTTGATGCTTGGCATTATTTTTTCGGGCCTGACCGCCACCTGTATGATGATTATGATGGCCGAGGAAAAAGAAAAAAAGACATTGGACGCACTGATTCTTTCACCGGCCGGTTTTATGGAAATTCTTGTCGGAAAAAGTCTCGTCACCACTCTGATTACCGGCGTTACTTATCTTGTAACGATTGCCATCCTCGGAACAGGGATTTTTTCAAACATCCAAGTTATTTTCGGGCAAATTCTTTTGTTTTTGTTTTTCTTATTTTTGGGGATTGCCGCCGGCTTTTTTAGCTCTTCAACGGCTGGAACGGTGGCCTACAATATGCCCATCATGTTTTTGTTCGGATTTACCCCGATGTACCAGATGATTGACATTGAAAACGAAGCGATCGTCATATTGCTGGAAATCATGCCGCTATCGCTGATCATTGAACTGCATGATTCCGGTGCGTGGAAACTGCTTTTCTATTTATTCCTTTGGGTCATAGCGGCGTTTGTTTTATGCTTTTTCGGTTATAAAAAGAGACAAAAGGCAGACAAATAATGTCCGGAAATCCGTGTCGCCGTCTTTTTATGAACATTTGCATTATGAGCGCAAAAGAACCGGGCCAGGCGCACCCGGTTCTTTTTCGTCGATCCGTTTGCTTTCCCTTTCCCGTCCGCATCAGTGAGAAGAATCATGGGAAGAACGGCATTTTGTATATAAAATCATAGACTTTAGGCCCTGTTCTTTTAAAAACAGCCTGTTTGGAATGAGTATTAGGGGTGATAAAAATAACAATACTTTCATACATAATATGAAAATTGTCCACAAAAAATGTTTAAATAACGTGACAAAATACCTAAAAATGTGGTTAAATTATAGGTGTAAGGGAATATCACTTTCTTCTTCTTCGGCAGTTGTAAAAAACTGCTGTTTTTTTTTATGATCTTGTCCGGCACGGTTCTCCTTGCCGGTTTTTTAAATTTTCCGGTCAACGGCAAACCGGCGGAAGTCTGCGGCGCCATTCATTTGCCCGTCGGGATTGGGTGTTGCCAAATTTGCGGGACATTTGAAAGACGCGCAAAAAGGCTCACTTTTTCGCCGGCGTTGCGCGCTGCCTTTCGGTACGGTTATCATAAAAAGAAC
>CALKIU010000164.1 GCA_937995745.1 uncultured Bacillaceae bacterium | reverse complement strand
GCTCGTTTGTTTGGCTGCATTCGCAGCCGGTCTTCGTTGGCGTATGATTTGTTTAATTTTCAAAGAACAATCGTTATTTTTTATCCCGTCGCCCTCAAGAGCGACTATATTATCTTAACAAATCTTATGTTTTGTGTCAACAACTTTTTTAATTTTATTTTTTGATTGCTTCGGGTTTTCCGAAGCGACGCTTATAAATATACCACCATATCGCTGATAAATCAACTAAAATAAACGATTAATCATTGGAAAATGAGGGGTCTTTTTCCTGCCAAATCATCAGCAAAGAGAAGGCAGGGCACAAGGGCCGCCTTCTCCGCTGAAAATCGCACACCATTCCTCTCTTATTCTATTCCTCGCGCGGACGCATTAACGGGAATAAAATCACGTCTCTGATGGACGGCGAGTTGGTCAACAACATGGCTAAGCGGTCGATACCGATGCCTAATCCCCCGGTCGGAGGCATGCCGTATTCCAAAGCCTCAAGGAAATCCTCATCCATCATGTGAGCTTCTTCGTTCCCCAATTCCCGTTCTTTCAATTGCGCTTCAAAACGCCGGCGCTGGTCGATGGGGTCGTTCAACTCCGTAAATGCATTGGCGTGTTCTCTTCCCACAATGTACAGTTCGAAACGATCGGTAAAGCGGGGATCTTCGGCGTTTTTCTTGGCAAGCGGAGATACTTCCACCGGATGCCCGTATACAAAGGTGGGCTGGATCAATTTATCTTCCACTTTTTGCTCGAAAAACTCATTGACAATATGGCCGTAAAGCATATTTTCATTGATTTCCACACCGTGTTCCTTGGCAAGCCGGCGTGCTTCTTCCGTACTCATTTCCTGCCAGAAATCGACGCCGGTGTATTCTTTTATAGCATCGACCATATGCACTCTTTTCCATTTCGGCGTCAAATCTATTTCATGTTCCCCGTACTGAATCACCGTCGTTCCCAGCACTTCTTCGGCGATATGGGCAACCATATCTTCCGTTAAATTCATGATGTCTGTAAAATCGGCATACGCTTCATATAATTCGATCATTGTGAATTCCGGATTATGTTTTGTCGAAATCCCTTCATTGCGGAATACCCGGCCGATTTCATACACCTTTTCCAATCCGCCGACGATCAAACGTTTCAAATGGAGTTCGATGGCGATCCGCATGTACAGCTGCATATCCAGCGCATTATGATATGTAATAAACGGACGCGCCGCAGCTCCTCCGGGAATTGTGTGCATCATCGGTGTTTCCACTTCTAAATAGCCCCGTTCATCCAGGTAGCGCCTCATCGATTGGATGATGCGGCTGCGGGTAATAAATGTCTGCTTGCTTTCCGGGCTGGAAATCAAGTCCAAATATCGTTGCCGATAGCGCTGTTCCACATCTTTCAGACCGTGATATTTTTCCGGCAGCGGACGGAGTGATTTTGTGAGTATTTCAAACTTTTCCACTCTGATGGAAAGTTCTCCGACCTTTGTTTTCATGAGCATGCCGGATACGCCGATTATGTCTCCCAAATCGGCTTTTTTGAAAATTTCGTAAGCTTCTTCACCGATGTTATCCCTGCGGACGTAGATTTGAATTTGTCCCTGTACGTCTTGAATATGGGCAAAACCGACTTTTCCCTTGATGCGTTTTGTCATGATGCGGCCGGCAATGGTAACGGGAAGAGCCAGTTCTTCAAGTTCTTCATTGGTCATTTCGCCGTATTTTTCCACTAATTGGCCGGACAAATGGGTGCGTTCAAAACGTCTGCCGAACGGATCGATGCCTTTTTGCCGGAGCGCCTCCAATTTTTCAAGCCGGACTTGTATTTGGTCATTGATTTCTTCGCGACTCATGCCAGTATCATCTCCATCTTAAATCTCTTATTTAAACCACAAATGTGCAGCATCATCGTCTTCAAATTCACATATGATACATTTTATACATAATTTTCACGAACAAACAAGATCAACGCGCCCGTATTTCCGTATTGATGCTTAAATCGAACTTTCCGCCGTTAAAGCATCACTTTTGTACCGGGTCGTCTGGAACTCAATTGCAATAAAACTTTTGACATGAAAGAAACTGCCAGCATAAAACTGGCAGTTTTCATTCAAAGGTATTATATTGAATGAACTTTAAGAAGTCAAACATTAGCTGTGGAGGGAAGAAGCTTCTTTTTCTTCCGTTTCGCGGAGAAAATCCATCAGCAGCGTGACAAGTTCCTCGCGGGTTTCGCATTCATTGACGGCGCCGCGCACTTTGGCGCTTCCCCTGATTCCTTTCAAATACCAGGCCGCATGTTTGCGCATCTCCCGGACAGCCACTTTTTCGCCTTTCAAAGCGATCAAGCGGTCGAGGTGCAGCAAACACACGTCGATTTTTTCCCTTACTGTCGGTTCCCCGATTAACTCTCCCGTTTCCAAATATTTGACCGTCCGGTAGATCATCCACGGATTGCCGAGTGCCGCGCGCCCGATCATCACCCCGTCGCAGCCGGTTTCATCAAGCATCCGTTTCGCATCTTGCGGCGTACGGACATCCCCGTTTCCGATGACGGGGATGTTGACCGCTTCTTTTACTTGCCTGATGATGTCCCAGTTCGCTTTTCCTTCATACATTTGCACGCGGGTGCGGCCGTGGATGGCGACCGCTTTGCCGCCGGCCGCTTCCACCGCGCGTGCGTTCTCAACGGCGTAAATATGCTCATCATCCCAGCCCATGCGCATTTTTACAGTGACCGGCTTCTCCACCGCAGCGACGACGGCTGAGACAAATTCATAAATTTTATCCGGATCGAGAAGCAGTTTCGCTCCGGCGTCGCACTTCGTCACTTTCGGAACCGGACATCCCATATTGATATCGATTATATCCGCGTTTGTATTTTTATCGACGAATTTCGCCGCCTCAACTAATGATTCCTTTTCACCGCCAAAAATTTGCAGGCTGAGAGGCTTCTCTCTTTCATCGATGTACAGCATGCTTAGCGTCTTTTCATTTTTATAAACTATCCCCTTGTCGCTGACCATTTCCGCATATACGAGCCCGGCACCGAACTCCTTTACAATTAAGCGGAAAGCGGAATTGCACACACCGGCCATGGGGGCCAATACGACAGGATTTTTAATCTCCACTGAACCAATTTTAAACATCAAGCCTCACCACCTGTTGTCTTCCCCCAAACAGCGGGGAGAATGTCTTCCCGAAATAAAGAAAACACAAATGAACTTCTTTTATATTACTATTAACAAAACCGTCTGCCCGGATACTTCACTTGTTATCAGAACGGATATCCGGCGGCGTCAAATCCTCCACGCTGACACCGAGTTTGGCGGCAATTTTTTCGACAAATTGTTCCGAGGGAACGCGGTTCCCCCGTTCCACCTCTCCCAAAACAGAAACCGATACGCCAAGAGATTGCGCCAAGCCTTCCTGCGTGTAACCTTTCAGTTTTCGAAAAGCGCGAATACGTCTTCCCCATTTTTCCGCTTCCAAATTTGCACACCCTCTCTGTCTGGAATTTCTTGCAAATAGGCAGACAAAGGCTTATCCGTTCCGGGGATTTGAACTTTGTCATCAATCTCGAGCAGGGGTATTAAAACAAACGCCCGCTCCAACATCCGAGGGTGGGGGACCGTCAATTGTTCTGTTTCAATATTTTCTTGGTTATACAAGAGAATGTCAAGATCGATACTCCTCGGCCCCCACTTGACCAATCTTTTTCGTCCCAGCTTCTGTTCGATCTCTTGGCATACTTTCAATAATTCAAAAGGCGACAAGGCCGTTCTGATGGAAATGACCATGTTTAAAAAGCGTTCTTGGTCGACATATCCGACCGGGTCCGTTTCATAAATGGAGGAACATGATTCCAATTCAATTTCATCGTACTCATCCAAAAGTCCGATCGCTCTGGCGAGGTTTTCATAGCGGTCGCCCAGATTGGAGCCGAGGGAAAGGTAAGCCCTGTGTTTCATGATCTCCCGGCTTCTCGTGATTTCCACGGCCATCGAGTGGAAATGTCCGTTGATGGGCGGGTCCGGTTTAATCACCGTCACCGTAACCGTTTCAATTTTGGGAAACCTTTGCAAACAGGCGGCGGCAATTTTTTCGGCCACTGTTTCGATCAGTTTGCAAGGCTCTCCCTCGACAATTTCCCGGCATGTTTCAAACAGCTCCGCATAGCTGACGGACTCGGTGAGGTCATCATTTTCCCCCGCTTTCCTCAGATCCAGTTCGGCGATTAAATCGACGATAAAGCGCTGGCCCAGTTTGTTTTCTTCAGGGTAAACACCGTGATAACCGTAAAATTCCATGTGATTAAGGTAGATTCTATCCATTGAATTCACCTTTTCCCATTAAAGCATCCATCATCCGGGCCATTCGGCTCATCTCTTTTACGTCATGAACGCGGACTAATTGGCAACCTTTTTGGATGCCGTAGCAAATCGCCGCCCCTGTCCCTTCCATCCGGTCATGGACGGGCAAGTCCAGCACCCCGCCGATCATCCGCTTTTTGGACACCGCCAAAAGAACCGGGTACCCTATTCCTACCAGCTTATCAAGATTTCTCATCATTTCCAAATTTTCTGATAAGTCTTTCGCAAAACCGATTCCCGGATCGAGGATAATGTTCTCGTCTCTCACGCCGGCCTTTTTGGCAATTTGGATGCTTTCAAACAAATCATTCATGACGTCCCGGAAAAAGGATTGGTAATTTCTTTCTTTTCTGTTGTGCATTAAAATAATCGGAACATCATATTGGGCGGCCACTTTTGCCATGTCCGGATCCGCTTTGGCCCCCCAAATATCATTGATGATATGGGCTCCGGCTTTTAATGCCGCTTCCGCCACTTTTGCTTTGTATGTATCAACGGAGATAGGCACTTGAATCTCTTTGGCGAGCGCTTCAATGACCGGGATAATCCGCTCCATCTCCTCTTCCGCCGAAACGGGTTCATGCCCCGGCCTTGTGGACTCTCCCCCCACATCTATGATATCCGCACCCTGCTCCACCATCTCGCGGGCATGGCGGACAGCTTTTTCCGGATCCAAAAACTTGCCCCCGTCGGAAAATGAATCGGGAGTGACATTCAATATTCCCATAATCAACGTTTTTTTGCCGTAGTCCAGCACGTAGGGGCCGCACTGAATCACTCGGTCTTTCACCATTTCCATTTCATCTCCCCGCTCTGTTCTGGCATCATTCCTGATCCCTTTATATCATACACTAAGATTTTCATCCTTACACGGTTCTTATCTGTAAAAACGGGCCAATTCCTCCAAAGCCAAGGCAGGGAGCAAGCGCCCGCGGCAAAACGGGTTGAAGCAAGTGCCTGAAAAAAGCGCGGGCAATCCCTGTAAAATTTTGCCCACAACACAAAAAAGCAATGGACACCCAATCCATTGCCTTTTTGCCTCTGTTTTGTTCCGAATCTCCGTCGGAACGTTACTTTTCGTATTGGAACAGCGCCGTGCTCAAATAGCGCTCCCCGTTGTCGGGAATAATGGCCAGCACTTTTTTCCCTTTTCCGAGCTGTTTGGCGACTTTGATCGCGCCCGCAATGGCCGCTCCGGAAGAAATTCCGCAAAGAATGCCTTCTTGCTGCCCGGCTTTTCTCGACCATTCAAACGCTTCCTCGTTCGTTATTTTCAGCACTTCGTCATAAATGTCCGTATCGAGCACTTCCGGCACAAAACCAGCGCCGATGCCCTGGATTTTGTGGGGGCCCGGTTTTCCTCCGGATAATACGGGTGAATCAGCCGGCTCCACGGCGTATATTTTCACATCCGGATATTTTTCCTTAATAACTTGGCCAACGCCTGTGATCGTTCCGCCGGTGCCGACGCCTGCCACAAAAGCGTCCAGTCCGTCGCTCATTTGCTCAAGAATTTCCCGGGCCGTCGTTTGTCTGTGAATTTCCGGGTTGGCCGGGTTCGTAAATTGCTGCGGCATAAAATAGCCGTGTTCTTTGGCCAGCTCTTCCGCCTTTTCAATGGCCCCTTTCATCCCTTTGGAGCCGGGTGTCAAAACGAGTTCCGCGCCGTATGCGCGCAGCAGGTTGCGGCGCTCCAAGCTCATTGTGTCGGGCATAACAAGAACCGCTTTATACCCTTTCGCAGCGGCAATCATCGCCAGGCCGATGCCCGTGTTTCCGCTTGTCGGTTCAATAATCGTTGAACCTTCTTTTAAAAGGCCTTCCTTTTCCGCCGCTTCGATCATCGCCAGCGCGATTCTGTCTTTCACGCTGCTGCCGGGATTGAAATATTCCAATTTTAAATATACATCCGCGCTATTTTCATCAACGATGCGGTTCAATTTCACAATCGGGGTTTGCCCAACCAATTCAGCAACTGAATTAGCTACACGTGCCATTTCATCCACCTCTTAATCCGAGTATTTTCATTGGTTTAATACTAATTTAGCAACCTAGCTTAAAATTGTCAATCAATTTATACAAAAAAATAAAAACGGGACTTTCCGCCCTTCTTATTCATTCAACAAGCCGGGTCTTTTTATACTGAAATGATCCCCGAAGGCGGCTCTCTCTCCTCCTATTATCCCATTTTTTGATGCCGCAATGGAAGTCGGCGGCCTGACAGTCCCAACCTTCGCCGCCTGCGCCGGGCACTATTGTTTGCAAAAAAATAAGGACACTCCGGCGTAAAGCCTTCCGTGTCCGTCCGTTTTCTTGTTTATCTTGCTGGGTAGCTGCGGGAACGGCGCGCAGGCTCCGTTCATGCATTTCCTTTTATCGCCTGCTGCCGCAATTGTTCGAGCTCCTCCCGGCTGAACAAATATTTTTCGTTGCAAAAGTGGCATTGTGTCTCCGCTTTTCCTTCTTTTTCAATCATGTCTTGCAAATCATCCGCTCCGAGACTGACGAGCGCCCGGGCAAAGCGTTCTTTTGAACATGTGCAATGAAAACGCACCGGAAGTGTGTCCAAAATTTTGACGTTGTCTTTCCCCAACAGTTCATAAAGCAGTTCTTCCGGCGTCATTCCTTGTTCAATCAATTGGGAAATGGGAGGAAGTTTTTTCAGCCTGTTTTCAATCGCCGTAATCGTTTCATCGGTCGCGCCCGGCATCACTTGGATGATAAATCCCCCGGCGGCGCGGATCGTATTATCCGGGTTGACAAGAACTCCCACCCCGACCGAGGACGGGATTTGCTCCGATGAAGCGAAATAATAAGTAAAGTCTTCTCCCAGTTCTCCGGAAACGAGGGGCACTTGTCCGGTGAAAAAATCCCCCCGGCCCATATCCTTCACGACGGATAAAAAACCGGACGTGCCGACCGCTTTCCGGACATCGAGCTTCCCTTCTTTGTTCAAATCGACATGAACGTGCGGATTTGCCACATACCCTCTCACTTCACCCTTGGCGTTCGTGTCGACGAGAATGACGCCCAAGGGACCGTCCCCTTCAATTTTGACCGTCAGCTTCTCTTCCCCTTTCAGCATCGAACCCATCATCACCGCCGCGGACATCGCCCGACCGAGGGCGGCTGATGCGGTCGGCCATGTATAATGGCGGCGCTGGGCTTCGTTCACTGTTTCCGTGCTTCTTACAGCATAGGCACGAATTTGTCCGTTATAAGCAAGAGCCTTCACCAAATAATCACCCAAGGCATCTTACCTCCTTTGTCAACATCGTATTCTACCCCCGGCCGGTTGGACCTTTCATTGCCGATGAGCCTGTCCGTTAAACATCCATTTTATTTTCCTTCCATATTCCGCTCATAAATCAGTTTCAGTCCTTTTAGAGTCAAAAACGGATCGACAATGTCGATCACTTTTGTTTCACTGGCAATCAAAGCGGAAAGTCCGCCGGTTGCAATGACCATCGGTCTTTCTTTGCTTTGTTCTTTCATCCTCTTGACGATTCCTTCGACCATTCCCACGCTGCCGTATAAAATCCCCGCCTGCATGGCAGCGACAGTATTTTTGCCAATCACACCGCCTTCCGGGCGGGTAATTTCGATCCGGGGAAGTTTTGCCGCCCGGGAATAAAGGGCCTCCGTGGAGATGTACACCCCAGGCGCGATGGCTCCCCCCAAATATTGTTTGTGCTCGTTAATATAGCAATATGTCGTAGCCGTTCCAAAATCGACAATGATTAATGGCGCACCGTATTCATGAATGGCCGCCACCGCATTGACGATTCTGTCGGCCCCTACCTCACGGGGATTGTCGTACTTGATATCCAGCCCTGTTTTAATGCCCGGGCCGACAATTAACGGCTTTATATTAAAGTATTTTGTGCACATTCTTTCCAAAGCAAGCATGATCGGCGGTACAACAGATGAAATAATGATTCCCGATATGGAAGAGAAATCCACTTCCGAATGGGCAAAAAGCTCTTTAATGAGCATGCCGTATTCATCTTCCGTTTTATTCCGATCGGTTCCGATCCGCCAATGATATTTTAATACGTTTCGGTCGTACACGCCTAAAACCATATTTGTGTTTCCGACATCAATTACAAGAATCACAGTTCTCACCACTTTGCTCTGATATGAAAAAAGCTTCCCGCCTGGGCTTTGCGGCCGGGAGAGCGCAAGGACAGAAATACACTGCACACATTTTACCATAATCGA
The DNA here is from genome assembly GCA_937995745.1 of uncultured Bacillaceae bacterium. Lineage (GTDB taxonomy): Bacteria > Bacillota > Bacilli > Bacillales > Cytobacillaceae > CALKIU01. Next base: position 35,633 of record CALKIU010000164.1, on the reverse strand, counting down.
TCATCATTTGTGTATAGCAGGCCTTGTCCGAAAAAGATTTTCCGCGTAAAAAGAAACGGCCGTGCAGCACCGTATGGCGAACGATCAAAAAACCCCCTCCGGCAGATTCCGCCTGTCCGCCTGAAGGGGGTTTTATCGTTCATTAAATACGGCTTTATTCTTTTTGATCTTTGTTTTTATCAGCATCTTCTGACTTCGGCTCTTCTTTCGAAGCACCTTCGTCAGCAGCCGAATTCTGCCGGGAATCTTTCCGGTCTTCGGATTCTTCACTTTCTCCGGATTTCAATTCCTCTTCGTTTGCGGAAGCTTCTTCCCGCTTTTCTTCTTTTCCGGAAGTTTCTTCGGAGGAAGTTTCTTCCTTCCCTTCTTTATGTTCGCCGATGTTCACTTTCACGCCGCTGTCTTCCGGCTGATGATTCTCATTGTTGGAATTATTATTTTCAGGAAGCTTGCCGTGTTCTACCAAATGCTTGATCTGTTCGGCATTGAGCGTTTCCACTTCAAGCAATGTATTGGCAATCAAATCGAGTTTGTCGCGGTTTTCGGTCAAAACTTTCCGTGCCCGTTCATAGCATTCTTTAATAATCCGCTGCACTTCAAGGTCGATTTCATACGCGATTGCATCAGAATAATTTTGCTCATGACCCAAATCGCGGCCGAGGAACACATGTCCTTGCGGCTGGCCAAATTGCAACGGACCAAGTTTTTCGCTCATTCCGAATTCCGTTACCATCCGGCGGGCAATATTGGTAGCGCGCTGAAAGTCATTATGAGCTCCGGTGCTCACTTCACCGAACACAATCTCCTCGGCGACACGGCCGCCCAGTAAACCGGTAATTTTATCCAAAAGTTCGGATTTTGTCATAAAGTAACGGTCTTCTTTCGGCAGCATAACCGCATAACCGCCTGCCTGGCCGCGGGGAATGATGGTAACTTTATGTACCATTTCCGCATCGGACAGCATGAGACCCAAAACAGTGTGCCCGGCTTCGTGGAAGGCAACGATTTTTCTTTCTTTTTCGGAAATGACGCGGCTTTTCTTGGCCGGTCCGGCAATGACCCTGTCCGTCGCTTCATCGATATCGCTCATATCAATTTTCTTCTTGTTTTGCCGCGCCGCCACAAGAGCCGCTTCATTGAGCAAGTTTTCCAAATCGGCGCCGGAAAATCCGGGTGTGCGCATGGCGATCGTCTTCAAGCTGACCGATTCGTCCAACGGCTTGTTGCGGGCGTGAACTTTGAGAACCGCTTCCCGGCCTTTCACATCCGGGCGGTCAACGGTGATCTGACGGTCAAAGCGTCCCGGACGAAGCAATGCCGGGTCAAGGATGTCCGGACGGTTTGTTGCCGCAATGATAATGATTCCTTCATTGGCACTGAACCCGTCCATTTCCACGAGCAATTGGTTCAACGTTTGCTCACGCTCGTCATGTCCGCCGCCCAGTCCCGCGCCGCGCTGGCGTCCGACCGCGTCAATTTCGTCAATAAAAATGATACAAGGAGCGTTTTTCTTCGCCGTTTCGAACAAATCGCGAACACGGGAAGCCCCTACACCAACGAACATTTCGACGAAATCGGAACCGCTGATGGAGAAAAACGGAACTCCCGCTTCGCCGGCCACTGCCCGGGCCAGCAGGGTTTTACCGGTACCCGGAGGACCGACAAGCAAAACGCCTTTCGGGATTCTTGCGCCCAATTCGGCAAATTTGCGGGGATCTTTCAAAAATTCAACAACCTCAATCAATTCCTGCTTCTCTTCATCCGCACCGGCCACGTCTTTAAAGCGGACTTTGTTTTTATCGTCACTGTAAAGTTTCGCCTTGCTCTTTCCAAAATTCATGACACGGCTGCCGCCGCCCTGCGCCTGATTGAGGAGGAAGAAGAACAGGACTAAAATAATGATAAACGGTATCAAGGATGTCAAAAATGTAACCCAGCCGCTCGTTTCTTCGGCCGGCTGGACATCCACTTCCACTTTTTTGGCTGCTTCATTGACAAGGGATCGGACCGTATCATCATCCCAAACATATGTCAAATAAGGGATTTCTCCGTCTTTGGTCTTCATCGTTCCCTTTATTTCATAGACCCCTCTGATGGGCTGGACATTCAACGTTTTAATGTCGCCGGCTTCCAAATGTTCAATAAATTCGCTGTATTTTATATTTTTTGTCGGCTCATTGCTTCCGTTAAAGAAGCTGATGACGCCGATTATCACCAAAAAAATCAGCAAATAAAAAATCGTATTGCGAAAGATCCGATTCATCCCTTACCTCCTCCCACGGTAAATAAACTATACTAAATAGTATCATAGAAAAATGTACGAGTACAAGAATAAGACCCATTGTAAAAAATGGACATTTTCGACCGGCCGAAGCCGGAAGTTCATTCTCCGGATTTGTACACTTCCGGCTTCAAAATGCCGATATACGGCAAGTTGCGGTACTTTTCCGCATAATCGAGCCCGTAGCCGACGACAAATTCATTCGGGACGACAAACCCGACGTAATCCGCCTGGATATCCGCCTTCCTTCCCGCCGGCTTGTCAAGAAGAGTGACAATTTTCACAGATTTCGCTTTACGGTGACGGAACAATTCGACCAAATAGCTCAACGTTAAACCGCTGTCTATGATATCTTCCACGATCAAGATATCCCGGCCCTCAACGGAGGTGTTTAAATCTTTTAAAATTCTCACTTCTCCCGAGGTGACCGTGGACGTTCCGTAGCTAGAAACATCCATAAAATCCATTTCCAAGTATGTATCCATTCTTCTTAAAAGATCAGCCATAAAAAGGGTGGCGCCTTTTAGCACCCCAACAACAAGAGGAAACTTCCCCTCATAATCTTTTGTCAACTGTGCGGCGAGTTCCTCTATTTTTTCCCGAATTTGCTCTTCAGTAATTAAAATTTCTTTAATATCGTCTTTCATTGCCGTTCCTCCCAGATGTCTTTGCTGAAATAAGTTAAACAAACAGTCACCGTGTTGCCCGGATCGCCTGCCGGAGACACATCGGCCTTTTTCAAGCCGGGCAGCCACAATATTTCGCCATGCTTGTCGGTTACGACGGGCCAGCTGTTCCTTTTATATAAGGGGATTTTTTCGTCGATGAATATATCTTTCAGCTTTTTTGTCCCGTTCAACCCTTTCACGGACATACGGTCGCCTTGTTTTCTCGTTCTGACGATGAGCGGAAGACGGTTTTTATCTATTTGAAAAACAAAGGAATATTTATCCGTTGTCCGGCCCGTTCCTTCACCGAATGTCATCCTTATTATGTCTCCGCCAGGAAGCAATATTTCCCCCGGTTCTCTTAATTCGCAGGAAAAACTTTTTTCCTCTTGAGCCGGAATTTTGTATTGGAAATAAACTTCCTGATAGGAACGGACAATCTTGAGGCCATCGGGAAAGTCAAGTGTACCGGAAGGATGAGGATTCATCATGATGGAAAACACTTGATCGATATGGACAGCGGATAATTTTGCAGGCAATGTCCGATAAAGATATTTTAATATTAGTTGAATCCCCCGCCTTTGTAAAGGAATTGGCATCTTTTGAAAAAGCGCAATGTCAAGGACGATGAGGCCGTCTGTCTTCTTTTTGAGCGCTTTCGGCAATTCTCTTTCTGCCAGCTCCTGCAAAAAGATTTCATCGCTTTCCAATTCCTCGCTGAACCGCTGAAAATGCTCGTGAACCCTCGGGTTTTCCTGGCGCAAAAAAGGCAAGACCACTTTCCGGAACCGGTTGCGGCTGTAGATGTCTTTTTCATTGCTCGGATCCCGCCGCGGTTCAAGGCCGTGGCGCCGGCAATAGTCTTCAATGTCTTCACGGTTCACACATAAAAACGGCCGGATAATCCGGGCCCGTCCAAATCTTCTTTCAAAAGGAATCCCCGACCTTGCTGTTCCCGTACTTCCCCTTGTCAACCTCATTAAAATGGTTTCTATTTGATCGTCGCCGTGATGGGCAAGAGCCAAAAAAGGAAGGTCATACTTCTCCAAAACGTCCGCAAAAAACGTGTATCTTTGCTCGCGGGCCGCCACTTGCGGACTTAGCCCCGTCTTTGCCATATATTCCGGAACATTGGCCTGTTTTACTTCCACGGGAATATTTCTCTGCCGGCAAAAATTCTTGACAAATAACGCATCTTCCTCCGATTCGCGCCCTCTGAACATATGGTCAAGATGGGCCGCGTATACCTTTATTTTCCATTTTTCTTCCCGGCTCCATAAAAAATGGAGCAGTGCCAAGGAATCAGGCCCTCCTGAAACGCCGACCAGAACTCCCTTGTTTTGCAAGTTAAGTTTTTTTTGCCTCAGAAATGCTTCCACTTTCGTTTCCAGCATCTATTCTCTTCCTTTTGCATGTCGTACTGGCCAACTGACAATATTTTGTACGGAACGATGCAAAAAGCATACTGTCCCCATGTTTAGCTTACCACTTTACAAGCATCTGTTCCAAAAATTAAACCCTTTTTCTCACCGGAAAATACAAAATAAGGAAAATCCCCGCCGCAAACGACGTTATGACGTAAAGAAACGACCGGTGCTTATCTGGGAACGGTCTGTCACTTCATCCTTGCAGGCTTTAAACCGTCAGCATGAAAAAACCGGCTTCCGGAACGAGAGGGCGGTCTGGCTCCTCTTCAACCAAATTTCACCTGCCGCCCCCTCACTTCGCCTCTCTGGGCAAGAAGCTTTTCGAATTTATGTTAAATAAAAATTCTCTCACATGGCAAGATGGCGGGGAGCCCATTTTTATCGTTGTTTGTTTGCAAAAAATCAACAAATGGGGGCAGGCTTCAGGCTTCCACTTTTCCCGGGAAATACAAGCGGCGAGAAACCGCCGGAGGCCAAAACGGGAAACGGAACGAGGCCGCTGGATGGTTGGTGCCCCGAAGTGACGTCCGGCATATGTCTTCCCCGCAGCCGGCTAAAAAACGATTCCCCCAACAGCGCAGCGCGGCGGCACTGCGTCGTTCTATCAAACAACCCTTTGATGAAAACAAAGCGGCGGCCGCCTTTCCGTTCCGTTAAGGAGACAAGCTCCCTTCTTTTACGCTTGCTTCCGGTATTTTTGCACGGGGATTGTCGCCCATTTCGGGGTATTATGCTTAATCTTTGTGACAACGACCGTCATGTCGTCATGAATTTCCCCGGAGCGGGAACGAATCACTTCCTCGAGAATTAAATCGGCCACTTCCTGCGGTTTGTCGGTCTCGATTTCGCTGATTTTTCTCTTCATCCAAATGTCGCGGTTCTCCACATAAGGAGGCCCTTCATAGACGCCGTCGCTCATCATGATTAACAAATCGCCGGGCTTCAGTTGTACATGAACGACATCGACGTCCACTTCCTGCAAAATCCCGATCGGCAAATTGTTGGCCTGGATGCGGATGATTTCGCGGCCCCTTTTGATGAAACTCGGAGCGGAACCGACTTTTAAAAACTTCGCTTCCGCGTTTTGCAAATCGATGACCGCCATATCGAGTGTGGAAAAAACTTCATCCGTCGTCCGCAAGGAAAGAATGGAATTGATGGATTTAATGGCTATTTTTTCCTCTATTCCCGATTGCAGGATTTTTTGCAGCAGTTTAAGTGTCTCCGTGCTCTCAACATGCGCCCGCGCGCCGTTTCCCATCCCGTCGCTGATGGCGACAGCATGCTTGCTCATCCCCAATTCTTCGGACGTATAACTGTCGCCGGAAACGAATCCGCCGTCCTTGGCGCAAAACGCCGCTCCCGTCTCGACGGCAAACCGCTTCGCCGACCGGAACGTGCCGTGGCAAAATCCGTTCGGATAGGTGCCGCACTCCTCCCTTTTCACGACAATCGTCTCCCCTAAAATATCGGACAGCATCGGAGCGATCAGTTTTTCGCATTGCCCGTGGCCGCCGCAATAGGGAATGGTAATGTCGATATCCACATTTCCCTCTTCCAGGCTGTAAATGTCCACGTTTTCCACTTCGACGCCGAATTCCTGCAGCGCCTCAAGAATCATCTCTTCCTGTTTATAATGATGATCCCTTTCCCGCTGTATTTCTTTGGCGAAATTGTCCATCACCTCGGACACGCCGAGAAGCTGTTCGGCCACGAGGCGCCTGCTTTCCTGAACCTGCCTTTTCAATCTTTTGTTCGCCTGCAAAGAACTTAATTCCCGGCGGAATTCTTCCAGAACCCGCTGCGGTTTTGAACAATACTTGTCCCATTCGCCGGCAAGGCGGGCGGAAAGTTCCCCGTTGTTTTCATCCATTTCAGTCATAATTTGTTTCATATATTCATAAGTTGTATCAACGTTTTGCACCCAGCATTGTTTTTTGCGGTAGCAGCGGCCGCATGTATGTTCCGTCGCTTTCCCTAGAAACAGCTCAAACTCCCGCTCCCTGTCCTCATCATTGGCGAGCAAGTCCGGAGTTTGAAAACTATGGGACAGCGCTTTAAAGACGGAGGAAAATTTTTCAATCCGCTGCGACGTCACGTCGCGGATTTTCCGCAAATATTGCTGTTGCTCGCTGTAATGCTCCGATGTTCCGGGAATATGCTTAGCTAGGCCCGACGTGAGCCGCGCCGGAGTAAACAAAAACAACAGCGATGCCGCCGCCGCTTCCATGGCGACGAGTGAAAGGGGCAGGTTGTCCTGGACGTACATGCTGATCAACACGGCGGAGATAAAAAGTCCGGCCGCCGCGCCGGGCTTTTTCCCTTCCTTCAATAGCCCGCCGAGAAGCCCGGCAAAGGCGAGAAGGCTGATCAAGTACAGACCGGACGCCTTCGAAAAACTGAAAATCAACCCTGTGACCACGCCGACGGTGGAGCCGATCGCCGCCCCGCCTACATAAGCGAAAAGAAGAACGAGATACATCGATAAAATATGTTCCACGGACAACCCTTGCACCGTCCAGCCGATTGTGCCGGTCAAAATGGAAGCAAGCATGATGATTAAGCAAACGATTTCCTCTGTTTTTAAAAAATGGCGCCTTTTGTTGTTCAATACGAACGGAAGGCTCTGGAGGAATATGATGGTCAGTATAAAGGCCAAGCCGGATTCAATCCCGGCCATGATCCCTTCATAAGCGGAAAAATGCCGGTCAGGCAAATACGCTTTTCCTGCATGAATGAGGGGAACAACAAGCGCCGCGTAAAAGGGCAGAGCTTTCAGCTCGTTTTTTAATTTCCTTTTCGTCAATCGGAAGAGCACCAGGAAGAGAAACACCGCAGCAAAGGCATACAGGGCCCTCTCCCAGGAAAGGGTCGCCGCCCCTCCCATTAATGCGAGCAAAACGAGCGGAGCCTGTTCCCTTTTAATCAAATAAACGGACGCAAAGAACGGAAGGATAAAAGGGGACAATTCTGAAAGGATCAGTGCCCGTCCCAGCAAAAATGCGGCAAGCACCAATATATATCCGCGCACGAAAAGAATATTCTCTATTTTTAACCGCCACTTATTTAACAGCTTGGATGCGTCAAACCTGACTTTGTCAGCCGTCGTCTCCCGAACCGGTTCATGAAGATTGGTCATCACCTTGTTCATATGAAGACACTCCCCTGCATAATATAGTTGCAGTCCATTATAAAGAGAATGCCTTCAAAAGTTTGTCAAAACTTATGGACAAGCAAAATTTTCGTTCGACCGGTTTCACTCCATTAACCAAAAAGAAAACAAAAAACCATGAACGGGATGGCGGGCGGAAAAAATTAATACGTTTTTCAATATGTTTACAATGTTTATAAAATGTGAAATTTGTATGAAAAAACAGATCTTTTCCCGGACGGGGACAAAGGAAAAATTTGTCGCTCTTTTTTCCGGAAACTGCAGCCGTCCCAAAAGGGCGGAACCCCCGCCCGGGGAAAATTGGCGTCCGGACGGGTCTCAAAACGGAAATATGAACAGACAATAGCCGTCCGGCCGAGAAAAAGATCATAAAAAGCAGGTCAAAAAATGACCTGCTTTATTTTCACCCCAAAACGCCAAATAAACAACACCCGTTACTTCATTCATCTATTTCAGCAGCAAGTTTATCCTCTTCTGGCACCTCTTCCGCCGCGTTTTGATTCCGTGTGCCTTCTTAAAGAAGATAAACGTTCTTCACTTTCTCTCAAGAACTTTGCCATTTTCAATTCAAAGCTTTCATCGGCTGACCGGTGATTGCCGCCCTTGCCGGGACGTGAACGGTAGCCCCGATAATCACCTCTGTTGTTTCTTTCCGGTTTGTCAACAGCTTTTTTAATCGATAAGCCGATTTTTCCGTCTTTTTCAACGTTAATTACTTTTACTTTTACTTCATCGCCGATTTTCAGATAATCATTGATGTCTTTCACATAGCTGTCGGCAACTTCGCTGATGTGAACCAAGCCTGTAGAGCCATCGGCCAGCTCCACAAATGCTCCAAAATGTGTAATGCCGGTTACTTTACCTTGTAACTTGCTGCCTACTTCGATTGACATAAAAAAAATATTTCCTCCTTAAAAATTTACATACTTTTATACATTATACATAGAAATAAAAAGAGGTGTCAACGTTCCTGCCCTTTAGAATCTTTTTCCTTTTTTTCATCCGGAATGGTAAAAATGATTTCTCCGTCCTTAGAAACATACAATTCTTTCCTGGCCAGCTTGGCGAGGTATTCATCATCATTCAGTTTAACGATCTCTTGACGCAGCGCTTCTTCCTGTTTTTTCATCTCTGCCAGTTGTTCCTGCGCCTCCAATAGTTCCCGGTTCATTTCTTCCAATGTCCGGTGCTGGGAAATAAGGCTGGAAATAAGAACATAAGAAATAATGCCGGCAAAAATAGAAAAAACAGTCAATCTGCGGATGAGCAGTTTTTTTCGTCTGGCGTCACGAAGCGTTTTTTCCTCGTGTTTTTCCATATATGGCGATTGGATTTTTGTGACCTTTCTTTGTTTGATTGCGCCCAAGCCGCACGCCTCCCTCATTGGCCTTTATTTTTCCCGGCAAAAAGCATACTTCCGAAAATATTCTTTATTTTTCTCAGAATTCCTGCACATTGTCGATAAAATTTTGTGACCGATTTTCGAAATTTTTCCGGAAAACTGTTCCAAACCTTCCGCCATATCCATCCGAACGGCGCCAGCACGATTTTGACCAACAGGGAAAAAAGTCTGTAAAGGCCTTTCAACAAAGCGAAAAGGGCATTTCCCAGCATAATCGCGATGGATATGACCATCTTCACCAGGGCAAATAAAGGCCGGTAAATGAAATATAGATATACTTTGGCAAAAAAACGGCAAACGGCGATAACCGTTTTAATCAAAAACTCCAACAGCCGCAAATATCCCGGCCGCAACAAGCTCTGATAAGCGGCAAATCCGCACAATAAAGCGAGAAAAATATAAAACCTCAGCTCTCCACCGTTGATCCGGTATAATACGTAAAATATAATCAATGCCTGCAAAAGCCAAAAGAGGATGTCATTGCAAAATACGATCCATCGTTTCCTGCCGGCCCGTTTTAAGAAACGGTTGTACGTATCAAAAGCCGCCCCAAAAAAACTTCCCATCCCGATCATGGCCAGCATGGTCAAAAATTGGACAGAAATCGTCATCGGAACAGCTTGCTAAAGAATCCTTTAGCTTTCTCCCCGTGATTTTCATCCAGATAAACAAGGTCATAAATTTTTCCTTTAATGGAAACAATGCCCTTGTCCACATCCAAGTTTTTCATTTGCAAGTTTTGGCCGCGAATAGCCAAAAATCCCATCACCGTCTCAAGCAAAAATTCTTCATTATCAAAACTTTCCACATGTTTAACCCCGGTAATGTCCAGCTGTTTTCTGCCTTTCATGACGACATCGTGTTGCGGGGCGGGGGATTTGATTCTGTTGTCGTCATATATTTGACTCATTTTCTCATCCCTCTCTTACTAAATAGATCGGCAAATTCCTTTCTTCTTTTATAAATGTATGAGAAAACGAGCCAAATAGAACAAGCTTTAAAACTCTTCGGAAGGGATTTTTTCTTCTTTCAAAACCGTATACATGCCCGCCGCTTCTTCTTTTTTTACTGACTCCTGCAAGTGTTCCACCTTTACGGTCACCAATTTCTGCCCGTAACGGATCGTGATTTCATCCCCTGCTTTTACGACTGTTCCGGCCTTGGCCGGCTGCCCGTTCACAAACACCCGGCCCTGGCTGCAAACTTCTTTGGCCACCGTTCTCCGTTTAATCAGCCGGGACACTTTTAAAAATTTGTCCAAACGCAATTGCGTTCCCCCCTTTTTTTATCAAAGTCCGTTTTTTTTCGCTTCATCCCAAAACTTGTCCAGCTCTTCCAAGGTGAAATCGGCAAATGTCTTTCCGCTTTCTTTTACCCTCTTTTCCACATGGGCAAAGCGGCGCAAAAACTTTTGATTGGCGGCAAACAACGCTTCTTCCGGATTAATTTTGTAAAAACGGGCCACATTGACAAGGGCGAAGAGAAGATCTCCAAATTCTTTTTCCAAGGACCCGTCTTTTCCGTCCCGCTCCATCTCTTGTTCAAATTCACGCAGTTCCTCTTTGACCTTCTCCCACGCGCCGCGGACATCCCCCCAGTCAAAACCGACTTGGGCGGCCTGTTTTTGAATGGAATATGCCCGCATCAAATTGGGCAAATGCTTGCCCTCGTCTTTAATGACCGGACCCTCGTCCTTTTCTCCTTTCTCCGCTTTTTTGATTTCCTCCCACTTTTGCACAACCTCATCGGCGGTCTCGGCATTGCCGCCGGCAAACACATGGGGATGCCGGCGAATCATTTTTTCGCTGATGACCTCTATGACATCGTCGATGGAAAAATAGCCTTCATCTTCGCCGATTTGCGCATGGAGCATCACTTGGAGGAGGACATCGCCCAATTCCTCGACCAAATGATCCACATCCCCCTCATGGATCGCATCGATCACTTCATACGCTTCCTCGAGCAAATATTTTTTCAGGGATTCATGCGTCTGCTTTCTGTCCCAAGGGCAGCCGCCAGGGCCCCTCAAAGTGGCGATGATTTCCCTCAACTTGGCAAATTCCCGGTAACGGAGTTTTTCATCCCGGACGGGAGGCACATATACGGAAGTGAGGTTGTCCGTCTCCACGACCCGGTCCAGTTCGTAGAGGGGCACTTTTTTTATCTCTTCCGCGGTGCTTCCGGCCGCTTTCACAATATAAACCTCATAATCATCGGGCAACCGTTCCATCAACGTCAGTTTCACTTCGGAAGCTATCATTCGGTCATACACTTGGATAATGATTAAATGGTTGGACGTATGGATATCATCCCTGTTCAGGCTTGTGGCGTCCAACAATTGAAACCCTTCGGAAGGATCGATTTTCAGGGCGGAAAACATGGAGTCGAGAAAGCTGTGGCCGCCGACAATTTCCACTTCAACGCCGTAGGACGGCCCCCATTCCAAAAGCAGCTGCACCGTCCTTTCCGCCACGAGGGGATGGCCGGGCACCACATAGATGACGCATTGGCCTGCTTTCGCCATTTCCAAAAGGGCGCGGCTGATGTCTTGATACACTTTTTCGAAAAATCCGTGCTGTTCATAATATTCATCAAAGCTTATATACATAAAACCTTCTTTTTCCAGTTCCTTCACAACAGGATGCTCTTTCGTCCGCAAATATACGTCTCCAATATGCGCTTCCTTGAGAAGCCGGTACACACCGAGGGGAAGCTGATCCAATCCTCCCTCTCCCAAACCGACAATCGTTATTTTTTTCACGATGCCACCCTCCTGTTTCTTTGCGAAAATAAAGACAACAACTTATGACCAAACGGAAGCAACATCCAATCTTCATCGGCAAACACTTTTTTCCGGAAAATGACAAGCAAATAGGTGAAACCGCCGACGGCAACCGCCGACAGCGCTTGTAAGGCAGCCGGAATGCGGTCCCCCGATTCGGGGAAAACGAATGCGGCCGCAGTCAGAAAAATTTTCAATACCGCCGCCATCAACAGTGCCGCACCGGCCGCAACAACGACAACCCGGCCGGTCAGAAATGACTGCCGGCAAAAAAGCACGAGACGTATGTATAGAACGGCAAAAATAAGCCAGAGGGCCAAATTGGACGCCAGTGCGGCACCCATCGTTCCGTAAGCGGGAATGAACAGCACGTTGAACGCGTATTTGGCGGCAAATCCGCCAAGAACGACGACGGCCGGAAAAAAGAGCAGCCCGAGCCCTTGCAAAACAGCCACTACCGTTATGATAAGCGAAGCCGGCAAAATCATCCAACCGAGAAGCCGGAGCACCTCCGTCCCCTTGGCGTTCTCAAAAAGCATGATGTTCGTCGGTTCCATGATTCCGAAAAGGCCGGCCGCGGCGCCAAGGCCGATGACAAAACCGACCTTGAGGGCCAGTTGAATGAATTTCCTCAGCGATTCATTATGTCCCTTCATCTTTTCATTGGCGATTAAAGGCACAAGGGACAGAGACATTGACGTCGCCGCCACGACGCCGAATTGGATGAGCGGCTGGCCGCGGTCATAGACCCCCTTCCACGCTTTGGCCTCCTCCGCGTTCAGCCCCGAGGCCACAAGCAGCGAATATAAATTCAGTGAATCGGCAAACTGCATAAAAATGAGCAGCATATTGCTGATGCATATGGCAAGTCCTTGCAAAAACAGCGTTTTGACGATGATTTTTGTATCGCGCCAAGCGGCCGGCCCTTTTAAGCCAAGCCGCGGGCGGCCGCCATTCTTCACCGCCTTCCTCATAAAGGCCCCGAGAACCAGAAGGCCGGCCAAAGCCCCGGTGACAGTTCCGAACACCGCCCCCGCTCCAACGCGATATAAATCAAAGCCCTCTTTCAGCAGCACAATCGAGGCCGCCAATATCGTTGCAACCCGGATGAATTGTTCGGCAACTTGGGAGGAAGCGGTCGGAATCATATTCCCTTTTCCTTGGAAATAACCGCGCAGTACGGAAATAAACGGGACGAGCAAAAACACGGCCGCGCCCGTTTGAATTAAAACGGCCAATTCGGGGTCGCCCATCAACACGGCCAGACGACGGGCCCCGAAATATAAAATAAAAAAGAAAACTGCGCAAATGACAAAGATGAATCCGCCGGAAACAACCAACAGCCTGTGGACATCCTCCCGCCCCCCGCTGTTTTTTCTTTCCGTATACAACTTGGAGAGGACGACCGGAAATCCGTATGTAGATAAAACAAGCGCAAAGGCATAGATGGGGTATATTTGCTGGTAAATGTAAAAACCGATATCCCCGACGATGTTTTGAAAAGGCACGCGATACACGGCGCTCAAAATTTTCGTGACAACGGCGGCCAGCGTCAACGCAAAGGCCCCTTTTAAAAGCGTGCCCGTCTGATCTGCGGGCTTCATCGCCCAACCCCTTCCCAACAACAATATAGTAAATTCATTATAGCGCCGAAACCCAAAAGAAAAAAGGCAGCCCATGCCGCCTTTTTCGCCGCCCGCGCGGATCATTATGATTCCATTTGTCTCGCCAAAAACCCGGCTGCGGTTTCCACCGCTTTATGTTCAACTTCGCTGATTGTTCCGTTTTTGGAAAAAATGATCACCGCTCCGATTGGGTCGCCGTTGGCAATAATCGGTCCGACCGTATAAGATGAAATCGTCTCCTCAATTCCGTCGACCAAAGATACTTCGCCCGGTTGGGTTTGCAGAACGGAAGTGCGGTCTTCCATTATTTTTTCGATCACGCTGCTGATCCCTTTATTCAAATAATCTTTTTTCGAGGCACCGGCAACCGCAATGTACGTGTCCCTGTCACAAATTAAAACCGGGCTTCCCAAACTATCAAACAACGCTTCAGCATATTCTTTGGCAAAGTCGCTCAATTCACTGATCGGAGAATACTTTTTAAGGATGACTTCCCCTTCGCGATCGACAAAAATTTCCAGGGGATCGCCTTCACGAATGCGAAGAGTTCTGCGGATCTCTTTCGGAATGACTACGCGGCCTAAATCATCGATTCGACGAACAATTCCAGTTGCTTTCATCCATGTTGCCTCACTTTCATCTGATGGTTTTTGATTGACAATGATTTCTCTCCTGTGAAACCTTTGCCATTGCTTGGGTTTATTATCTATCAACTCAGGAAGTTATATACACAACCGGATTGTTTTCTCATCGACGATGATTTTGCCAATATAGTTATTTTTTTCCATTTTCTTCTTTTTTTCCGGCAACATGGATTAAGATAACCTTTTTAAAATAATTTATACGTCAGGAAACCGTTCTTTCCTTTTTCTCCGTATTCCTGAGCCCTTCAACGATCGATAAAATCGCATCAAGCCATTTATCCTGTTCGACCCCTTTGACATGAAGGACGATTTTCAGTTTTTTCCCTTCCATTCCGATCCCGGCCATCCTTCCGAGCGGATTGATTAAAGCGATCACTTTTTGCCCATCCACGTTCCCGCTTCCTTCCTCGGAAAACAGGATCGTGATTTCATTTTTATTTTGTTTAATGGATTCCACGCCAACCGCCAAGGCATGGGTTTTGATTTCCGTAATCCGGAACAAATAATCGACTTGTTCGGGGTATTTTCCGAACCGATCCTCCATTTCTTCCTTCAGTTCTTCTATTTCCTCGACGGAAGTAACGGCCCGGAATCTTTTATACATTTCAATTTTTTGATGCCCGTCGGAAATATATTTGTCAGGAATATAGGCATCGATCTCCAAATCTATTTCCACCGTCGGCTGTCTTTTCTGCTCCGGATCGATCTTGCCTTTCCGTTCCTCGATGGCCTCTTTCAGCATTTGCGAATAAAGATCAAAGCCCACCGAATCTATGAAACCGTGCTGCTGGGCGCCCAAAAGATTTCCTGCCCCGCGGATGGCCAAGTCCCTCATGGCAATCTTGAAGCCGGAACCGAATTCGGTAAATTCTTTGATCGCTTGCAATCTCTTTTCGGCCACTTCGGTGAGAATTTTGTCTTTTCTGTACGTGAAATACGCATAGGCGATCCGGTTGGACCGGCCGACGCGGCCCCGCAATTGATACAGCTGGGAAAGGCCCATTTTATCCGCATCATATACGATGAGCGTATTGACGTTTGGAATATCGACGCCTGTTTCAATGATCGTCGTGCTGACCAAAACATCGTATTCGCCGTCCAAAAAGGCGAGCATTACGGCTTCCAGTTCATTCTCGCTCATCTGCCCGTGCGCATACGTGACGCGGGCATCGGGAACAAGGCGGGCGATTTCCTCAGCCTTTCTCTCAATGTCTTCCACCCTGTTGTAAAGATAGTAAACCTGTCCTTCCCGGGCCAGCTCCCGTTCAATCGCTTCCTTTACGATCGCTTCATTGTATTCCATGACATACGTTTGCACCGGGAAGCGGTTCTCCGGCGGCGTTTCAATAATCGACAAATCTCGGACACCGAGCATGGACATATGGAGAGTTCTCGGAATCGGAGTCGCCGTAAGCGTCAAAACATCAATATTTGTTTTTAATTTCTTAATTTTCTCTTTATGGGTGACCCCAAAACGCTGTTCTTCGTCAATGATGAGAAGGCCGAGGTCGTGGAAGCCGACATCTTTGGACAGAAGCCTGTGGGTTCCGACGACCACATCGATCGTGCCGTTCTTCAATCCTTTAATCGTTTCCTGCTGCTGCTTTCTCGTGCGAAAACGGCTCAACAGGCCGATTTTGATCGGATAGCCCTGAAATCTTTCCCGCAGCGTTTCATAATGCTGCTGGGCAAGAATTGTTGTCGGCACCAAAAACGCCACCTGTTTTCCGTCGACAATCGCTTTGAATGCGGCGCGGATGGCGACTTCCGTCTTTCCGTAGCCGACATCGCCGCACAAGAGCCGGTCCATGGGGCGATCCCGTTCCATGTCCCGCTTGATTTCCTGGATGGAACGGAGCTGGTCCTCCGTTTCTTTGTATTGGAATGAAGCCTCAAACTCCCGCTGCAAATCTCCGTCCGGCGAAAACGCATATCCTTTCGATGCTTCCCGCTCCGCATAGAGCTTGATCAAATCGTCGGCAATATCCTGAACGGAAGAGCGGACTTTCCGCTTGACCTTTTTCCATTCGGTGCCGCCCAGTTTGTGAATTTTCGGCTCTTTTCCTTCGGAGGCGACATATTTTTGAACTAAATCGATTTGATCGACCGGAACATACAGCTTGTCATTTCCCTGGTAGCGGATTTGCAAATAATCTTTATGAACGCCGTTAATCTCCAGCGTCTCAATGCCCAAATATTTCCCGATACCGTGGTTGACATGGACGACATAATCGCCCACTTTCAATTCGGAATAGCTTTTTATCCGTTCCGCATTGGACAGTTTCTGCCGGCGCGGCCTGCGCTTCGCTTTTTTGTTAAACAATTCCCTTTCCGTAATGACGGCCACTTTTTGAATCGGAAGTTCAAAGCCGGTATGGAGATCCCCTTCGGCAATCTGCACCGTGCCCGGAAGGATTTGTCCTTTCGCCGGCAAAGTGACGGTTTCCACCCCGTAATCTCCCAACACCCTTTCAAGGTGTTCCATTCTCTTTTTATCAGCACCGAGAAAAATAACCGCAAAATTCCCTTTTTTCCATCTTTCTAATTCCGTTTTCAAAACATGCATCTGTCCGTGGAAATTTTGCATTTGTTTACACGAAATATTGATAATATTCTGCGGATTTGTGTTCGGAACATGCCTTAAAAACAATGACAAATAGACGATGGAACGAGACGACTTTTGGAGAGCATCATGGAGACTGTGAGCAACCGTCAGATCATGGATAATCTTCCCTTCTTCAAGGAGAGCCGTATACCAATCCGCCTCCTCCCTGTCGAGGGAATCGCTCATTTCCTGTACTCTACTAATTTCATCAATGAAGATGAGTCCTTCTTCTGGCAAATAGTTTACTAGATTATTTTCCTTTTCATAGACAAGGGAAATATATTTAAAAAGTTCGTCCGGTTTTTGTTCATTTTTCAGTTTTTCCAGCTCATAGCCGAGGTTTTGCGAAAGAAGCGTTTTCGTTTCTTCGCTTTTCACCTTTTTAAGGCTTTTGGCGAGGCCTTCCTCCAGTCTTTTGGCCGCCAACTGATAATGTGCTTTTTCCATCGGAATCTCCGTGGCCGGGCCGATCCTCGTTTCTTTCAGTTTCTGCCGCGAACGTTGATCGTCAATGGAAAACGTCCGGATCGATTCTACTTCAGTATCAAACAGTTCGATGCGGATCGGGTTTTCCTCCGTCAGCGGATAAATATCGATAATTCCTCCCCTGACGCTGAATTCCCCCGGCGCCGATACCATTTCGCTGCGGGAATAACCCATGGCCGTAAACTTCACAAGCAAATCGTCAACATCCACATCCTCGCCCACTTTTATATGAAGCTGGAACTTTTTCCATAAAGCAACGGGAGGCAAGAGTTTTCTTATGCCCGCAACGGGCGCGATGACGATTCCTTTTTTGCCGGCGCTCCAATGGTTCAATACTTCAATCCGCTGCGCCCTCATTTCCGGGCTGGCAATGCTCATTTCGGCGGCAATCAATTCATTGGCCGGATAGAGAAGCACCTCGTCCTCTCCGAGAAGTCTCTCCAAATCATCATACAGTTTTTGCGCTTGCAAAAGATTGTGGGTAATGATGAGCATCGCTTTTCCTGTTTGTTTATAAATGGAAGCCATAAATACCGTTCTGGATGAACCGGACAATCCGGACACCAGCTGCTCCCTCAGTCCGGCCTCAACTCCGGAAATAACGGAAAGCGCGTCATCCTGCCTGTCAAAAAGACTGTGCAATCCAAACACAAAAACCCCTCCTCCTTTCCGCGATTCATGTTTGTATTTCAACAGCCGCTTAAGCCGCAATTGAAAATAGAAAAACGCTTTGGAGAGGATCCAAAGCTTTTTAATGAATTAAATAATCATTTTCATAATATGCGGGGTTTCGTACCAGGGATTCATGGCAGTCTTCGCAAATGGAAGTCACCCGGATATCTCCCGTCGGTTCGTACGTGATGAATTCCTTTCTTTCTTCGTCTGTCAATATATCAAAACCGAGCTTTTCGGAATTGAGCGAAATATTTTCAAGTTTTCCTATTTGTACGCCGCAATGCCGGCAGTAATAATAGAGCGCCATCCCTGTCCCTCCTTATAAACGTTCGCTAATGACAGGGTTTCCGTTTATAAGGAATTTTATTCATTCTCTATATCTTATGTCGGAAAAAATCCCCTCATGAAAAATTAATTAAATTCATTCATCACTTGCATAAACGGCTTTTCCAAAGCGGCCTCGCATGCGTCCGCGCACCTGCCGACCACTACGGCCATCGCTTCCTGCTCTTCTTCGGTAAAATCGGACAGCACATAGTCAGTGACGCTCGTCCGGCCATGCGGCCTGCCAATCCCCACGCGGATGCGGTTAAACTCCTGGGTGCCGAGATGTTCAATCAGCGATTTCATCCCGTTATGCCCGCCGGAACTGCCTTTTTGCCGGAGGCGGATTTTTCCGACCGGCAAATCGAGATCGTCATAAATCACGATGATGTCTTCCGGTGCAATTTTAAAATAATCGACAAACTGCCGCACCGACTCTCCCGACAAATTCATGTATGTAAGCGGTTTTAACAGAATCACTTTCACACCGCGCCAAACGCCGGTTCCGTACAGGCCTTTAAATTTCGTTTGCCGGCAAGGAATGCCCCATTTTTCCGACAAGCGGTCAATCACTTGAAAGCCGATATTATGCCTCGTTTTTTCGTATCGTTTCCCCGGATTCCCCAAGCCGACAATCAGTTTCATCCTCTCACCACACATTCATCTTGAAAACAGCACAAGGGGGCTGATCCCCTGATCAGTCCCTGTATGCGCGCCTCTTTCCAGTATGTCATTTACTGTTAATGATATCCATTTTAAAACTTATCTCAATCATATCATAACAAGAAATCGTTTCATTAGGAAATTTTTTTATTTTTGCGTTTCGTATTCCGGCTTTGTTTCCCTGCCTTCCACATTATCAGGCGGCGCCTCGGACTGCTTTTCGCCCGTCGAAATCTCTTCTTCCTGTTTCGGCGGCAAGATGGAGGCTATCGTTTCATCATCTTCATGGTCGATGGTAAAGGAATAATTTCCCTTAATATCGCCGACCGTCAACGTTTCATTCACTTGCAGGCCGGAAATGTCAACTTCGATCGCTGACGGAATTTGCCGCGGCTTGCCGGTGACGGCAATTTCAAAAAGGGGCTGCTGCAATACTCCGCCGTCTTTTACTCCGGCCGCTTCCCCGACCAGATCAACCCTCACCGTCGTTTGAATTTCCGTATCCATATCGATGGCGCGAAAATCCAAATGGATGATTTCTTTCGTGATCGGATCTTCCTGATAATCGCTCAAGATTACATCTTTCTTTTTTCCGTCCAAATCCAGAGTGATAATTCCGTTTTTGCCCACTTTTTTTATCGTTTTTAAAAACTGGGAACCGTCCAAATAAATGGGCCGGTTCTCCATCTCCGACCCATAGACGATGGCGGGAATATGGCCGGATTTTCTTATTTTTGTCAGAGCCGATTTGCGAAAGTCGGTCCTTTCCATTGCTTTCAATACGTTGCTCACCTTGAATTCTCCTCCTGATTCAGGTTCATTTTTTTGGAATTTCACTACAATAAAAAAATGCCCTAAATCAGGAAGAAATAAACATGCAAAGCTTTTTTCCGGCCCAAAACACGTGCTTGCTCCCGGCCGCGCCGTGTGCATGGAAAATACCGCGGCCATCTCCGCAAACTCCCGCCGGCGGAACAGAGATATTGAAAACTTTTCCGCCGAAACACCGTAAGTTCCCGCCGCCGGTATCCCCGCGCGAAAGCCCTTTCCGCAAAAAAAAAAAGGATGTCCCGGGCAGCTTCTGCTTCACAGACATCCTTTTTTCATGGCAGCTCCTTGGAAAAGGAGGCGCTTTTATTCAAACAAAGTGCTGACTGATTGATCTTCGTGAACGCGAATAATCGCTTCGCCGATAAGCGGGGCTACAGAAAGCTGTTTGATTTTCGGAATTCTTTTTTCTTCCGGAAGTTCAATGGAATTTGTCACAACCAACTCTTTAATTTTGGAATTTTGAATTCTTTCAATCGCCGGTCCGGAGAGAACCGCATGAGTGCAGCAGGCGTACACTTCAACGGCCCCTTGCTCAATCAACGCATTTGCCGCAAGGGTAATCGTTCCCGCCGTATCAATGATGTCATCGATTAAAATGGCAATCTTTCCTTCAATATTGCCGACAATGTTCATGACTTCCGCCACATTCGGTTTCGGGCGCCTTTTGTCAATGATGGCGATGGGCGCTTTCAGTCTTTCCGACATTTTCCGGGCCCGGGTCACGCCGCCGTGGTCCGGCGAGACAATGACGATATCGCCCTTAAATTCTTTTTTCGCAAAATAGTCCGATAAAATCGGTTCCGCCATTAAATGATCGGTTGGAATATCAAAAAATCCTTGAATTTGCGGGGCATGCAAATCAAGGGTGATCACCCTTGTCGCGCCGGCTGTTTCCAACAAATTGGCAATCAACTTGGCGGTAATCGGCTCCCGTGCTCTTGCTTTTCTGTCCTGGCGGGCATATCCGTAATACGGCATGACGACATTAATGGTCTTCGCCGATGCCCGTTTCAAAGCATCGATCATAATCAATAATTCCATTAAATGTTCATTGGCAGGAGAGCTGGTCGATTGGATGACATAGCAATCACAGCCGCGAATACTTTCCTCAATATTCAGCTGCACCTCTCCGTCGCTGAAACGGGTTACCGTACACTTTCCCAACTCCACACCGATAAACCGGGCAATTTCCTCTGCCAGCGTACGGTTCGAATTCAACGTGAAAACTTTCAAATTAGGGTCTAAATACTGGTTTGGCATCGTGGACCTCCAAGTGTATTAATTCTTTTTTTTCTTTAATTTTTGCGCATAATTTTCTTTGTTGACTTGTTGCGCCCGGGCAATGGCAAGAGCATCACCGGGAACATCTTTCGTAACAGTTGAACCTGCGGCAACATAAGCTCCTTTGCCGATTGTCACGGGAGCGATGAGATTCGAATTGCACCCGACAAAAGCTTCATCTTCAATGACAGTCAAATGCTTTTCCCGGCCGTCATAATTGACGGTGATCGTTCCGCAGCCGATATTGACGTCTCTTCCTACCTGGGCGTCCCCGATATAGCTCAAATGGGAAGCTTTGCTTCTTGGGCCGAACACTGATTTCTTAATTTCCACAAAATTCCCTATTCTCACTTCGTCAGAAATTTGCGACTGCGGCCGTATATGGGCAAAAGGACCGATCGACACTTTGGAACCGATGTGCGAATCATGGACCACTGAATAGCGGATGGCCGTTCCTTCGCCGACCGTGCAATTTTTCAGTTCGCTGTTCGGGCCGATGATGCAATCGGAAGCAATTTTCGTCGCGCCGGAAATGACTGTTCCCGGATAGATCACCGTATCCCGGCCGATTTCCACCCCGGCATCAATGTACGTGTGTTCCGGATCAATAATGGTGACGCCGTTGCGCATATGGTACTCGTTAATGCGTTTTCTCATGATTTTTTCCGCCTGCGCCAGAGCGACCCGGTCGTTGACGCCGAGGGTTTCGGAAAAATCATCGGAGACATACGCAGACACGATGTCGCCGTTGTTTTTCAAAATTTCAATGACATCTGGCAAATAGTATTCCCCTTGGGCATTATTGTTCGATACTTTCTCGAGGGCGGCAAAAAGAGCCTGATTGTCGAAACAATAAGTTCCCGTATTAATCTCTTTGATTTTCAGTTCTTCCTCCGAAGCATCTTTATGTTCAACAATTTTTTCCACAAACCCTTTTCCGTTGCGGACGATTCTGCCATAACCGGTCGGATCGTCTGCAAAAGCCGTTAAAATGGTCGCCTTCGCCTTTGTTTCTTCATGGTGTTTAAACAAATTGTGCATCGTTTCTGCGGTAATTAACGGAGTATCCCCGCAGACGACAAGCGTGACACCTTCCTTATCCTTCAAAAGCTCCTTCGCCTGAAGAACGGCGTGGGCCGTACCCAACTGTTCTTTTTGCAAAACAAAACGGCATTGATCGCCGAGTTGGGATTTTACCGATTCTGCGCCGTGACCGACAACCGCAACAATATCATCAATATATAATTTCGAAATTTGATTCACTATATGCTGAACCATCGGTATTCCGCAAACGGGATGAAGAACTTTATAAAGTTTGGACTTCATCCTTGTCCCTTGGCCTGCGGCTAAGATGACCGCAAAACGATTATTCATCAACAGTCCTCCAATATCGCTTTTATCCATTAATCCATAAAGAATATATCTCAAAAAATAGATGATTTCAAGGCACGATGAAGAATTACTCAGGGGATATCGATCCTATTTCAGGGGAAAAACCTTACAAAAAGGGGGAGTGGAAAATTTCGGCGCGGGGATTTGGCAGCATTTTTCTGCATGATCCTGCCCGCCGTTTGGCCCAATCTGCCTGCTTATTGCGGATGGCGGTGAAAATGAGTTAAAACCCCGAAAAAAAGAGCCGTACTAAAGAAGTAGGCCCTTGTTGTAATTTCGCGTCTCTATTTTACGAGGCTCCGGCTTCCTCAAGCTCGGCTTCGGCAGCCTCAGCCTCCAATTTTCCCAACCGGTGGTATTCGGCCAAAACTGCATCTTGGATCTTTGCGCGAGTCGCCGAATTGATCGGATGGGCAATATCACGGAACTCGCCGTCCGGGGTGCGTTTGCTCGGCATGGCGACAAACAATCCGTTATTGCCGTCAATGACGCGAATATCATGGACAACGAATTCATCGTCCAAAGTGATGGATGCAATCGCTCTCATTCTTCCGGTTGTGTTTACTCGGCGCATTCTAACGTCTGTTACTTGCATTCTGTTCACCGCCTTTATTGATAAGATGAAATTAAACTTACTTAAATAATACAACAAAATTTCTGTATATCCTTCTTTTCCGGGAATTTTTTTTGAAAATTTCATCTAATTTGTGAACATTTTTTTGCATTTTCAACCGGCCATTTCACGGAAAAGAAAATCCCGGGAACATGCCCGGAGACGTGATTTCCGCGGCGAAAATGACAATAAAAAAACGCGCGGAAGACGCATCATCATCGCTTCCGCGCATTTCAGCACAAATACGGATTTCCCTTTTATGTTTATAAAAAGGAATGCCCGGAATTAAATTTTTTTGCCGGCGGGAAAAAATGTTTGAAACGGATAATACAAAAGTCACTACATTTTTAAAAAATGTTAACTTTTAACGAGCGCAATCACTTCAATTTCAATTAAAGCATCTTTGGGGAGTCTTGCCACTTCCACACAAGAACGGGCGGGTTTATGTTCGGAAAAATATTCCCCGTACACCTCGTTCATGGCCGCAAAATCATCCATATTTTTTATGTAGCAGGTTGTTTTCACAACCGTATCCAGGGAGGCTCCCGCCGCTTCCAAAATAGCTTTTAAATTGCGGAATACTTGATGGGTTTGCTCTTTTATGCCGCCTTCAACCATCGTTCCGTCCGGACGGAGCGGAATTTGGCCGGAACTGTAGAACATATTGTTGACAATAATCCCTTGCGAATAAGGACCGATGGCTTGCGGCGCTTTGCCGGTATGTACAACTTTCATGTCCCTTCCTCCTTGTAAAGAATGGATTTATGGTTTTTTTATTGAGCATACGCTTTTTGAAAATAGTTGCCTTCCCGGACGGTGATTTTTTGATTTTTTAGATCCACGTCAGACAATTTGACGACGGACAAGTAATCATCAACGAGCCGTTCGACGATTTGTTCCGCTTCCACCAGCACTGCGATGCCGGCCAATTCGCAATTGAATTCCTCAAGCAGGCTGATCATTCCGTTCACTGTGCCGCCCGCTCTCATAAAGTCGTCGACGATGAGAACTTTTGAACCCTCTTTCAAACTGCGCCGGGAAAGAAGCATTGTTTGGATTTTCTTTGTTGAACCGGATACATAATTGATGCTGACTGTCGATCCTTCCGTCACCCTTGAATCATTTCTGACGATCACAACGGGAACGTTCAACTGGGCGGCCACGGCGTAGCCCAGTGTAATCCCTTTCGTGGCAATCGTCATGACGACGTCAATATCCGTTTCCGCAAAATAAGATGCGAACAAACGGCCCGCTTTATTCATCAAAGAAGGACATCCCAAAATATCAGATATATATAAATAGCCTCCGGGAAGAAGCCTTTCCGGATTCTCCATTAAACGGCACAATTCCCCGACATACTCACGGGCTTCCTCTTCGGACACTTTAACAAAAAATTTCACGCCGCCGGCCGCTCCCGGAATGGTTTTTAAAGTGCCGATCCCTTGTTGTTCCAACGTTTCTTTGATGATTGCCAAATCTTCGCTTATCGATGATTTTGCCGCACCGTATCGGTCCGCAAAAAAGGACAACGAAATGAGTTCCCGCGGGTGGCCCAGCAAGTAGCTGGTCATGTCAATCAGTCTTTCACTGCGGCGGAATTTCAAAGGAATAACCTCCCCACATAATCCGAATAATTTAACGATAATATATCATTAATATACGGATTTAATCAAGAGGATGGCGCTGTCCGAGCATCCTGACGGCAAACACTTGATCACAAAATCCCCGCAGGCCGTTATAAATCCGCTGCATCCGCGAGTCATGGCGGACAAGGGCGTACACCGTCGGGCCGCTCCCGCTCATCAACGCCGCATCCGCCCCAAACCGGAGCATGTACTCTTTTATGGACGCCACTTGCGGATAAAGCTTCAACGTTACTTCCTCAAGAACGTTGCCCACATTTTTGCATATTCCCTCAAAATCCCGGTTTTTAATGGCTTCCATCATCGCTTCCGTATTCGGGTGAGTTATTGTGCTGACATCGAGCCGGCTGTAAATGTCGGCGGTGGAAACCCCGATATCCGGTTTGGCCAGTACGACCCAGCACGGCGGCGGAGGGGGAAGTTCCGTGATTTTTTCTCCCCGGCCCCTTGCCAGAGCCGTTCCGCCGTAAACACAGAAAGGAACATCAGAACCGATTTCCGCGCCGAGCCCGGCCAATTCCTCAAAAGACAACCCCAAATTCCAAAGTTTATTGAGCCCCCGCAATACCGCGGCGGCGTCGCTGGAACCGCCGGCCAGCCCGGCAGCAACCGGAATGGTTTTGTCGATGATGATTTTTACGCCTTTTTTTATTTTTAATTTGTCTTTAATCAGTTTTGCCGCCTGGTATGCCAAATTCCGCCGGTCATTGGGCACATAACGGTTTAATGCGTGAATGCGGATTTCGTCATCCGGCAAAGAACATAATTCGATACGGTCGGCCAAATCGATTGTCGTCATGATCATCTCTACTTCATGGTAGCCGTCCGGACGTTTATACAAGACATCCAATGACAAATTGATTTTCGCCGGCGCTTTTTCCAAAACCCTCAAACCTTCCACCTACTTTGCTCTACTTTGCTGCAAAACAATTTTTGTCCTATTGTAACACAATGAATGACAAATCAGACGTCTTGTTTCATGATAAAACAAACTCTATCCAAAAAGAAATCTGTTTTAAACATTTTTTAAAAATAAAAGAGGGGGATGGTGGGAAAATATCCGAAGAAGGAGCGCGCCGGGAAAAATCATGACATTCCCCGCTTGGCCCGTTTTTGTTTCCTCATGGGCGATTCGGCAGGCGGGTGCTTGACGTTGCCTTGGGAGAAAAGTGCGGTAAAAACAGGAGCAGTGTCTTCGTAAACGCTTCACGAAAACAAAATGAAGGGAAAAAGCAGGGGCACATGTCCCATATCTGTTTCATGAAGACAATGAAGGGAAAAGAACGGGGGGGCTGTCTCCATGAACGTTCCGCGAAGGCAATGGAGGAAGAAAAAAGAGGCCGCCCGCTTTTTGGACAGCCTCCTGTGCATGGCGGCTCTTATTCAAATATAAGAGAGACAAACAAAAGGAACTGTCACCGAGTCAGCGTTTTTGAGCCAGCTGCCTTTCCGCCATTTCTATGGCCAATTTGACCATATTGCCTGCGTCTTTTGCGCGGATGGCGCCCCATCCTTCTCTTTTGACGACATCATAAAAACCAAGTTCTTTGGCAAGCTCTTCTTTCAGACTCTCTGACATAATTCCCCTTCTTCTGCCCAAAGAAATCTCTCCTTTCAGCGCCATGCATTTTTATTTTGCGCCAACGGAAGAGCCGGCAACCAGTCTTAATTATCCTTCACGGGAAACATTTTCCGCAAAAACCTGTCCAGCCGCCCGCGCCATAAAGCAAAGCACGCCGCCGAAGCGCAAGCCGGAGCCGGAGAATGCATTGAAAAACAACGGCAACCTGTCCGTGCTTTTTCCAAAAAAAAAACCGCTTTGCCGAATCTGCCATTAATAAAACCTTTTTTTCCTGAAAAAAATAAAAAAAAAACACACCGTAGAACATATGTCCAGGTGTGCGCCCCAAATATACGGACCGTTGCAAAACCAAAATCAAAAAGCAGCATTGCACTGCTGCCGTTCCGAGCTTTCAACCGCTTTAATTCACCGCTGCTTTATCGTTCTGATCATCATAAAATGTGATTTGCACCGTTTCTGTAAGAATATCCGCATAACTGTAAGATACACGGTCAAAAGCATGCCGATCCCGGTCCAATTTTACAACAAACACAGAAGGATACGTTTCAGCTAAAACTCCCGACCGTTCAATCGTCTTTCTGCGGCCGCCGTTTGCTCTGAGCAAGAGTCTTTTGCCCAAATTCGAGTCTAAAACTTTCTTAATCTCCTGTAAAGATTTTGCCATTCAGTCCACCTCACTGTGTCAAGTTTATCACAACCGGGAAATAAAGTCAAATAAAAATTAAATTATACAGGCTTATAAAATTATTGTCAACAACTTTTCATCCACATTTTTTGGGATTTTTCTACATTTATAAAGTACCCTTGTTTAGCAAGAATATGTGTCCTTTTCAAAAATTAAGAAAGCCCGCGATTTGCGGGCTTTTTGGAAAACGTTTGCAATACCAAAAAAGAAAAATTTTTGCAGAAAAATGTACGAAATTTGTCAATATTTTTTAACATTTGCGTTAATAGGCGTGCCAATGATCTCTCCCCCCGCGTTCTTTATGGATGAATGTTTGCAAATCCGGTCCTTGGTATGTTCAAGTCTTATTCTTGCATTTCCGCATTGTACGGCATCCCGATTCGCAAGACACCCCGCGACTCGATCCCTCCGAGGCCTTTTTCCCCCGTCATCGTGTTCCTGAGAACATCCCACACCTTGACGCTTTCCGTAAACGGGGTGAAACAAATTTTCGCCACGATATAGACGGGATCCAAAGCGTGGATATTGACCCGCGAAGGAGAGCTGGCGAAATTGGCCCCCGCTTCAATGAGCGACTCAAAATGGGATTGGCAGGCCCCTGCAAAAATGGCCAGTTGGTCCAGGTGGGGAACTTTTTTTCTCGCTTCCCTCACCGTCTGCACAAAATGCTTCGAATGCCGGTATGCGTTAATATCCCGGTATGTTCCTTTTGACCGTGAATACGAATCATGCCCGGTGATCACCAATATATCAGGACGGTAGTAATCAAGGAGGTAGCTGACTTTTGCGGGCATCTCCGTTTCATGGCAGTAAATTCCCGTCACGGGAACGCCGATTTTTTCATAAAGGTGCAAACACTTTTTCAAATAATTCGGATCCCCGTCGAGATGAAGAACGCGCCCGGGAAGCTGAAAATATTTCATTTCCTTCGCGTAGCCGTCCGTCAAATGATATTCCTGCTTTTGTTTCAGCAAATCGAAATCTTGCTGGAACAAGCGGTAAGACTGTTCTTCCAAAGACCGGAATTCCCGGGATCTTTTCATTTTTTCCGCCGGATCAATGACCACCAGATCATGGCAAGGAGCATCCGCAATTAAGCGGACGTCCTCGCCGTAAAGAATGGCCTGTTTTTCCCCGTTGATTTCTTTAATATCTATCACCCGGAAAAGAATATCGCAGTTATAAGAAATTCTGCCGACGATATCCATGATTTTGATCGCCACTGCCGTCACTCCATCAGGGCCTTTTAAAACCCTTAAAAATTGTTCCGCCACCCGCGCCGATTCGGCAACAAAGACCTTCCGGAACATCTTTCCCGACTTTCTGAACCTCTGAAGATTCAGTTTTATAAATATGCGATCAGCCTTGTTCTTGTGAAAAACCAAATCGTGCCTTTTCGAAAAAAACGGCGGCAGCCTCCGTCCCGGCGTCATGGCCCGCATAAAAAAAAGCCCTTGAAACAAGGACTTTTTCTTGCAATCACCTTTATGCTTCCGGAAAATACGGATGCAGTGCATCGCTCAACCGGGCAAATTCTTCAATGGATAACGTTTCTCCCCGCCTGCCCGGATCAATGCCCGCTTTTTCCAAGGCCTTCAAAATCTCCCCCTTCTTCTCCTTTCCGGAAGGGAGTCCGCCCGTTAAATTGTTTAAAAGCGTTTTCCGCCTGTTTGCAAAAGAAGCCCGGCAGACGCGGAAAAAGAACGGCTCGTCTTTAACGGAGACAATCGGCTCGCGGCGGAGCGTGAGACGAATGACGGCGGAATCTACATTCGGCTTCGGGATGAAAACCGTCCGCGGGACTGTCATGACCAGTTCCGCCTCCGTGTAATATTGCACGGCAATCGTCAGCGAACCGTAATCTTTGCTCCCCGGCCGGGCCGAAATTCGCTGCGCCACTTCTTTTTGCAGCATAAACACCATCCCCCGGACGGGCAGCTTTTCTTCGAGGAGTTTCATGATAATCGGCGTCGTCACATAATAAGGGAGATTGGCGACAATCATGAGATCATCAAAGCCGGCGAACTCTTCCCCGATCATGGCGCCCACATCCGCTTTCAAAACATCCTGATGGATAATTTTCTTATTGGGGTAGGGAGACAATGTTTCCTCCAGTACCGGGAGAAGGCGGCGGTCAATTTCATAAGCGACCACTTTCCGGCAGGAGCGCAAAAGCTGCTCTGTCAGCGCCCCGATTCCCGGGCCGATTTCGATCGCCCCCGATTCCGGGGTCAAATGGGCCGCGGCGACGATTTTTCGCAAAATGTTCGGGTCCACCAAAAAATTTTGTCCGAGGCTTTTTTTAAGAGCGAGGCCGTATTTGCGCAAAATTTCCTGCGTGCGCGCGGGAGTGGCAATATCTTTGTTCATTCCTTTTCCTCCTCCCGTAAAATCTCCAAAGCCCGGAAAAAATCTGTTCTGGTAATTTGAAACATCATCAGCCGCTTATGCAGCTGTTTGCCGTTGGCATAGCCGATTTTTAAAATTTTGCCGAGCTTTTCCCGCCGTTGACGGGCGTCGGCGCCTCCGATTAATCCGGCTTCCAAAAGATCCTCGCGGGTGATGTTTTCCTCAACCTCTTCCGTCATCATACGGGCATCTTTCAGCGCTTGGCGGATCGTCTCCGGCGACGCATGCTCCACTCCGACTCCCCGGCCCAGCTTGTCTTTCGCCAGTTCCTTCGGAATGAAAGCATGTTTGCAATCCGGCACATGTTCCGTGATCGTTTGCCGGATTTTCGTCCCGGGGAAATCGGGATCGGTAAAAATAATCACTCCGCGCGTCTTTTGGGCCAGTTTGATTTTTTCAATTGTTTCCATGCTGACGGCCGAACCGTTCGTTTCAATCGTATCCGCGTCAACGGCTCTTTGGACGGCCGCCGTATCATCTTTTCCTTCCACTACGATAATTTCTTTAATTTTCATCTTTTCATCCTTTTCCACCCGTATTGTTTTCTCCAAACATTTTAATGAAAATCGGCCGAAAACACAAAAATAAACAGGAGCCATTGCTCCTGTTCAGTCAATGATTGTCACTTTCACTTTTCTGCTTCCCCAGCGGTAAGCTTGTTCTTTCGTCGGGAAAAAGACATCGATTCTGTTCCCCTTGATGGCGCCGCCCGTATCCGCAGCCACGGCGTAACCGTAACCGTCAACGTAAACTTTTGAACCGAGCGGAATGACATTCGGATCGACGGCAATCACTTTCGCATTGGGATTTTTCCGCAAATCGATCCCTGTCGTCGTCACCCCGCTGCAACCGTTACAGTTCGCCGTATAGGCCGTTGCGGTAACATAAAAAGTTTTCCCTGAAGCTTTGGCGGCGGTTCCGCGGGAAGCCATTTTGACAGGTGTCATTGTTCCGACTGCCACAACGCGATCTTTCGCCTTTTTCACCGTTGTTTCTTTAATGAGTTTTCTCGATACTTCTTTTCCGTTTTCCTTAACAACTTCATACTCTCGCTTGACAAGGCCTTTCTGCCCCTGGGAAATCACTTTTTCCACACCTTTGCCGAGGCTGGAATCCTTTTTCGTCACCACGGCATAAGCGACCGGTTCTTCCACCACTTCGGTGACTTTTTCCACCCGGGTAATGCGCACCACGGTATCTTTGGAAATCATTTTATCCGCACCGGGCTCCACCCGGTCTTCTTTTCCTAATGTAATGCCTTGTTGTTTCAAAAGTTCACCGACGGTCACCGGGGTTGTCCAAACTTCTTTTTCCTTCCCGCCGTCAACTACGGTTAAAGGAAAAGCTTTCTCTATGCGAATGGTTAAATTTTCTTCTATTTTAGTCTTTAATTCCGGTTCTACTTTATCATGTCCGGATAAAGAAATATTTTCGTTTTTTAATAGTTCCTTCACCGTGCCGGCAGTCGTCCAAATGGTTTTCTCGCCTTCCGGACTGATCAGCTGCACCGGTTTGGCTGTTTTCCAAACAATTTTGGAACCATCTGTTATTTTTTTGTCAACGGCCGGATGGACATAATCTTTTTCATCCAGGAAAAAGTTTTGTTCCGCAAAAAACTCTTTCACCGTGCCGGCATGAGTTTTTACGGTTGATTCTTGACCGTCTTTTACCAGAGTCACAGTTTTTTTCGTTGTTTCATAGATCACAAATCCGAAAGCACCGAGAAAAACTATGGAACTCGCAATGAGAACTCCCGTTTTCCTTTTCCATGCAGATTTGGAAAACAGAGTCTTCAAATGTTTTGGTACGATAAAAAACGCCTCCTTTTTCTCTCGCAGTGATTATAAAGTCTCACAAAAGACCTGTCAACCCAACCTCCCTGCGAAAAGTCCCTGAAAATTTAGAAATATTACAAAAGAGAGGGCGAATGATGTCGATTGCATCACTGCGTCATAGAGAAAAAGAGGCTGTTATTTGGAAAAATCTCACATAAAATTGGACAATGTTTCCTGATTTTCGACACGGTTCATTTATCCCGGAGGCCGAAAAGGCGCTCGGCATTTTCCGTTGTCGCCTTGGCCACTTCTTCAAAAGAAAGGCCTTTGAGAGCGGCGATTTCTTCCGCCACCAGCTTCACATAAGCCGGTTCATTCCTTTTGCCCCGGTACGGGTGGGGAGCAAGATAAGGACAGTCGGTTTCTATCAACAGCCTGTCGAGGGGAACGGCCTTCGCCACTTCCTTCGGCTTTTTGGCGTTTTTAAAAGTAACCGGCCCGCCCAGTGAAATGTAAAAATTCATTTTTACACACTCCAGGGCCGTTTCCGGGCTGCCGCTGAAACAATGCATGATTCCGCCCACTTCGGCGGCGTTCTCTTCTTTTAAAATTTCAACCACGTCCGCTGTCGCTTCCCGGTTATGGATTACAAGGGGGAGCTGCAGCTTTTTGGCCAGGCGGATTTGCTTGCGGAACACTTCTTTTTGTATGTCTTTCGGCGACTTGTCCCAATGATAGTCCAGGCCCGTTTCCCCGATGGCCACCACTTTCGGATGCTTTGCCAGTTCTTCAATCCAATCGAGATCCTCATCTTTCATGTCGATGGCGTCAACCGGATGCCAGCCGATGGAAGCGTAGAGAAAATCATATTTTTCAATCAGATCCATCGCGATTTCAATCGTCGGACGGTCAAAACCGACGACGACCATACGGCTGACCCCTTCTTTAAGGGCCCTGTCGATCACTTCCGGAAGATCATCGGCAAATTGATAAGCGTTCAAATGCGTATGTGTGTCGAATAACATAGAAAAAAACCCCTTTATTTCAAAAATTATTTTTTCGTTTCTTCTGTTACAATTATGTTACATTCGGAAAATGACCGGTTATTTCCATTATGCCTCGTTTTCTTGAAAAAGAAAAACATAGAAATGCACCCGGCCGGATACATTCCTATGTTTGTAAAACGATTCTTATTTTACCTTCGCCCCGGGCGGAAGGTCTTCGGCAATCGTTGCCAATGAAAGTTTGCCGTCTCCCGAACCGGCCAAAATCATCCCTTCGGACAGTTCGCCTCTTAATTTCACCGGTTTGAGGTTCGTCACGCAAATCACTTTTCTGCCGACGAGCTCTTCCGGCTTGTAATACTGGGCGATTCCGGAGACAACTTGCCGCTTTTCATAGCCGAGATCGAGCTGGAGCTTGAGGAGCTTGTCGGCGTTTTTCACAGGTTCCGCTTGAATGATCTTGGCTACGCGGAGATCAATTTTATTGAAATCGTCAATGGTGATTTCCGGAGCCTCCGGTTTTTCCTGTTTCTTTTCTTCTGCTTTGGCCGCTTGATCCGCTTTGGCGGCCCCGCCCATTTTTTCTTTAATATAGGCGACTTCTTTTTCCATATCGAGACGCGGGAAAATCGGTTTCCCTTTTTGCACCTTTGTGCCGGCAGGGATGGTTCCGAAGGTTTCCAGTGTTTCCCAAGCAAGGAACTGTTCATCTTTTATTCCCAATTGGGAAAGAATTTCTTTCGGCGTCCGTGTCATAAACGGCTGCAAAAGGACGGCCATTCTCAAGAGAGACTCGGCCAGGTGGGACATCACATTGGCCAACTGTTCCCTTTTTTCTTCATCCTTGGCAAGAATCCACGGTTCCGTTTCGTCAATATACTTGTTCGTTCTGTTAATCAACTGCCACACGGCGGCCAAAGCGACGGAAAACTCCATGTCTTCCATGGCTTGTTCATATTTTTTCACCGTTTCCCGGTTCATTTCCAAAAGCTCTTTGTCATATTTTCCTTCCGAACCTTTGTATACGGGAATTTCGCCGTCAAAATAGCGGTTAATCATGGCGACGGTGCGGTTTAACAAATTCCCGAGGTCATTGGCCAAATCATAATTGATCCGCTCCACAAAACCTTCCGGCGTAAACACTCCGTCGGAACCAAACGGCACTTCACGAAGCAAATAATAGCGGAGCGCATCGAGTCCGTAACGGTCAATGAGCGTCACCGGATCGACGACATTCCCTTTCGATTTGGACATTTTGCCGTCCTTCATCAACAGCCAGCCGTGGCCGAACACTTTCTTCGGAAGCGGCAGATCCAGGGCCATCAGCATAATCGGCCAGTAAATCGTATGGAAGCGGATAATTTCTTTGCCGACGAGATGAACATCGGCCGGCCAGTATTTTTTATATTTTTCTTCATTGTCTGTACCGTAGCCGAGAGCTGTGATATAATTCGACAGTGCATCAATCCAAACATAAATGACATGTTTCGGATTTCCCGGTACTTTGATGCCCCAATCGAAAGTTGTCCGCGAAACGGCCAGATCTTCCAGCCCCGGTTTGATAAAGTTGTTAATCATTTCATTTTTTCTTGATTCAGGCTGGATGAAATCAGGATTTTCCTCGTAATATTTGAGCAACCGGTCCGCATATTTGCTCACGCGGAAAAAGTAGGATTCCTCCCGCACTCTTTCCACCGGCCTGTTGCAGTCGGGACAGTTTCCGTCCACCAACTGGGTTTCCGTAAAGAACGATTCACAAGGGGTGCAGTACCATCCTTCATATTCACCCAAATAAATATCGCCTTGTTCCATGAGGCGGGCGAAAATTTTTTCCACAACTTTTTTGTGACGTTCCTCGGTGGTGCGGATAAAGTCATTGTAGGAAATCTCGAGTTTTTCCCATAACTCTTTAATTCCGGCGACGATTTCATCGACGTATTCCTTTGGCGTAACCCCTTTTTCTTGCGCCTTCTTTTGAATCTTTTGCCCGTGCTCGTCCGTACCGGTCAAAAACATGACATCATATCCGCGCAGCCGTTTGTATCGGGCCATGGCATCGGCCGCCACCGTTGTATACGCATGTCCGATATGAAGATTGCCGCTCGGATAATAAATCGGCGTTGTGATATAAAAAGTTTTTTTCTGTTCTCCCAATTTGTCGTTCCCTCCTCATAGCTTTTCAATCCTTCTTTATTAAAACCGGCTCCTGTATGGCAGCAAATCGGGGCAGGCATTTCAAGCGCTTGGCCGCCGTTTCCGGAAAAGAGGCCGGCCGCAATGTTCCTCCGGAAAACCTGTCTCATTTTGCTTTTACCATGAAAAATCTCGCCCGGACCGGACGAGTTGGACCAAAATCTATCAGTTTGAAAAGTCATCCGCTGATCCTGTTCAATCAGTCATCTTTCCTCGTCTAACAACCAAATATACATAAAAACGGGCAAAAGCGCAAGACAAGCGGGGCATTCCGGGCCTCCCCGCCGGATTCGGCTTACTTTTTTTCATGCCGGTTACATTTAACCATGTCCGCAACTGAAAGAAGGAAACCAGATTCCTTTTTGTAGAAAATATTTCCATCCATCGTGAAGCGGAACCGTTGCAAATGTGATTGCTGATGACAAAAACCGCCACAAATCAGCATCCGCTGCCAAAAAACCGCATGCAGAAGCCGGATTTCTTTTTGTTGAAGCCTGTCGAATCTCCCGTTTTTTCATATTTTAATATTATTTTTTTAAAACATTCCCGGCGATCTGAATAACGAGCGGCCCCCTTTTTTGCTTTCCGCAAGCGGCTTTTTCTTCGTCCGGAAGAAAAATTTCTCGCGGAAAAAAGAGTGGATACGGCAAAAATAAGGGAATCATTCTGCCATAAAATTGCTTACATTTCTTTTTTTACATGAACATTATATCAAAGTTATCCTTACTTAGAAAAAACTAGGCAAAAACCCTATGCTTTTTTGCTAGTTTCCTTGGAAATTTTTTAAGAATTTGAAAATAAAATTATTGACGTTTATGGCAAACACTGGTATTATAATGTTAAAGAAGAAATTTGTCGAATAATGGCGAATATATATAAATATATTATTAATAAAAATATTGAAGATTTTGAGGGGAGATTAGCAAATGAAATCGACTGGAATTGTTCGAAAAGTTGATGAACTCGGCCGTGTGGTGATTCCGATCGAGTTGAGACGCACTTTGGGCATTGCGGAAAAAGATGCTCTGGAAATCTATGTGGACGATGACCGCATTATCTTGAAAAAGTATAAGCCAAACATGACTTGTCAGATTACCGGCGAAGTATCTGACGACAACGTGGCACTGGCAGGCGGAAAGATCGTTCTCAGCCGCGAAGGAGCAGAACAGTTGTTGAAAGAAATTCAAGAAGCATTCGACTTGGTAAAATCCTAATTTAAAAGATTCATATAGAGAAAAAATGAAAGGCCTCTCATAACGAGATGCCTTTTCTTTTTGCCTCATTTTATAAAACCGGGGCGGAGCGGGCGGCGGCACAGTGGCGGGACAGGGGGACAGGCACCTCGTCCCAGCGGGACAAAAGGGCGTTATGTTTGGCCCGCCCCCCTTCCACTATCAACCGGTTTTTGGCACCGGCTTGCTATACAAGCCAAATCACATGCCCCTCGTCCCGTTGCCGGGACAGTGAACCT
>CALKIU010000163.1 GCA_937995745.1 uncultured Bacillaceae bacterium | reverse complement strand
TTTGCGGAAGAGTTTCTCCACATGATTGCCTACCGGGAAGGAATCGGCGATGATATGGCGGAAGGATTTTACCGGGCGGCGCAGCGATGGGGCAGGCTGGAGGAAGATTTAAAAACCGGGGTTCTGGAATATCCTTATTGGGGGCTTCCTGAACATGCTTACGATCCCCGGGCCGAAATTGAATGGGGCTACGGCACGATCCTTGGTGACCGTGACATAAACGAGCACTGCTTTAACTTGCTTTACTGGTCGCCGAGCAGGGACATCTGGACCAGAAAAGAGCCGTATTTAAGCGCGGAGGAAGCCACAAAAATTATCGCTGAAAAATTGGTGCCGTTCGAGAATAATCCGGACATGCTCAATTACAGTACGGACAATATATATTCCGAGAATTTTGTGAAGCTGGTCGCCTGGCAGAGATGGTATACGAGGTTTTGGAAACAATCAGCATTATTTTGTGATTTCCGCTGGCCGGATTTCATAAATGCCAATGCTCCCGACAACCGGGGGATTACCGGCGATGAAGGGGAGGCGAAATTTCTCAGCGCGGTTCTTGGCAGAAAAATAACCTTTCTCGAAGGTCTGATGCTGGGAAGAAAAATTTGGTTTCTTGATAATGCCATTTACACGATGCAAGGACGGCACCGCGATATGGTCAAATTTGCCGATTACATTTATGAATTGCCTTATCACGGCGGAAGTTTCGGTTCCTTTTGGATGCCGGGAAAAGTGGACGGAAAGTGGCAGTATATCAATCTGGCCGGCAGACATTTGGACCGGGAAAAGTTTGAGGAATGGAAAACAATGTATTATGAGTTCGAAGGATGGGATCCGGAGACAGGCTGGCCGACGCGGACGGCACTCGAGGCAGTGGGCTTGAAGCATGTCGCCGATGAATTGGAGAAACACGGAAAGCTCGGGAAAGAAACGGCAAAGGAACCGGCCTTTATGACATCGTAACGAAACCAATGAAGGATTTGGATTGAATTGGAATACCCTTCGTTAAGCGGCATTCTTAACGAAGGGTATTTTTTTAAGCGCGCCCGGAAAACAGCCAATGAGAAAATATCCCATTTTTGTTTTCCGCCCCCTGCAAGAGCCATTCTAATTTATTATATATGAAAAACAATAAATTCATTCATTATTAAAAAATCCATCTGATGCCCTCTGTAAATGCCTTTCATAATGCGTTTTCACAAGCGGCCAATACTTAAAAGATCGCAAAAATTGAAAAGGTTTTCATATTTTGGTAGACATCAGAATAATATTCTAATATAATAAATGTGAAATTAATTTCCCGCGGGAAAAATTTTTTTCAGTTTTAAGGCGGTCAAGCTAGAAAAGATGAATAAAGAAGAGCTAAAGCAATTGATTCGCGTAGCAAAAAAATATTATTTGCTGGAAATGAAACAAGAAGATATTTCCAAAAATGAAAACGTTTCCAAGTCAACGGTATCGAGATTGATTTCGAAAGCGAAAGAACTGGGCTATGTTCGTTTTGTTCTCGATTTCCCTCCCGTGACAGTTGAGCATCTCGAGAAGCAGCTGAAAGAACAATTTGGCTTAAAACATGTGTATGTGGCGGAATCCATGTCCGAGGATTGGCGCTTGACGCTGTCCAATGTGACGGAAGGTTTTTCAAAATATTTAAATTCGATTGTTGCAGACGGTGATATCATCGGCGTCTCCTGGGGAGAAACGATGACTTTCATATCGGAAAACTTGATTCCGTCGCCGAAAAAGGACGTGAAAATTGTCCTGCTAAACGGCGGTGTTTCCAACAGAAATGTAAGCACATTTGCCGACCACATTGTCATCAATTTTGCAAATAACTTCCACGCCGGCTGGTATACGCTGCAGACGCCGTCCTTTGTTGACAATTCCTACATCGCCGACATTATCAAGCAAGACTCGAAAATAAGCGAAGTTTTTGACCTCATTCAACAAGCCAGGATTGCCGCTTTCAGCGTCGGCGTCGTCGACGAAAAATCGGTCCTTGTCCGGGCCGGCTATTTTACGGCGGAAGAATACCGGAAACTGCGGGAAGAGGGGTTTATCGGCGATATTTGTTCGAGATATTTCAAAAAAGACGGGACCCGCGCCGCGGGAGAACTCTACGACCGGGTCATCGGGATCAGCCTGGAAGAACTCAAAAAGAAGGAGCACAGCATTTGCATTGCCGTTGGCAAACATAAGGCCGAAAGTATTTTGGCCGCTTTACGGGGCGGTTATATGAATACTTTGTTCACCGACGAGGATACAGCCGGGGAAATCATCACACTTTTGGAAAAGGAGAGGAAATGACATGAAAGCAGTACATATGACAGGCATTAAGCAATTGCATGTTGTGGACGTAGAGATGCCGGTGCCGAAGGAAGACGAGGTTTTGCTGAAAGTAATGGCGGTGGGCGTGTGCGGATCTGACATTCCCCGCATCAACAAGAAAGGGGCGCATGTATCGCCGATTATTCCCGGCCATGAATTTGCCGGAGAAATAGTTGAGCTGGGAAGCAAAGTGACCGGCTGGAAAGTGTCTGACCGGGTGGCGGTGGCTCCGTTGATTCCATGTTTTGAATGCAAGTGGTGCAAGAAAGGCGAGTACTCGCTATGCGATGATTACAAGTATTATGGTTCGAGAAATGACGGGGCTTTTGCCCAATATCTGGCCGTAAAAGCGACAAATATGGTGAAGCTTGAGGACAACATTCCTTTTGACTGGGGCGCGACTGTTGACCCGGCGGCAAACGCGATCCACGCCTGCTACAGAGCGAATTTGGCCGAAGACGACACCGTTTGCGTCTTCGGAATGGGCGCAATCGGGTTGTTTGCCGTGCAATATGCCAAGGCGCTCGGTGTCAAACAAGTCATCGCCGTCGATGTGACGGATGAAAAACTTGTTGCCGCCAAAGACAGCGGGGCGGATTACATGATTAATTCCCGAAAAGTGGATGCGGTCGAAAAAGTGAAGGAACTTACAGGAGGAGAAGGCGTCTCCGTTGTGTTGGAGATGTCGGGAGCGCCCGTTGCCCAAATCCAGGCCGTTCAAGTGGCGGAGAAAATGGGCCGCGTCGTTTATTTGGGAATCTCGAATGCTGCATTGGAATATCCGAAGGAAGTCGTCGACAAAATTTTGCGGGGGCAGATTACCATTACGGGAAGCTGGAACTCATTCTCGCATCCGTTCCCGGGAAAAGAATGGACAGAGGCGGTCCGGTTGATGTCCGAACGCAAATTGAACGCCGATAAAATCATTACCCACCGCCTTGAACTCGATGACGTACCGGAAGTGTTCAGAAAGTTGGATGAAGAACCTTTCCATTTTAATAAAATCATGTTTTATCCCCATGGAAAATAAATAACAGTCCCATAAAAGAGGAGGAGTCAAAGATGGCAAAGAAAGATCATTTGTTTTTGGGGGCGGATTTTGGCACACAAGGCGTCCGGGTCGGATTGGCAGACAGACAAGGGAAACTGTTGAAAACAAGTGAGGTTAAATACCCCATCCATTTCCCAAAACCGGGGTATGCCGTCCAAGACAGCGGCAATTGGTGGGCCGGTTTTCGCAAAGCTTTGAAGGATGTCATGGATTATTGCACACCGGAACAAAAGAAAAACATTCAGGCGATGGCCGTTTGTGCAACATCGGCGACGGTGCTTCCCGTTGACGAACAAGGAAACGCTTTGGATGAAGCCATCATGTGGATGGATGTCCGCGCCAAGGATCAAGAGGCAAGAATCAACGCCACGAAACATCCTGTCTTAAAGTATTGCGGGGAAGAGGTTTCCGCCGAATGGTTTAATCCAAAAGCGCTTTGGTTGAAAGAGAATAAACGGGAGATTTACGATAAAGCCTACAAAATTGTAGAAAAAATTGATTTCATCAACTATAAGCTGACCGGAAATTGGGCGGCAAGCAAAGTGAATGCCGTTTGCAAATGGAATTATGTGGACGGTGAAGGGTTTAATGACGAGTTTATGAGAATGATAGGTTTAGAGGATTATAAAGACAAGATCATTACGAATGTTTTGCCGATGGGGGCAACGGTTGGTCTCCTGAATGAAGACTTGGCCAACGAATTCGGTCTGGAAAGAATCCCCGTCATTCAAGGAGGCATTGATGCCCATATTGGAATGGTCGGAATGGGTGTTGTTTCTCCCGGAAAAATGGCCGCCATTATGGGAACAAGCTTCGTGCAGCTCTTGTTTACGGAGAACGACAGGCCGATGAAAGGAATTTGGGGACCGTACAAGGGAGCCATGATCGAAGGGTTGACCCTTTTAGAAGCCGGACAAGTATCGGCCGGTTCGATTATTAAATGGTATCAGGAGGCGTTCGGCCTGACGGGCGATGACGGTTTCCAAACCATGATGGAAGAAGCGAAGGATGTGCCCATCGGCGCCAACGGTTTAAGGGCCCTCGACTTCTTCCAGGGGAACCGCACTCCGTACAAAGACAGCCATGCCACGGGAGCCATTAACGGTTTGACATTGAACCATAAGAGAGCGGATATTCACCGCGCCATTATGGAAGCGGTTGCGCTCGGCTTTAAAAATATTGTCGTTAACTTTGAGGAGAACGGCGTACCGATCGATAAAGTCGTGGCCACAGGCGGAGTGACGCAAGATAAACTGTGGATGCAAATCATTGCCGATGCCACCGGAAAAGAATTTATCATCAATGAAAATACCAATAACGGAACGATTCTCGGCTGCTGCATTTTGGCGGCGACAGGGTGCGGATCTTACGATTCCCTTGAAGAAGCGGCTGCCAATATGGTTCATGAAAAGGAGACCGTCAAACCGAATCTGGAAAATACCAAGAAGTATGAACCGATCTTTCAAGATTACCTTGCCTTGTATCAAGCATTGAAACCGCTTCAAAAGTAAATAAGTGAATGACCTTATAATCCAGAGAAGGATCACTTATAATTTTTAGAAAGGGAACAGGCAGGGGTTTATTCAACATTCCTCCTGTTTCCTTCTCGTTCTTTTACTCTGAAGAAGGGATGTGGCCTTATGATCAGTCAATTGAACAAATATATTGATCATACATTGTTAAAGCCGGATGCGTCGGAAGAACAAATCAAACAGTTATGCGCTGATGCCGTGAAACATGATTTTATGTCTGTTTGCGTCAACCCCTCAAGGGTCAAAAAAGCGGCGGAACTGTTGCAAGGAACCGATGTGAAAGTGTGCACCGTAATCGGCTTCCCGTTGGGGGCGTCAACGACGGAAACAAAGATTTTTGAAGCCAAACAAGCGGTGGCTGACGGCGCCGAAGAAGTGGACATGGTTATCAATATCGGCGCTTTAAAAGACAAGAATTATGATTTGGTGGCCGAAGATATAAAAGGAGTTTATGAAGCCGTTAAAGACAAAGCGATTTTAAAAGTCATCATTGAGACATGCCTGTTGACAGATGAGGAAAAGATCAAAGCATGCGAAATTGCCAAAAACATCGGGGTTGGCTTCGTAAAGACATCGACCGGTTTTTCCGGCGGAGGAGCAACGGTTGAAGATGTGGCTCTGATGCGCAAAACCGTGGGAGATGCTGTCGGTGTCAAGGCCAGTGGCGGAATCAGAACGTATGAGGATGCCGTAAAAATGATCGAAGCGGGTGCAACAAGACTGGGTTCCTCGAGCGGAGTGAAGATCATGGAAGAGTGGGAAGCCAGGCAAAAGGCATAGAGGAAAACCGCGCGATTTTGCGGGGAGCATATACCGGCCCGGCCCTTTATTGTCCGGGAAAACTAAAAAGGACGTTAAATGAACGTCCTTTTTAGCATAATAAGAAATAATCAGGCCTCTATGTATCTATTAAGCAAGACCAAGAAGGCTCAAAATCGGTGCCAAAAGGCCAAGTAATTGTTGGATGAGGTCAGCCAAGAATGCCATTATGCTCCACCCCCTGCATTTTTTGTAGAATTTTGTCTTAATTCAACTATACTTTATTATCAGAACTTTAAGAATAGGGATTTGGAGGGAATTATCTTGACAGTTATGTCACGGGAAGAGCTTGTTTAAAGGGGTTTTTTTTAATAAAAGTTTACAACTGTTAAATCCAAGTGTTTATAAATTACATAATTATGGTTGAGAATGTGAGAAATTAACTACTGCACCCCCCTGTTCTTGTCGGGCTATTTTAATAGAAAAACGAAATCGCTTTCATGAAAATTTCACAATTTGAACACAGCAACAAATTATATTTGGGATCTAGCATTGACGGCCGCGATCGGTTCCGGCTCAAAGCAAAAATAAAAAGGACGCTTGGATTGCGTCCTTTTAGAGAAAGTAAGAGGAGCGGATTAGAGAATGCCCCCGAGCAGTCCGC
>CALKIU010000162.1 GCA_937995745.1 uncultured Bacillaceae bacterium | reverse complement strand
TTCTGTGCCTATCTATTACGCCACCGGGGACAAGAAAAAGGCATTTATGTATTCCTTTATGTCCGGGCTTGCGGAACCGCTCGGAGCGTTAACGGCCATTTTGATACTCATGCCCTTTTTGAATGATGTCATTTTTGGCGTTATCTTCGCTGCCGTTGCCGGGATCATGGTCTTTATTTCTCTTGATGAATTGCTGCCGGCGGCGAAAAAATATGACGAAGCGCATCTTTCCATCTATGGAGTCATGGCCGGGATGGGAGTTATGGCAGTAAGTTTGATCCTGTTGGCATAAGCTGTCTGGAGATTTTTTAGATCGGCATAAAAATTTTCTCAAGATAAAGAAATCCTCGTAAGCCTTCAGACAGGCATGGGGATTTTCGTTTTATTCCCGGGGAGAAACGGGGTTTATTTTGTTCGTTTTACAAGAAAATAGATTCGATATATAATTGAAAATAATTTCATAGAATATATGCTTTGGAGAGGAAGAATACGGAACAATGGACAAAGAAATTCCTGTACGGGAAAAAAGCATAGCCTTAATCGGTTTTATGGGCGTCGGCAAAACAACGATAGGCAAGCTTGTTGCCAAAAAGCTGTACCGGGATTTTGTCGATATAGATGAAGAAATCGAAAAAGAATTCGGCATGCCGGTGACGGAAATTTTCAAGACCCACGGGGAAGAAGTGTTCCGCAAAAAGGAAAAAGAATTGATTACAAATTACGCCAGAAAAAAACTGAATGTTCTCTCTCTTGGCGGCGGAGCTTTCATGCAAGAGGATATTCGCAAGCTGTGCATGGAACATTGCATCGTCTTTTATCTTGAACTATCTTGGGACGCGTGGAAAAACAGGCTCGGCAGGATCATCGGCAGCCGGCCGTTATTGCAAGGAAAAACCGTTGAGGAAATGAAACAGCTGTTTGAGGAACGGAAAAAGATTTACTCCCACCATCATTCGAGAGTGCTTCTGGACAATTTGGACAGCGAAGCGGCGGCTGATCAAATCGTCGATTCGGTAAAATGGGCCTGGGAACTGTATGGTTCCCGCTGATGCGCGTCATGGGGAAAGGGGAAAAAAAGTGACAACAGTAACAGTGAGAAATGTAACCATCGGGGAGGGGAAGCCGAAAATTGTAGTTCCCCTCACCGGCAAAAATAAAGCCGAATTGATGGACGAAGCGTCCATGATAACAACTTTATCCCCCGATCTTGTCGAATGGCGGGTCGATTTTTTTGAAAAGGCAGAACAAATTCCGGCTGTCCTTGAAACGGCCGCAGTTATCCGCGAGAAACTCGGGGAAATTCCTCTCATCTTTACTTTTCGTTCGAAAAAAGAAGGTGGGGCAAAAGTTGTCAGTGACAGTTATTACCGCGAGTTGAATTTGGCGGCCATTAAATCGGGACATGCGGATTTAATTGATTTGGAATTATTCAGCGCGAAGCCGGCGATTGAAGATGTGTTCCGGGAAGCGGGAGAGCGCGGGGTGCCTGTCATTATGTCAAATCATGAATTTTCCTTTACCCCGCCAAAGGACGCCATCCTTGAACGCCTTCAAAAGATGAAAGAATATGGAGCCGATATTTTAAAAATAGCCGTCATGCCCCGCACAGCCGCGGATGTGTTGATATTGCTTGATGCAACCAACACATTCACAAACCAAAAGGACAGCCCGCCCGTTGTCACGATGGCCATGGGCGGATTGGGGCTAATCACACGGTTGGCAGGGGAGATATTCGGTTCCGCTCTTACTTTTGCTTCCGGCAA
Organism: uncultured Bacillaceae bacterium; assembly: GCA_937995745.1. GTDB lineage: Bacteria > Bacillota > Bacilli > Bacillales > Cytobacillaceae > CALKIU01. The sequence continues at coordinate 5,214 of CALKIU010000162.1, read as the reverse complement.
AAAATCGTCAGCTCCCGGACAAATACCTGTCAACGAATTAAGAACCGTTTTGGAAATTCTTCATAGAAACATATGATGAAAAAACCGTCCACAGACACCACTTTCTCTGTCATGTGGACTCTTTTATGCGAACGCGGAGCCGGGAATCATCCGTCTTGTTTTCCGCGGCACGAAATACTGCGGGCATACGCAAAGTTATTCAAGGAAAATGTATGGAATCGCTTTTTGAAAAATTGGCGGACAGATCGTTCATTCCAAACGGACCTGTTCCAAGAGGGTATACAAAAGGGCATTCCGGGCGGAAACGAGGGCCTTCTTTTTTTGCGGAAATCGCCTTGCGAATCATGTTTTGTATTGATTAATGCAAGTTGAATACAAATGTAATAGAGTCTGCAGCCGGCGATGATTTTTTGGTCCCGGACGATAAATGGACTGAAAATATTAATAAACATTTTCATATTCCATGTGCCATTGCGGAATTTTGGGTGGTATAATAAATTCGGTGAAAAAAATATTTTTGACAAATTGAAAATTAAAATCTATGAAACTGGATGAAATGGGTGAAAAGCTTGCGGCAACGAGTATTTAAAACGATTCCCAATATCTTTACGTTGGGAAATTTATATTGCGGTTTTTTGTCGATTAGCTTTGCTGCGGCAGGATCATATAAGAATGCGGCAATTTTAATTTTAATAGGAATGATGCTGGACAGTATGGACGGCCGGCTGGCAAGGATGTTGGAAGCGGACAGTGCCATCGGAAAGGAACTGGACTCGTTAGCTGATATCGTCACTTTTGGAATTGCCCCGTCTTTCCTCTTGTACTACACGTACTTTTATCAATTTGAGTTGTGGGGAATCGTTGTAGCCGGACTCTTCCCTCTGTTTGGCGCCTATCGCTTGGCCCGTTTCAATGTGACTCCCGCAAAAATCTCACAGGATTATTTTATCGGAGTCCCGATCACTGCTGCAGGTGGAATTTTGGCCTTACTTACTTTGTTTAGGGAATTTTTGCCGAATATTTTGATTGCGGTTGTCTTCACCGCCTTGGCATTTTTAATGGTCAGCAGGATGAAAATTCCTAGTTTTAAAGAGGTGCCTTTGCCGAAATACGGAACCATCATTACGATTTTTTTGGGGGCGCTCCTTGTTGTTATTTACCGCGGAACGTATCACGAAACTCCCTTCTTAATCTACGTGGCTGTACCTTTGTATTTTGCCTTCATTGCCTATCGTTTTGTGAAAAAGAAAGGCCGGAAAAAAACAGTTTCATAACAGTTCATCACAAAAGGGCTCGCCGGTGGCGAGTTTTCTTTATTTTTGCAAATTATTTTTTATTTTTCAGCCATTGAAAATATTTGGGCGGTTTGATGTGTTGTCATCTTGAAGCGGGACGGCCGTCCGGGTCAGGACGGAAAAGATTCCTGATTCCAATGCTTCATGAACATCTCAGACAAGGAGCATCAGCGATATGAATCAAACTTTTACATTAAAAGAAAAAATAAAGCAAATTTTCGTTTTGTTCATTCCCATATTCATTACGCAAATGGGCATGTTTGCCATGGTTTTCTTTAACACGGTCTTGTCCGGAAATTATCATTCTTCGGCTTTGGCGGGAGTGGCAATCGGAACGTCGATTTGGAATCCTGTCTTTATCGGCTTAAGCGGTATTTTACTGGCCGTCTCGCCTATAGCCGCCCAATACCACGGCGAAAAAAGAAAAAAGGATGTTTCGTATGTGATGACGCACGGTGTTTATCTCGGTTTTATAATTGCCGCCTTGGTGATTGCCGCCGGGATTTTCTTTTTGGACCCACTTTTGAATGCCATGAAGCTGGACGACACGGTCCGAAAAGTGGCCCGCGGTTATTTAATCGGAATGGGTTTCGGGGTCATTCCGCTGTTTCTGTTTAACGCGCTCCGATCGTTTATTTATGCGCTCGGAAACACGAGGATCATCATGATGATCCTCCTTTTCGCCCTTCCTGTTAATTTGTTTTTCAATTATGTTTTGATTTTCGGAAAGGGGGTTTTCCCGGAGATGGGCGGCGCCGGCGGCGGTTATGCAACTGCTGTAACTTACTGGTTCATCTTGGCGTTGTCCGTTTATGTTTTAAAAACGAAACGGCCGTTTGTGCACTATGTGAAATGGAAATATTTCAAGGTTTTTTTCTGGAAAAGATGTGCAGAAATATTAAAAATCGGCATTCCGATGGGTTTTTCCATGTTCTTTGAGACCAGCATGTTTGCCGCGGTTACGATTTTAATCAGCCGGTTTACGGTCGAAACAGTGGCCGCTTACCAGTCCGCCCTGAACATCATTTCCCTTCTCTACATGATCCCTCTCAGCTTGTCGATGGCCATTACCGTTCTAATCGGATTTGAAGTCGGTGCCAAACGGTTCAGGGATGCGAACATCTACAGCTGGCTCGGTATTTTGATGTCTGTCGGCATTGCGTTGTTTGCCGGATTGATGGTTGTCGTTTTCCGCCATGAAGTCGCTTCTCTTTATTCCAATGAGGCGGAGGTTCTTGCACTCATCGCCCAATTTTTGATATATGCATTGTTCTTTCATATCTCTGATTCTTTGCAAGTCACGGCGCAGGCGGCGCTCAGGGGATACAAAGATGTCAACTTTTCCTTGGCCACTACGTTTATCGCTTATTGGGTCGTCTGTTTGCCGTGCGGCTATTTGTTGGCCCATCCGGCCGGATTCGGACCGGTCGGTTATTGGCTGGGGCTCACAATCGGTTTGCTGGCTGCGGGCATAGCTCTTTCTTGCCGTCTCGTCTTTATTCAAAAGCGGAAATTTGTCGAATTGGAGCAGGCTGCATGATGATGGCTTATTCGCGCCAAAGGAGAAAATCCATTTTACATAAAAGAGTTTTGGAACGGTGTCAGCAAGAGAAGCCCGGGGGATGATGGTTTTCCGGGAAGTTTTCCCCCGTTCCGATGTTTTTAGTTAACACAGCCTGCCGGCGTCACCCTTGAAACATGACAAAATGGGGGCATTCATCTTTGTTCCGGTCGGAGCCCCGCAGAGGGCCGCCGGAAAACTTTTATTGACAAGAGAAGGAGGCCTCCATTATATTTCTGTTATACAATTAGTTAAACAGTTGAACTATTAAACGGTATAACTATTTTTCAAAACGGAAGCGGGTGATCATTTAGATGGGAGACCAGCTGATCAAAAGTTTGGTAGATAAGTATATCAGTCTTTCTTTTTCGGTCACCAAAAACGGGGAGTCTCTCATAAGCAGCGAAATCGGAAGAGAGCTTACGACTGATCAGCATTATGTTTTGCGGTACATTCACAAAGTTCAAAAATGCACCACGACGGAGCTGGCTGAAGTTTTTGATGTAAAAAAAAGCGCTATAACCGCCATCATTAACCGGATGTGGGCGAAAGGGCTAATCAAACGCACACGGGATAAAAAGGATCGCCGTGTTGTTTACTTGACTTTGACCGACGAAGGCGCGGAATTATTCCGGCAGACAGAGGAGCGCATACAGCGGTTGGTACAATCGTTAATAAGCCAATTTGACCTGGGGGAAATCAAGCAGTTTATTGCTACATACGAAAAATTGGACAAAATCTTGACAGATTATAAAAACAAGAGGCTGGGTGAAGAAGAATGAGGTTCATAGTAAAGAGAAAATGGCTTGTGCTTTTGGCATGGATTATCATCGTTGCCGGTTTGTTTTTCATGGCGCCGAATATGGGTGATTTGGTGCGGGAAAAAGGCCAAATCACTTTGCCTGACCATTATTCGTCCAAACTCGCTTCCGAAATCCTTTCCGAAGCCCGCTCTGATGATGGCACGAGCGACACCACAACGGTTGCTCTGGTGTTGTTCAATGAAAAGGAAAAATTGAGTGCCGCGGAAATCAAAGAAGCCGAGAAAGCCATTGAATTGCTCGAAAACAATAAAGACCTTGGCGTGACAGAAATCATTTCTCATTTTAAAGAAGAAAGCCTCAAGGATCAGCTCGTCTCTCAAGACGGCAAAGCCATTCTCGCTTCCGTCACTTTGGAATGGAACGGACGCGACGCCAAGGAAGTGAAAAAGAGCCTGTACGACACGCTCGAATCGGTTGATGTCGATTACGCTTTTACAAGCGAATGGATGGTCAATGAAGACTTGATCGTCAGTTCCCAAGAAGGGGTAAGGAAAACGGAAGGCATTGCCATTGTCTTTATTTTGCTTGTGCTTCTCTTGGTTTACCGTTCTTTTGTGGCCCCGTTCATTCCGTTGTTGACGGTCGGGTTTTCGTATTTGGCCGCGCAGTCGATTGTGGCGTTTCTCGTAAAATATGTGGACTTTCCGGTATCCACCTACACGCAAATTTTCTTGGTGGTCGTCCTGTTCGGTCTCGGTACAGATTACTGTATTTTGCTGTTGAGCCGGTTTAAAGAGGAATTGTTGAAACAGGAAACGGTGACCGATGCGATTGTGGAAACGTACCGCAACGGCGGAAGGACGGTTCTGTTCAGCGGGTTGGCTGTGATGATTGGTTTTGCGGCCATCGGTTTTTCACAGTTTATCATTTACCAATCGGCGGCTGCCGTGGCTGTGGGAATTGCCGTTCTCCTCGTCGCGTTGTTTACCATCGTGCCGTTTTTCATGTCTCTGTTGGACGGTAAGCTGTTCTGGCCGTCAAAAATGAAAGAAAAACAAGGGGACAATTGGCTTTGGGCATTTTTCGGCAAGTTTTCGTTGTCCCGTCCTTTTGTCTCGCTGCTTGTTGTCGCCGCCATTTGTGTGCCGTTTTTGATTTTCTACGACGGAACTCTCTCTTACAATTCAATGGATGAAATCAGCGATGATTACGGTTCGGTGAAGGCTTTCAATGTGATTGCCGACAGTTTTTCACCTGGCGAGGCGATGCGGACGCAAGTCGTTTTGAAAAATGATGAGGCGATGGATTCGCAAGAATATCTCGCTTTGACGGAACAAATCAGCAGGGAATTGGAGAAAGTTGACTTGGTCGACTCGGTTCGCTCGGTGACAAGACCGATGGGAGAGCCGTTGGAAGATTTTCTCGTCGCCAAACAAGCGGATGCTCTTAAAGACGGTTTGGGCGAAGGGAAGGACGGATTGTCGCAAATCAGCAGCGGACTGCAACAAGCAAGTTCTGAACTGGCCAAATCAGAGCCGGAGCTCAATCAAGCGGTGGACGGCATCGAGCAATTGATTTCCGGAACAAGCGAACT
>CALKIU010000161.1 GCA_937995745.1 uncultured Bacillaceae bacterium | reverse complement strand
AACCGGTTCGTTTTGTCCTCAGACCGGTGATCTAAAGACAAAACCGTTGAAAAAGCAGGTGAGTTTGTCCTCAGAGCGCCATTCTGAAGACAAACACGATGGAAAACCAGTCCCTTTTGTCCTCAGTTCGGCCGTCTAAAGACAAAACACTTGAAAAAGCATCTAGTTTTGTCCCTAAGAGTACCCATTTCGAGACAAAGGTGACGGCAATTCTCTCCGTTTTGTCCGCAAACAACCGCTTTGAAGACAAACCGCCCAGTTACAAATGCCATTTTGTCCTAAAACGCGGGCTTTGAGGACAAATGGCCTATTTTTATAAGCCCGTTTATCCCCAAACAGCCGCTATATAGACAATCCCATAAAAAAAGGTCTCTTTACCCTCAAAGAGCCGTTTTAAAGATAAAGACCAACACAAATTCGGCCCTTTTGTCTCTAAAGCTTTGATAAAGACATCCCCGAAAACGTATTTTTCTTCACCTGCTTGTTAGTACTTATCAGCCGGCCCCTGTTTGGCCCACATTTGCCGGCATCTCCGGTTACCTACAATCAAGCCCCCGCCGGCCCGATGTATTCTCTCCGGTAACCTATAACCAGCCCCGCCGGCCCATCCTATTCTCCCCGGATTCCTAAAGCCAACTTACCCATGCCCCATTCCGCTTCTCCGATTTCCTCCACCCGCCCCATCCTCGGCCCATTCCGTCATACTTCCGTTCCTTTATCCTCTTTAAAACAGACAGAAACCATTCCGAATCAAACAGACAAAAATTCCGGAAACAGCAATAAGTCGGAAAAGTGGATCATAGGTATAAAATGGTATCCACTTAAAAACAAGGATGGGTGATTGCATGAAAGGAAAGTCACCAAAAGGAAAAAAACCTCCTCATCAAGATGCCAAACAACAGCAATTGGACCAGTTCCGGATAAAAAACACCGACCAGCCGCTCACCACGAAGCAAGGGATCAAGTTTTCCAATGACAGTGAAACGTTGAAAGTCGGAGACCGCGGCCCCTCGCTCCTTGAGGATTTTTACTACTTTGAAAAGCTGTCCCACTTTGCCCGGGAAGAAATACCGGAACGGGTGGTTCACGCACGGGGCTACGGCGCCCACGGTGTGTTCGAATGTTATCAATCGATGAAGCATGTAACGAAAGCCTGCTTTTTGCAAAAGCCCGGCCAGCAAACCCCGGTAACGGTCCGCTTTTCCACCGTCCAAGGTCCGAGGGGTTCCTATGATACGGCGCGGGATTTGCGGTGCATGGGGGCCAAATTTTATACGGAAGAAGGAAACTACGATTTAACGACAATCGCCATGCCGGTCTTAATCATTCAGGACCCGATGAAATTTCCCGACGTCATCCACGCCTACCAAAATAAGCAGGACGAAGGCATCCCGACGGCGACGGGCGCCCACGACCGCTTTTGGGATTATGTGGCCAACAACCCCGAATCGCTGCATATGGTCACCTGGGTCATGTCCGACCGCGGCATTTTAAGAAGCTACCGGATGATGGAATCGTGGTCCATCAATACGTACTTGTTTGTCAATGACAGAGGGGTCGCCACGTTTGTAAGATTCGTGTGGAAGCCCGTACTCGGGGTGCACTCCTTGCTTCAGGACGAGGCCATCAAACTCGGCGGCATCGACCCGGACTTCCACAGAAGAGACCTCCGCGAGGCCATCGACAAGGGCTATTATCCGGAATTTGAACTCGGCGTGCAGCTCATCCCGATGGAAGACGAATTCAAGTACGATTTCGACATTCTCGACCCGGCAAAATTCTGGCCTGAAGAACTCATCCCCGTCCATAAAGTCGGCAAATTGACGCTGAACCGGAACGTCGACAATGAATTTGCCGAAATGGAGCAAATCGCCTTCAGCCCGGCCAACGTGGTGCCCGGCATCGATTTTTCCAACGACCCTGTCCTCCAAGGAAGGTTGATCGTTTACCGCGATACGCAGCAGCACCGCCTCGGCAGCCCCAATTACGATGAACTGCCGGTCAACCGTCCCTTAAGGCCGTTTACAAACAATACGCGGCGCGGCTTCATGCGGTACCGGATTGATGTCGACCAAGTCAACTACCGCAACAACTCCCTGGCGCAAAATACGCCGTACACGACCCCGCCGGAACAAGGAGGCTACGCCAGCTACCCGAAACGCGTGGCTGGACATGTCATCCGCGGACGGAGCAAATCGTTCAATGACTTCTTCTCCCAAGTCCGCATCTTCTGGAACAGCCTGACTCCCGTGGAAAAACAGCACACCATCGAAGGATTCAGCTACCAGCTCGGAAAAGTAAAAAGCCGCTCGGTCCGCCAGCAAAACGTCAATCTCCTCGTCAACGTCGACCGGGAACTCGCCCACATCGTCGCAGACAACATCGGCGTCGACCGTCCCAAAGGCAACCACGTACCTGTATCGACCAGCTATCCTTCCTTAAGCCAGGCCAATACACCCCGCTACGCAGCCACCCAAAAACTCGGCGTCGTCATCGGCAACGGCTTTAACGGCCGCGAAGTCACAAGCGTCCTCGATTACCTGAAAGAAAACGGCGTCTTTATCGAAATCATCAGCGACAAACTCGGCGTCGTAACCGGTTCGGACGGCACCAAAATCAAAGTCACAGAAACATTCATCACCTACACCCCGTACCAAGTCGATTGCCTCTACGTCGTCGGAGGAACGAGCGGCACCAACCAGGAAAGATTCTCCCGCGAAGTACAAAAATTCGTCCACAAAACCTACGAACAATTCAAACCCATCGGCGTCGCCACCACGGGACAATCCTACATTCAGGCAACAGAGCAAAACAACCTGGCCGGCGTCGTATTTGCCGCCAACAGCCCCGACTTCGCCAAAGAATTTCTCCATGCCATCGCCCAACACCGCTTTTGGAACCGGACGTAACAACAATTCCCCCGCACCTCCCGGATTTTCCGCGGGAGGTTTCTTTTTTTTTGGAAAAAGCGGCCAGTCGGCCCCGGTTGGGCGGGGACAATGTTTGTTGCGGCGCACCCGGAGCCCCTGCTTTTAGGAGCGGCACAACATCAGGGGGAACGCCGCAATCAAAAGTTTTTAAAGACGTTGCATTAATGGGTCAGAAGCCTTTTTCAAAAGACGGCCCATTTGGACATATACATAGACTTAATCCGGGCTTTTTCTTATAATAGGCGTTTTTTGGACAAAGGCGGGGGATGCACACCACCTTTTGTCCAAAAAAGAAGTTGATTTGGACAAAATGAGGCTCAGTTTTCTGTGTTTTGTCCAATAAGCCTGGGAATTTGGACAAAAGCCGGTGTCTTTTCCTTGTTTTGTCCAAAAAGCGGGGGAATTTGGACAAAGTGCCGTTTATTTCCTTGTGTTTTGTCCAAAAAAACAGGTTTATTTGGACAATGCTCCGTCTTTAATTGGCGGTTTTGTCCAAAAAGAGGCCGAATTTGGACAAACTCTGTTCTTTTTCTTTTATTTTGTCCAAAAAAGGGGCGGATTTGGACAAACCCCCGTTTTTTTCTCTTCCTTTGTCCAAAAAGAAACGGTATTTGAACAAAGCAGGGGATTGTTTCCCGGTTTTGTCCAAAAAGCAGGGGGAAATTGTTCGCTTGAATCAGTCGTGCTATCCTTTTTATGAGTGGACTCATTGAAAAGCGAGTGATAGGATGAGCATTTTCATTTTTGAAGACGATGTCATTCAGGCACAGCAAATGAAGAGGCTGGTGGAGGAGATTTGTGAAAAACATCAGATAGAGTTTGATTTCATCGAAGTGACCGCCAAAAGGGAGCGGCTAATCGAAAAAATTTCCCAGACCGCTTACATACCGATTTATTTTTTGGATATCGAGATTAAAAACGAGGAATATAAGGGCTTTGAAGTGGCGCAGGAAATCCGGAAATATGACACGAACGGCATCATCGTGTTTGTGACCACGCATGCGGAATTTGCTCCCATTTCCTATCAGTACATGGTCTCCGCCCTGACGTTTATCGACAAAGGGTTGCCGTTTGAGGAACGGTACCGCATGTTTGAGAAGAGTCTGCTTCATTATCAGGCGCGCAACCGCACAAACCGGCCGGACGATGATTTTGTCGTCAATACGCAGCATGCCTCTTTGCGGGTTCCCTTTCACTCCATCGAATACATCGAGACGGACGGCCCCCACCGTCTGGCGCTGGTGACCGAAGATCGCGTCATTTATTTTTACGGGACGCTGAAAGAAGTGCAAATGCTGGACGGCCGCCTGTTCCGCTGCCATCAATCATACCTTGTCAACAAAGAGAAAATATCCTTTTATGATGCAAAGAATAAAACCCTTATTTTAAAAAATGGAGCCAGTGTGCCCGTGTCCCGCCGTCAAGCATCGAAAGTGCGCCAAATCCTAAGGGGTGAGCCCTCATGATAATCTCCGAATTTTTGGCCGTAACGGTTATCGGGATCAGCCATATATTGCTGTATTTTCAACTAATCGGTTATCAGCGTCTGCCATACAAACTGATTATTTCTTTGGGAATGGTCTTTACCATTTTGCTCATCGTCGTGGTGTCGGCAAGCGGTTATCCGGAGTTCAACATCGTCATGCTCCTTTTGTTTTTGTTGAGTCTGGGCCTGTTGAAAAAAGAGCTGGCATTCACGAAAAGTTTGTATTTTGCTTTGTTCAGCATGGTTGTGATCACGCTGGCGCGCATGGTTTTGATCGAACTGTTCTTTTTCTTGCATATGCTGTCGCCGTTCAATTTGTACATTTGGACGACGAGCGCCATCCATTTGGCCGTTTCCGTTTTGATTTTGCTTGCCGTGGCGGCCGGGAAAAATGTTGTGCGAAAAATTGTCCGCACCATCATGGACAACCGCCCTCTTTATATTTTCAGCTATGTCCTATTAATCGCCGGCTTGTTCATCGGATTCATTTTGACGAGCCCGGCGAGCGGGCTGTTGTCGGCGTATTATTTGCGCTACGGAGAGGCCAGCCTTGTGGCGGCGTATATTTTATTTTTTGTGCTGCTCATCATCATGTTGATCAGTTTTCATTTGACAAAAGAGCGGATGCAAGAGGAGCAGCAGGAGCGGCTGGACCGGGAAATGCTCGACTATGTGCGGAAGCTGGAGCGGATGCACGAGGACTTGGCCGCTTTCCGCCACGATTACATCAATATTTTGCTGGCGCTCGATGAAGGAATCCGGACAAAAAACCTCAGCCAGATTGAAAAGATATATTATGACGTGGTTGCGCCGACCGCCTCGCTCATGAACCATCACGAACTGGATATTATGAAGCTTTCCCGCATCGCTGTGCCGGAAATCAAAAGCGTCTTGAGCGTGAAACTGATGACCGCCATGCAGCAACAGGTGAAAGTCACGGTGGACATTCCAAAGAAGATTGAAAAAGCGGCCATGCCCGTGCTTCCTTTTATCCGCATCATTTCCATTTTGCTGGATAATGCCGTTGAAGAGGCCGCCCGCAGCAAGGAGAAACTGCTTCAACTCGCATTTTTTGAAATGGAAGACTGCCAATATTTCATCGTCCGGAACAGCTGTGCGGATAAAACGATTGATCTCCGGAAAATATATGAGAAAAATGTGTCCCGCAAAAAAGGGAACCGCGGCTACGGGCTGTTTTCACTGAAACGGCTGCTGGAAAAAATGAATCATGTCACATTGGAAACATCGTTTGTTGCCCCCTTTTTTACGCAAAAAATGGTCATGAAAAAACGGTAGAGGGGCACCGGTTCCGGCTCTGATGCGGCGTCTCGGGCAAATGCCCGTGACGCGTTTCAGGTCCTTCCCGCCGGCGGTTTGGCGGGTTTTTTTATGCCGGTGAATTTTTGGCCGCTTATGCCGAAAAACAGACCGAATATGAAAAAACGCCGTACTTTCGGAAGAAAATTTTGTACGATGGCATTGAGGAGAAAATGATATGTATGGAATCATCTTTGCTTTATTGATCAGTTTGGGCCTGCCGCTTTTGTTGTTTTTCTATGCCCTTTACAAAAAAATGGCCGTTCCTTTTTTGCTGGGGGCTTTGGCATTTTCCGTTTCCCAAGTGCTGCTCCGGATTCCGCTCCTGCAATGGATTAGCGAACACAACGTTTCGTATCATATGTTTGCGGTTCAACAGCCTGTTTGGTTTGCGATTTTAATCGGGCTTTCGGCGGGGTTGTTTGAGGAACCGGCCCGCTATGCGGCAATGCGTTTTTTCATGAAGGAGCGGAGTTGGCAGGCGGGTTTTCTGTTCGGAGCGGGGCACGGAGGCCTTGAGGCCGTATTGTTTGTCGGGATAAACGCTTTGGCGCTGCTCTTTTCACCGGGGGCAGCGGCATATCAGGCGCAGCTTTTTGCCGCGGGAATTGAACGGTTTTTTGCGATGATGCTCCATATCGGCCTTTCGATCATCGTGCTCGTTGGCGTCGTGCGGAAAAACTTTTTGTATCTGTTATTGGCCGTTTTGCTGCACGGATTCATAAATGCGCTTGTCGGCATATTGCCCCTCTATTTGCCGAAGGACACGGCCATTTGGGTGCTGGAAGCGATCATTGCCGTCTTTTCTGCCGGCGTTTTCGGCTGCAGTTTATGGATTAAAAGAAAGGGGGTTTTGCCATGAAAAGAAAACTGTTATTCTTGTTCAGTGTTTTGGCGGTTTTGGCGTTGGCCGCTTGCGGAAACAAGGTCGATGAAGCGACTGCGGAAAAATATACGGGCAAAGCCGAAGAAGTGATTTTGTTATTGAGTGAAGGAAAATATGAAGAAGTGCACGCCATGTTCAATGAGGAAATGGAGGATGCTCTGCCCGTCGGGGAAATGGACGCGTTGACCCCGCTTATTGAAGAAGCGGGCAAGTTCGAAAAAATCAACAAAGCCTCGGTTGAAGAAAAGGACGGCTATTATGTGACCGTGACCGTCGCAAAATACAGTAAGAAAAACCGCATCTTCACCATCACTTTCGACGAAAACGATAACATTGCCGGGTTGTATGTGAAATAGGCGTCACCCGGACGGCATGCAGCTGTTTTTTGCCGGCCGGATGATGTCCGCTTATCCCATCCGTATGTATGCGGGAAAATCTATACAAGCTCTTTTCACGTGGGTGGAAAGGGCTTTTTTATATGGAAAAATGGTTTTGTCATTGCGGGAGGAAAAAGCAGAAGGAACGGTCCGGGGAAAGGGTGAGGCGGTTCTTAGACAATCGGTGAAAGAACAAAATAATATTCAGAAATACCGATGATTTGCGTAGCCTCCGCTTAAATTTCGATATAATAAGGGTAGATTGGGGATAGAATGGGGTGAGTGCGGTGGCGGGAAGTAATTTCCAATTTCTGGCGGAAAAATGGGATATTCTCGCCAATCTGGGCGAAACGGCGGAACGAAACGTGTATATTGATCCGAACACCACTTTAATGAAGCTCCGTACATTTGCCGAAACGCTGACGAAATATGTGATGGCGTATGAAGAAATTGAGGAGGCTCCGGACACAAAACAAATTGACCGCATCGTGGCTTTAAAAAGGGAAGACTTGATTTCCGACGAACTGGAAGCGATGTTAAACACGATTAGAAGGTTGGGAAACAAAGCCGCCCATGAAGGCTACGGCACGGCAAAGGAAGCAAAAGCCTTGCTGCACATGGCTTTCCGGCTTGCAGTCTGGTTTATGCAGGTGTACGGGGATTGGGAGTTCAAGGAGCCGGAATACAAGGAACCGGAACCGGTGGAGATCGTCAGCAAAGAAGAATTGGAGCGATTGTCCGCCGTTTATGAAAATAAAGTCAAACAACTGGAAAGTGAACTGGAACGGCTCAGGAAAGAGCAATTGTATGTATCGGAAACGGAAAAACAAAAGCGGAGAAAAGATGCCCGGTCGTTCGGCAGCCATTTTGATCTGACCGAGGAAGAAACGCGCATCCTTATTGATGAGCAATTGCGGGCGGCCGGTTGGGAAGCAGACTCGGAAACCATCCGTTATTCAAAAGGAAGCCGGCCCGAGCGGGGAAAAAACAAGGCGATAGCCGAATGGCCGTTGAAAAGAGGATATGCCGATTATGCCTTGTTTGCCGGGTTGGAATTGGTCGGAATTGTTGAAGCCAAACGGCGTAGCAAAAACGTTTTATCGGATATCGAGCAGGCGAAAGAATATGGCCGGATGGTCACTCGCATAGGGGAGGAGGTCATTCACGGGCCGTATGGGGATTATTTTGTGCCCTTTTTGTTTGCCACAAACGGAAGACCTTACATTCGACAATTTGAAGAAGCGTCCGGCATTTGGTTTTTAGATGCGCGCAAACCGACCAATCATCCCCGGCCGCTGAGAGCTTGGTACACACCGGAAGGGTTAATAGAACTGTTGAAATATGACGAAGATGAAGCGGATCAAAAACTCCGCGATGAAACCCTCGATTATTTAAACTTGCGCCCGTATCAGGAAAAAGCGATTAAAGCTGTGGAACGGACCCTCAGGCAAGGGCGCAGGGAAATCCTTGTTGCGATGGCGACGGGAACCGGGAAAACGAGAATGGCGATCGGTTTGGTATACCGCCTTGTCAAGCACCATCGCTTCAAGCGCGTCTTGTTTCTCGTCGATCGGACGGCCTTGGGCGAGCAGGCGGAAGCGGCTTTTAAAGATACAAAGCTGGAGAGCTTTCATTCGTTTACGGAGATTTTTGAACTGCAGTCTTTGCGGGATGTAAAGCCGAATCCGGAGACAAAGGTTCATATTGCCACCGTCCAGGGAATGCTCAAACGCATTTTCTATTCCGATCCCGATGAATACAGGCCCACCGTTGACCAGTATGATTGCATCGTCGTTGACGAAGCCCACCGCGGATACACGTTGGACAAGGAAATGTCCGAAGCGGAGATTCTGTTTAGGGATCACCGGGATTATGTCAGCAAATACCGGCAAGTATTAGATTATTTTGACGCCGTAAAAATCGGCCTGACGGCAACGCCGGCTTTGCATACCGTGGAGATTTTCGGGAAGCCTGTCTTTACTTATTCCTACCGGGAAGCGGTAATCGACGGATATTTAGTGGATCATGAACCTCCCTACCAGTTTGAAACCGCCTTGAAAAAAGCAGGGATTCATTGGTCCCGCGGGGAAGAAGTGGAAGTGTTCAATGTCCGGACGGGAGAAGTCGAAACGGAAATTCTGGAAGATGAAGTGAACATTGAGGTCGAACAATTTAATAAACTCGTCATCACCGAAAGTTTTAACCGGGTGATTTTAGCGGAACTGGCAAAATATATCGACCCGTTTGGCCCCGGGAAAACACTGATTTTCGCCGCCACCGATGACCACGCCGACATGGTCGTAAGAATTTTTAAAGGAGAGCTGGAAAAAGTGTACGGCCCGATTGAGGACAATACGGTGATGAAGATTACCGGTTCGATAAAAAATCCGTCCCAAGCCATCAAACTGTTTAAAAATGAACGGCTTCCGAATATCGCTGTCACGGTCGATTTGTTGACGACAGGCATTGACGTGCCCTCCATTGTCAATCTTGTCTTTTTAAGAAGGGTTCGTTCGCGGATCCTGTATGAACAGATGCTCGGCCGGGCAACGAGACGCTGCGACGAAATTGGCAAAGACCATTTTTCCATCTTTGATGCGGTCGGCATTTACGAGTCTCTGAAGCCGTACACCCAGATGAAGCCGGTTGTGAAAAGCCCGAAAGTAACGGTCCGGCAATTGGTGGACGAGTTGTCCCAAATTGACGATCCGGAACAGCAAGTCCACCATAAAGAACAGTTGATTGCCAAAATTCAGCGCAAAAAACAAAAATGGCGCGACAAAGATTATGAAGATTTCAAGGTTCTTACCGGAGGAATCCCGGTCGAGGAATGGATTGACCGGCTGAAAAAAGCGGAACCGAAACAAGCGGCCGAAGAGCTGAAAAAGAAAGAGGACATCATTCAATTCATTGATGAAAACAGGGGAAGGCCCTTATACCAATATATTTCCCGCCATGAGGACAAACTGCTCAGTGTGAAACGGGGATACGGCAACGCCGAAAAGCCGGAAGATTATTTGGAAAGCTTCGGCCGGTTTATAAAAGAAAACATGAACTTGATTCCCGCTTTGAAAGTCGTCTGTACAAGACCGAGCGATTTGACGAGGGAGCAGTTGAAAGAACTGCGCATGGCCTTAAGCCAAAAGGGATTTACGGAAAAAAGCCTGCAGGCCGCCTGGCGGGATGCCAAAAACGAAGACATTGCGGCAGATATCATCAGCTTTATCCGCCAGCAGGCGCTCGGCGACCCGCTTATCGACCATGAAGAGCGGATCAAGCGGGCGATGAAGAAAATTTACCGTATGAAGCCGTGGCCGAAGGTGCAAAAAATGTGGCTGGAGCGGATTGAGAAGCAGCTTCTCAAGGAACCGGTTCTCGGTCCCGATCCGGAGAAGGCTTTTGAAGTGGAGCCGTTTAAAAGAGCCGGCGGCTACAAGCGGCTGAACAAAATTTTTGACGGACAGCTGGACGACATCGTACGCAAAATCAATCATGCATTATACGAAGAGAAGGAGCATGCTTAGAAATGGGCAACCAAGAGATTGTGTAGAAACTTTGGAACTTATGCAATGTCCTGCGTGACGACGGGATTACCTATCATCAATATGTGACCGAATTGACTTACTTGTTGTTTTTGAAAATGATGAAAGAAACAGGTAAAGAAGACGATATTCCCGAAAAATACAGATGGGATTCATTAACCAAGCGGCACGGTTTGGAACTGAAAAGGCATTACCAACAGCTGTTGCTTGATTTGGGCAATGAGGGAAAAGGGATTTTAAAACAAATTTACGCCAATGCCAAAACAAATATCGACGAACCGAAAAACTTGGAAAAAATCATCCGCTCCATTGATGCTCTCGATTGGTACAGCGCCAAGGAAGAGGGGCTCGGCGACTTGTATGAAGGACTCCTCGAGAAAAACGCCGGGGAAACGAAATCGGGAGCGGGGCAATATTTTACTCCAAGGGTGCTCATAGACGTGATTGTCGAATTGGTGGACCCGCAGCCCGGCGAGCGCTGCAATGACCCGGCGGCGGGGACGTTCGGGTTTATGATTGCCGCCGACCGGCATGTCCGGAAAAAGACGGATGATTACTTTGATCTCAGCAAAGAGGAAGCGGAGTTCCAACGGACGAAAGCTTTTTCCGGAGTGGAACTGGTCCGGGATACGCACCGCCTCGCGTTAATGAACGCCATGCTTCACGGGATTGAAGGGGAGATTCTCCTCGGCGATACGTTATCCGAGCTGGGGAAAAGCTTGAAAAATTACGATGTGATCATGACGAATCCCCCGTTTGGCACCAAAAAGGGCGGCGAACGGGCAACCCGAGATGACTTTACTTTTTCGACGACCAACAAACAGTTGAACTTCTTGCAGCATATTTACCGCTCCTTGAAGCCGGACGGAAAGGCCCGGGCCGCTGTCGTCCTTCCCGACAATGTTTTGTTTGAAAGCGGCGTGGGGGCGAAAATTCGCGAAGACTTGATGAATAAATGCAATTTGCATACGATTTTGCGTCTGCCGACGGGAATTTTCTATGCCCAGGGAGTCAAAACAAATGTGCTGTTCTTCACCCGCGGGAAAACGGACAAGAACAATACGAAAGAAGTTTGGGTATATGATTTGCGGACCAACATGCCGAGCTTCGGAAAGAGGAATCCGCTCAAGCGGGAGCATTTTGAAGGCTTTATCAAAGCTTATAAGGCGGAAGATCGGAGAAGCGTCAAGGACGAGCGCTTTAATATGTTTACAATTGAGAAGATTGCGAAAAACGACTGGAATTTGGATATCGGCCTGATAGCCGATGAATCTTTGTCCATATATGAGAACTTGCCCGACCCCATTGATTCCGCCGAAGAAGCGATTGCCAAATTGGAACAGGCGATTGGCTTATTGAGCGAGGTAGTCGCTGAACTGCGGGAAATTGAAGGGGACGCATCCTTTGATGAGTCGCCAGAATTCGGCATGGCAAAGGTGAGCGGCGGTGAGTAAAGCGGTGAAAAAGAAAAAAACGTTGGAAGAACTTCTGGAAGAAGCGTTGGTGCCGGAGGAAGAACAGCCTTACGAAGTGCCGGAGAATTGGGTTTGGGTTTATAGTATGTATTTAGCAAAATGGGGCTCTGGAGGGACACCTTCTCGTAGGTTTCCGGAATATTTTAATGGAAATATTCCATGGATCAAAACTGGCGATTTAAGTGATACTTATATTGAAGATGTTGAGGAATATATTACAGAAGAAGGGTTGAAGAAATCTTCAGCAAAATTGTTTCCTAAAGACTCTTTAGCTATTGCTATGTATGGAGCTACAATTGAAAACTTGGTATTCTAAGTTTTGAAGCAGCGACAAATCAGGCATGTGCGGTGGCAATACCATATAAAAATACGAGCACTAAGTTTTTATTTTATTATTTCTTGTTTCAAAGGCAGAATTTGATTAATCTTGGTAAAGGAGGAGCACAACCTAATATTTCCCAAACAATTCTAAAAAAATATCCATGTCCTCTTCCTCCTATTAATGAGCAAAAAAGAATTGTTTATAAAGTTGAAAACCTTTTAAATAAAATTGATGATGCAAAGCAATTGATTGAGGAAGCGAGAGAAACATTTGAACTCCGGAAAGCGGCGATTTTGGATAAGGCTTTTCGGGGGGAATTGACTGCTGAATGGCGTAAGAAAACAAAAAATAAATTAACGGTACAAGATTTTTTAGACAAAATGGGTGGCATAAAAAAAATTAAGAACGATCCGCTTGATAGTAAAGTCTTAAGTAATTTGTATTCTCTTCCGAATGGATGGCAATGGGTTCGTTTAAATGATCTTATTGAAAGTACCACCTATGGTACTTCAGCAAAGGCAAATGATAATATTGATGGTGTTCCAGTTATAAGAATGGGAAATATAATAGATGGAAAAATAATAATGGATGATTTAAAGTTTTTACCCACTGAACATCAAGATGTAAAAAAATTAGAACTTGAAGAAAATGATTTATTATTTAATCGAACCAATTCATATGAGCTTGTTGGTAAAACTGCTGTAGTAACGAATAAGATTGCTGGTAAAGCCACTTTTGCATCTTATTTGATTCGAGTGAGACTTTACCATAAGGAAATACTTGCCAATTATGTATGCAACTATATTAATAGTCATATTGGAAGAAATATGTTGTTAACGATGGTTACTCAGCAAGTTGGACAGGCAAATATAAATGCAAAGAAACTTGCTGCACTTCCAATTCCTTTACCGCCGGAAGAGGAAATAAAGGAAATTTCACGATTGATAGAACAGGTTTTAAATAAAGAGGAACAAATTAAAACACTTCTTTTAATTGAACAAAATGTGGAAAAAGTAAAACAATCTATTTTATCTAAAGCATTCCGCGGTGAACTCGGCACGAATGATCCCCAAGAGGAAAGCGCATTGG
>CALKIU010000160.1 GCA_937995745.1 uncultured Bacillaceae bacterium | reverse complement strand
TTTCGAACGCTGCCGAAAAAATTTTTCAGCGGGAAGAAACGGACGCACAAAGTAATTTGGCACAAAAGGAAACGGCATTCTTTGCAGAATCCCGTCTCCTTCCATCTGAAATTTTTGCGGAGAAAAACCCGTTCCCTTCCCCGGTCATTCGGAGAAAAAAGCGGTTTAAGCGTGTGAAAAACGGCTCTCTTTCAATTGGCTTATTGCTTTTGAAGCCTCCAACGCTTCGCAAATCATTCGTTCCATCAATTCGGGAACCGACGGAATATCTTTGATTAATCCGGAAATTTGCCCACCGTTTATAAAACCTTCTTCAAAATTGCCTTCCAGGGCGCCAATTTTGTGGTATTTTTCACTCGTCCATTCATTAAATTGCTCCAGAGAAAAATCACCGCGCTCCATCTCAATGAGTTTTTTTGCATAAGGAGTCTTCATCACCCTTCTGACCCGATTGACGCTGCGGCCGACGATCACCGTGTCCACATCGGACGCATCAAGAATGCGGCGCTTGTACGCTTCGCTGAAAGGAGCTTCTTTTGTGGCAATGAATCTGGTGCCGATTTGGACGCCCTCGGCCCCCAACATCAGCGCCGCTGCCAAGCCCCGGCCGTCGGCGATTCCTCCGGCGGCAACCACGGGCACCTTCACTTGGTCGGCAATTTGCGGTATGAGGGTCATCGTTGTGTTTTCATAATTGGAATTGATCCCTGCCGCTTCATAGCCCTCGGCAATGACAGCGTCGGTTCCGGCCGCTTCCGCCTTTTTGGCGTGTTTGACCGCTCCGACAACGGTCAACACTTTTGCCCCGGCCGCATGAAACCTTTTAATATACGGTTCAGGATTGCCCGCGGATAACGTCACAACCGGTACTTCTCTCTTTAACAAAAGTTCAACGATTTCATCCAAATAAGGAGTCACTTTAATCGCAACATTCACGGAAAAAGGTTTATTCGTCATGCTTTTTGTCTGTAAAATAATGTCATCCAACTCCTCCGGTGTCATCGTTCCCGCTCCGATGGTTCCCAGTCCCCCCGCTTCCGAAACGGCCGCTGTCAACGGGGCATTGCTTATATTTCCCATCCCGCCTTGAATGATTGGGTATTTTATGTTGAGGAGTTTCGTCAATCTATTCATTTCTTTTCCCCCCGTCCAAAAAGTGTTATAATAGAATTATCTATAAATTACCATAATTTGGAGGTTTTGGAAATGATTTTGCCATATAAAGACAAAAAACCGCAAGTTGATCCGTCAGTATTTGTGGCGCCCGGCGCGAAAATTATCGGGGACGTAAAAATAGGCAAAGACTCCAGCATCTGGTTCAATGCCGTTCTCAGGGGGGACGAAGCGCCCATTATCATCGGGGAAAGATGCAGCATTCAAGACAATTCCACGTGCCACTTATACGAAAGCCATCCCCTTGTCATAGAAGATGATGTGACTGTCGGCCACAATGTCATCCTCCATGGCTGCACGGTCAGGAAAGGGGCGCTCATCGGAATGGGCTCGACCATATTGGACGGCGCGGAAATTGGCGAATATACCATCATCGGCGCAAATACGCTCATTCCTTCGGGAAAAAAGATTCCGCCCAGAAGTCTTGTCGTCGGTTCCCCGGGAAAAGTCATCAGGGAATTGACAGAGAAAGATTTTGAAATGTTGGCCGATTCCGTGAAAACATATGTTCAAAAAGGAGCAGAATACAAGGAGCAATATGCTTCCATCACCGGGTAAGGAGGGGACGGTAAAATGAGCAAAATTGTCAATTTGCACGATGTCATTCGCGGTACAAGCCCTCCTCCGCCATGCGATCAAACCATTGATATCACCATCCTCCATGCGGAGAACGGAACGGCGAAGTGTCTGTGGAAAATCAGCCGCTCCCTGTTGAACGGGAACGGGGTCGTCATGGGCGGATTTACCGCCTCCGCCGCCGATATTGCCATGGCTTACGCATTGATGACGCTCCTCGAGGAAAATCAAACGATTTCTTCAATTAATTTAAATACGACTTTTCACCGTCCCATTACGGCAGGTGAAGCTGTTGTACACGCAACGGTCAAGAAATTCGGAAAAAAAACAGCGTACGTGGAAGCAGTGGTGGAGCAACTTGCAAAACGGGCAGCCGATGTGAACTCTTCCATCATGATACTCCCAAACGACTGACAACAGCGGTCCGCATTAAAAAAAGGCAGCCGGGGCCATTTGCCCGGCTTGCCCGGCAACATATTCATTCCGAAATGAACGGATGATGGTGAACTTCATACTGCTCATCTTTTTTTACAAGTTCATTGTCCTTGGCAAAAATCTCTTCAAAGAACCTGTTTGCAGGCCCGGCCAAAATCTTGTAATAATCGCGGAACAGGGCGGCTGCATGCCTGCCCAGCCAATGTTCCGGCAAAAGTTCTTCCGGAAGGCCCGGATCAATAAACAAAAATTTTCTGTATTCATGAACGAGTTTGGTCCTTTCCACAAAACATTCGGCATCGGTCATTTGTCCGCTCATCACTTTGCTTTTATCCAGAACAAACTTTTTGCTGTACTCATTAATAAACTCCTCGTATTTGGCATTAATTTCGTCTATATTCCAACAAGAATTGACGAGATCTTCATTTTCCCGCGGACCTTTATAATCGGACACGAAAAAGTGCACATACGGCTTAATATCATACTTGTTAACGAGCAGTTTGACTTCCTTTTCCAGATTGTTCGGGGAAATCCAGCAGCCGTTCGCCAGCATGCCGAAACCGCTCCACACAAGTTCTTTCCTCAGTTCATCCCGGATGTTTCGTTTTTCCTCCGGTATCGTATACATGAGCATCCTCCATTTTCCATCCCATCGGGAAGGATGCAATTTAAAAATTCTCTTGGATGCTTCCTCAATCCGGGCGACTCCCATTTCCGTCAAAGAATAATAGCTCTTGTTCCCTCTTTTTACAGAGGTGACCCAGCCCTGCTTTCCCATTCTGGAAATGGCCGCCCTGACCGATTGCTCATTATGGCCGAATTCTTCAAGAAGCCTGATCAAACTGCCGATCCAAATTTCATTTCCGTAATGGCTGATATAATCGCCGTACAATGTAAAAATCATCGACCTTGTATTTAATCCTGTCACAAACATTCATCCTTTTTATCCGAATTTTTTCACAGCGCTGTTACGAAGAAATGATATTTATATCAAAAAATAAGCTGCGCACCGATTACGTCCATTTTTTATTTCCTTAATTTTCTTAAAAATTTTACTATGATTTATTAAAATTGACAATGATTCCTGTTAATTGCAAAGCGCCCAGACCCATTTTCCCGAAGTTTTCTCTCTCATCACTTTATTGGGGCACTTGGCAAATCTTTGTACAAAAAACGAGCACAACTG
The DNA here is from genome assembly GCA_937995745.1 of uncultured Bacillaceae bacterium. GTDB lineage: Bacteria > Bacillota > Bacilli > Bacillales > Cytobacillaceae > CALKIU01. The sequence goes on along the minus strand of CALKIU010000160.1, from coordinate 81,680 downwards.
AACAATTGCGTGCCCGTTATGACCATTTCAAGTATTTAATTTAAAACGGAATGCTCCGTCCGGCCTTTTTTGACAAAAAAGCCGATTCGCCCCTGAAAAACCGCAATTCTTTGTCTCTTTCTAGTTCCCCGTAAAAACTGGCCGGCGTTTTTCCAAAAAGGCTCTCACGCCTTCTTTATGGTCGTTCGTCTGTCCGGCGGCCCGCTGTCCGTAAGCTTCCTTTTCCAGCATTTCATCAAGACTCAACATCCAACTTTCGTTAATGTACCGTTTGATGAGTCCGAGCGCCTTCGTCGGCATAGCCGCCAGTCTTTCCGCAAAAGCGGCCACCTCTGCCTCCCATTCTTCCTCTTTAATCACTTTTGTAACCAAGCCGATATCGTTTGCTTCTTGGGCGGAAATTTTTTCCCCCAGCATGGACAGTTCCAGGGCCTTGGCTTGTCCGACGATGCGCGGCAAATAATACAAATTTCCGGAATCGGGAATCAGCCCGATTTTAATAAATGCCTGTACAAAACTGGCCTTTTCCATGGCGAGGCGGAAATCACAGGCAAGCGCGAGGCTGACGCCGGCCCCCGCGGCCACCCCGTTTACGGCGGCAATGACCGGTTTTTCTATTTCGGCGAGCTTTTTGATCATCGGGTTATAGCGTTTCCGCAAAATCTCACCGTGATCCGAATCAGTGCCGATGCTGCCCAGATCCTCGCCGGCGCAGAAAGCTCTCCCTTCCCCGGTGATGACGATGCAGCGGATATCCGGATCTTTCGCGGCTTTCGCCAACGCTTTCGTTATTTCAGCATTCATTTGTTCCGTAAAGGCGTTCAATTTATCGGGACGGTTCAATTTGAGCCAGGCGACATGGTTCTTGACTTCCAATTTGATCGTCTCGAACATCCGGGCTTTACCTCCCCTCAAATTTCGGCTCCCTCTTTTCGAGAAAGGCCGTCATTCCTTCTTTTTGATCCCGGGAAGCAAACAATAAGTAAAAATTCTTCCGCTCAAATTGCATTCCTTCAAGAAGGGGGGCATCAACCGCCTTGTTCACCGCTTCTTTGATGAGGCGCACCGATAACGGCGCTCTTTCCGCTATTTTTTTGGCCAATTTTTTCGTCTCTTCCATGAGGACTTCAGGCGCCACCAGCCTGTTGACGATGCCGTAATGGAGCGCTTCTTTCGCAGACATCGGCTCCCCGAGCCACAGCCACTCCAGAGCCTTCGTTCTGCCCATCAGCTTGGTGAGGCGCTGTGTGCCGCCGGCTCCCGGCATAACGCCGAGTTTAATTTCCGGAAAACCAAATTTGGCATCCTCGGCCGCCAATATAAGATCGCAGCAAAGGGCAAGTTCAAAACCTCCTCCGAGCGCAAATCCGTGCACTGCGGCGATCACCGGCTTTTTTACTTCCCCGAGCCTGTCCCACAATTGGAATTGATTTAAAAGTTCAAGACGAATCGGATCGTCATCTGCCATCTCATGAATATCCGCTCCGGCGGCAAAAGCCCGTCCGGCTCCCGCCAAAACGATGACTTTTATCTCTTCGTTTTGGTCGAAATCATCCACCGCTTTTACTATTTCCGCGACCATTTCCCTGCTGAGAGCGTTCAATACTTCCGGCCGGTTCAAAGTAATCAGGCCGAGCTGATTTTCACGCTCGACAATGATATACCGGTAACCGCTCATTTTTTCTCCTCACCGATCAGCAAGGTGACGAGATCGCCGGCAAAAGACATCAAATCTTTTGCAGAAGCTTTGGCTTCCGGAGTTTTCATGGCCGCCTTAAAAGCGTCCATATCTTCATAATACATTTCGCACATTAGATAATAATCGCTTTTTCCTCCCATGCCGTTGCCGATAATATTTGTCACCTCCATTTTCACGAGGCCGGGAATTTTTTCCGTTATCGGCACATGGGTGGAAAAATAATGTTCATCAAATTTTTCTTTATTCTCCGGCTGTTTATAAAGAGCAATTAATTTTACCATCAGATTCCCTCCAATTGATTCTTTTTCAGATATGTAAAGGGGCAGTTCCGGCTGATGCCGGATGAATCCTGCCCTTTAGTCTTTGAGCGTTACATCGTGGCGATCGGTTTCATCGCTTCAAAAGGATTGCGGCAATTTTTGCAATAGTGAATGCTTCGGCATGCGGACGGCCCGAAAATATTCTCCATCGTGCTCTGTTTCGAGCCGCAATACGGACACGCCACTTCCCAAGTGCCGTCTTCTTCAAGTTTCGCCGGAGGAGGGGCGATGCCGAACTCCTTCAAACCCTCCTTCCCTTTTTCCGTGATCCGGTCCGAAGTCCACGGCGGAGATGTTATATATTTTACTTCAACCTCTTCCAGTTCCCGGATTTGCTTGAGCGCCCTTTCAACTTGCGCTTTGATGATCCCCAGCGCCGGACAGCCCAAAAACGTCGGCAAAAGCTCGACGGTTGCTTTCCCATTTTCAACAACGACCCGTTCAACCATGCCGAGATCGATGATGCTCACTGTAGTAATTTCCGGATCGCAAACCGTTTCCAACTGTTGCTTCACTAAAGTTTCCAAAGAAGGATTGGCAACCGCCATGGGCATCCCTCCTTTCGTTTAATAGTCTGAATATTCCTTCTTTTTTGTGCGGTTTTTATTTACCACGGAACGGCCGGATTTAAAGCGTACACTTCCGACAGCTGAGCGAGCGCCTCTTCCAAATCCTCCGTATGAAAGCCCGCTCTGCCGTCACCTTTTTTCATTCCCGGCTCTCCCGGCATCTTGAGGCCCAATTCGGTGAATTTTTTGTTTATATCTTCAAGAAAACGTTCCTTAAGTACCGCTTCGCTTTCAATTAAGCCCGCTTCCACAATTTTTTCCTCATTTGGTCCCAATGAAAGGACGCCGCCGATATCTTCCCACACCCTGGCAACTGCCGCTTTCATTCTTTCTTCCGCTTCCCCGCCGGCGCGGACCAGTTGTTCAAACCAAGTGCGCCAATGCATCAAATGATAAGGAATTTCTGTATCAATTTTGACGGCAACTTGCCGGAGCGGCTCATAGCTTGATTGTTTCAAGGAGTCGATCTTTCTCTTCTTAATCGCTTCGTAGAAATAGTTTCGGACTACGGTAAACGCCCAATCATAGCGGGGTTCGCCGTACAGCCAGTGCCCCGGCCCGTTCTTCTCTTCCAAAATAATCGCATTTTTCCTCTCGCCGGCGGGCCGGAGGTGGGCCAAGTCATCCACCTTTCCTTCGCCAAGTTCCTCGAGGAGGCTGTAATAAATGTTTGCGTGCCCCATCGTGTTTTGCGTGATGGATGAATAAGCGACATCTTCCTCAATATGGGGCACCAATCCGAGCCATTCGGAGCCCCGGTATGAAACAAGTAAATCATCATCAGCCAACTGATACAAAAGTTCAATAACCTCTTCTTTGTATTGCGGCTTCATTCTACCACCCGCCCTTTGCTCCATGAAAGAATTTCTTTTTCATCCAGCATGCCTTGATCCAGCTTGCGCCAGAATTTTGCCAAATATCCGTAACCTTTTGTATTTCGATAATCTTTATTATCTATTCTGTTTAATGTCTTTCTTTCCTCAGGAGTCATGCACCTGATATCAGAACGTTTAACAACCCAAATATCGCAAACCTTCTCCCGTCTCATAAAATTTTCCTGGGCCATCACAAGGGCAATTTCATGATTGGGAGCAAGGAGAGTAAACTGTTCCTGACACGGTGACGTTGGCGTTTTACGGCTGAATACGACAAATTCTTCATAAAACGGCACTTTTTTTCCTGCCATATTGCAACCCCCTTTTTACGATGCAAATATTTTTGTATTTAAACCAAGGGCTTCACGGACCCATGCGTTATTTTCATAGGACAATCTTCTCAGGCGCAACCTTTCCTGAGACATCGGGCCTTCATTGCGGGTAATTTTCAAGAACAGGTTCCAATCGGGCTGTTTATAAATCCATTCTTTTTTCTCATCATCCCAGCGGAGTGTCTCATCGGGAATCGTCAAGCCGAGCCCTTGAATCCGCGGAACGTATTTAGTAAGATAGAATTGTCGCAATTCTTCATTTGTATTTTTTCTAATTTTATATTTGATGGTGATTTCTTGCTTCGAGGAGCCCGTTAATTCTGCGGTCGGCGGTCCGAAAAACATCAGGAGGGCCGGCCACCAGCGGTTGAGGGCGTCTTGAAGCATTTCTTTTTGTTCTTCCGTTCCCGTTGCCAATGCTACGGCAATGGCTTCCCCGTGCTGGGCGTGAAAGACTTCTTCCGCGGCAATTCTTTTCAAAGCCCTCGCATAGGGAGCATAAGAACAATCAAGCATATTGGTCTGCGTAATAATTGCCGCTCCGTCCACAAGCCATCCGATTAAACCCGCATCCGCCCAAGACTTTGTCTTCCAATGGAACACGTTATGGAATTTCAACCGTCCTGCAAACAAGTCTTGAATGAGATCCTCTCTCGTTTTTCCGTAAGGCTTGATGAGGTCTTCCGCCACCCGCAAAAGAAGCTGTCCGTGTCCCACTTCATCCTGCACTTTGGCCATGATGGCCAATTTTCTGTATAAAGTGGGCGCTTTCGGCGTCCATTCTTTTTCGGGCAACGCCCCCATGATTTCACTGATGCCGTGCATGGAAATCAGCTTGATTAACGCTTGCCGGTAATCATCGGGCATCCAGTCATCGGCTTCAATTTTTTCGCCGGCTTCAATTCTCTCCATAAATTCCCTGTACTTCACCTTTTCGGCGTCTCTCACACTGACAGCCATTTATACCACCTTCCTTTTATATGACGTATTTTTAACGTTATTATAATCCTGCGTCATATAAATTGCAAGTATTTTTCTGAATTTTCAGACTTTTATTTTTGCATTTCTTCTATCTATAATGCGGACGGCCTTTCCTTGCGAACGCTCGATTGTTTTTGGCGGATGAACTTTTACATCAAATGAAATCATGCAATGGTTTTTCAGCAGGACAGCCACTTCCTTTTTGAGGCGGATCACTTTCTCATGGTTTATATGGTGGTCAACGGCGCGATAAAATTCATCTGTCACTTCAACATGCAATTCCACGGCATCGAGATAGCCTTTTTTTACGAGATGGACTTGATAGTGCGGAGCCAGTACATGCACTTTCAGCAAATAATGTTCCAGTTCGGAAGGGAAGACATTCACCCCGCGGATGATAATCATATCATCAATTCTGCCTTTTACACGGGACATCCTCGTCGTCGTTCTCCCGCATGAACACGGTTCTCTAGTGATGGAGGCAATGTCGCCGGTCCGATAACGGATGACGGGAAATGCTTCTTTTGTTAAGCTCGTGAAAACCAATTCGCCTTCCCGCCCTTCCGGCACAGGTTCAAGTGTCTCCGGATCAATCACTTCGATGATGAAATGGTCTTCTGCCACGTGAAGCCCGTCTTGAGCCTGGTAGCATTCCATCGCCACTCCCGGACCCATCACTTCGCTGAGCCCGTAAATATCGCAGGCGGTCATAGCAAATTTTTCTTCCAATGTTTTTCTCATTTCTTCCGACCACGGTTCGGCTCCGAAAATGCCGTATTTCAAACTTGTTTCACCAGGATTTTTCCCCAATTCTTCCATTCTTTCTGCAATCGTTAATATGTAGGAAGGCGTTCCGCAAATAACGGTCGGTTTGAAGTCTTCAATCATCATGATCTGTCTGTCGGTATTTCCCCCCGAAACAGGCACGGTTATCATTCCGAGCCGCTCGCTGCCAAGATGCAGCCCCAGTCCGCCTGTAAAAAGTCCGTAACCGTATGCATTATGTAGCACTTGCCCGGGCCTTCCCCCTCCCAGACAAATGGCGCGTGCAACAATTTCACTCCAATTTTCCAAATCTTTTTTTGTGTAACCGACAATCGTCGGTTTGCCGCTTGTTCCCGATGAACCATGGATTCTGACCACTTGATTCAGTTCGACCGCAAAAAGGCCAAAGGGATAATGATCCCGCAAATCCTGCTTTTTCATAAAAGGAAGTTTCCTCAAATCGTCGAGACTTTTAATGTCTCCCGGAGCAACACCATTTTCCCGAAAACGCTCTTTGTAAAAGGGAACCCTGCTGTAAGCCCTTTCAACGGTCGAAATCAATCTTTCCGTTTGCAGTTTTTCAATCTCTTGTCTGCTGGCAGTTTCAATTTCATGTAAAATCATATGTCCGCCTCCTTAAATTGATGGGATTGCTCGCTAATCATTTTATTCGTGTGCCGTTAAATTTACGTATTGTTAATTTTTGCCATATGGTGTTAAAACAAAAATACATAAGCCAAAGTTAATTGTCAATAATTAGAAATCTACAAAATTTGTTGAAAACTTCTTGCACACTTCGCTTGCCGACAATCAATGTCATGGAAACAATTATTGTTTTGCAGAAATATGCTGAATTTTCACGGCAATAAAAAAACACAAGAGGTATGTTTGCGGAGAGAACCGACATCCGATCCCTCTTGTGTTTAAACACCGGCTTGGCAAATGCGGACGCAGCGCTTCCAAGACGGCTGGACAATATTTTACCGCTATCCCCGCGGATAACCGGTTTCATCTTACAGTTTTAGTTCCCCCATGCGAAGGAGTTCTACAACCGCTTGCGAACGTCCTTTTACACCCAATTTCTGCATGGCATTGGAAATATGATTCCGAACTGTTTTTTCGCTGATAAATAATTCGTTAGCAATTTCTTTTGTCGTTTTGTCTTGCACCAACAGTTCGAATACTTCTCTTTCGCGTTTGGTGAGTAACGGCTTATGAGTATATTCGTTCTCCTTCAAGTATTGTAACCCTCCTTGCCTTCGCCAGCTTTGAACAGTGGTAGGGTATATATTTAGTCACGATATCATATGTTAAAGAAAGGATTGAAGTGAAAGAATTTCTTAAAAGATGTCTCCTCTCTTTGCAAAATGTGCGAATGTACAATCTATTAAACAAAATCCCTTTCAGCATAAACGCCTCAAAATGACGTTGGGGATATGAAATTGACAACCGATTGAAAAAGCGGATCAAAAAAAGCCTTTCCGAAAATGGAAAGGCTTTTTTTGCAGCTTTATACTTCGTCGCTGCCGAAGAAATTCCTGAATGATTGGATGGTTGCAGCTCTGTTCAGAGCGGCGATGGAAGTTGTGAGCGGAATTCCTTTCGGACATACTTGGACGCAGTTTTGCGAATTGCCGCAGTTGGCAAGACCGCCGTCGCCCATAATGGTGGCCATGCGCTCCGCCTTGTGCATAGCCCCGGTTGGATGGGCATTGAAGAGACGCACTTGGGAAAGGGCGGCAGGTCCGATAAACGCCGAACGGTCATTGACGTTCGGACAAGCTTCCAGGCAGCATCCGCAAGTCATGCATTTGGACAATTCATAAGCCCATTGCCGTTTAACTTCCGGCATACGCGGTCCGGGACCGAGATCATAAGAACCGTCAATCGGAATCCATGCTTTGACCTTTTTCAAGGCATCAAACATACGGCTTCTGTCCACGATTAAGTCTCGGACAACCGGGAATGTTTTCAAAGGCTCGAGGCGGATCGGCGTCTCGAGATGATCGACAATGGCCGAACATGCTTGCCGCGGTTTGCCGTTAATCAGCATGGAACAAGCGCCGCAAACTTCCTCAAGACAGTTCATTTCCCAAACGACAGGAGTTGTTTTCTTGCCGTCCGCCGTAACGGGATTGCGGCGGATTTCCATGAGAGCGGCAATTACGTTTAAGTTGGGACGATAAGGAATGTCAAACTCTTCTTTATATGGCTCTGAATTCGGATTATCTTGTCTCGTAATGATGAACCGAATCATTTTCTTTTCAGCCATGGCTTAGACCTCCTCCTTCTTCTTCGTATAATCGCGCTTGCGCGGCTTAATGTAAGAAGTGTCCACCTCTTCGTAATGGAAGGCAGGAGCAGATTTTTCATCAACAAACTTCGCCATCGTTGTCTTCAGCCAGTTTTCGTCATCTCTTTCAGGGAATTCCGGCTTGTAGTGGGCACCGCGGCTTTCATTCCGGTTGTAAGCTCCGAGCGTGATCACCCGTGCCAGCAAAATCATATTTTTCAGCTGGCGTGTAAATGATGCGGCCTGGTTGCTCCACTTGGCCGAGTCGCTAATATTGATGTTTTCCCAGCGCTCCAACAGCTCTTGAAGCTTTTCATCCGTTTTCAGGAGCTTGTCGTTGTAACGGACAACCGTCACATTTTCAGTCATCCATTCGCCCAGTTCTTTATGGAGCAGATAAGCATTTTCATTTCCATCCATGGACATGATTTTCTCCCACTCTTCCTGCTCCTTCTTAACATAGCTGTCATACAGAGAAGAAGGAAGAGAATCCACGCTTCTCTTGAGACCGTTGATATATTTGAGAGCGTTCGGTCCGGCCACCATTCCGCCGTAAATGGCAGACAACAAGGAGTTGGCACCCAAACGGTTTGCACCGTGTTGTGAATAGTCGCACTCACCGGCTGCAAACAGACCGGGGATATTCGTCATTTGTCCTTCATCGACCCATAATCCGCCCATTGAATAGTGGACGGCAGGGAAGATCTTCATCGGAACTTTGCGCGGATCTTCGCCGGTAAATTTCTCATAGATTTCCAAAATTCCGCCCAGTCTTACATCCAATTCATGCGGATCTTTGTGGGTGAGGTCGAGATAAACGACGTTTTCACCGTTAATGCCCAATTTTTGATTTACGCACACATCAAAGATTTCCCGAGTGGCAATATCACGCGGAACAAGGTTTCCGTAAGCCGGATATTTTTCTTCAAGGAAGTACCACGGTTTTCCGTCCTTATATGTCCAAACACGTCCGCCTTCACCGCGTGCAGACTCACTCATGAGACGAAGTTTGTCGTCTCCGGGGATGGCTGTCGGGTGAATTTGGATGAATTCACCGTTGGCATAGTAAGCCCCTTGCTGGTAAACGGCTGAAGCGGCGGAACCTGTATTGATCATGGAGTTGGTCGACTTTCCGAAAATTACTCCGAGACCGCCGGTTGCCATGATGACCGCATCGGCCGGGAAAGCCCTGATTTCCATCGTTTTTAAGTCTTGGGCGACAATTCCGCGGCATACTCCCTCATCGTCAAGAACAACTTTGAGGAATTCCCATCCTTCATATTTCGTAACAAGTCCGGCCACTTCCCAGCGGCGCACTTGCTCGTCCAATGCATAAAGGAGCTGCTGTCCTGTCGTTGCTCCGGCAAAGGCCGTACGATGGTGCTGGGTACCTCCGAAACGACGGAAATCCAGCAAACCTTCTGGAGTCCGGTTAAACATGACACCCATGCGATCAAACAGGTAAATAATACCCGGAGCGGCTTCACACATCGCTTTAACCGGCCCTTGGTTGGCCAGGAAGTCTCCGCCGTAAATTGTATCGTCAAAGTGGATCCAAGGGGAGTCCCCTTCTCCCTTTGTATTTACTGCTCCATTAATACCACCCTGGGCACAAACAGAGTGAGAACGTTTTACCGGAACCAATGAAAACAGTTCCACGTGTGAACCAGATTCTGCAATTTTCATCGTTGCCATTAAGCCGGCCAAACCGCCGCCGACTACGATAACTTTTCCTTTACCCACTTGCGACTCACTCCTTTTTCCAATCAAAAAAATATTTTCTAGAAACATGTTCTTCCAGTTCTATCAAATCTCATTATGCAAAAGCAAGAATAGCAGTAACGCCTACATAGGACATGGCAACAAAAATCGCCATCGTAATCCAAGTGAACACACGCTGGGATTTCGGCGAAACGGTCAATCCCCAGCTGACACAGAAGGACCACAATCCGTTGGACAAGTGGAAAACGGCTGAAACGATACCAATGATGTACAATGTGAGAGTGACAGGATTATCCACAATATTTGCCATCATGTCAAAATTCACTTCGGCATTGAAAAATTTCGCCTGGATGGTTGTGTTCCACACATGCCAAACGACATAGATCAATGTGATAATTCCTGTCAAACGCTGCAACAGGAACATCCAGTTACGAAACCAGCCGTATTGATGAACGTTGTTTTTTGCCGTAAAGGCAATATAGATTCCGTAAATTGCATGGAATAATAATGGCAGGAAGATAACGAAAATTTCCAAGAATAATACATACGGCAGATTGCCCATAAACTCAGCAGCTTTGTTATAGGCCTCTACCCCTTTCGTTGCCTGGTAGTTCACTGTTAAGTGCACGAACAAGAAAACACCGACAGGTATCACTCCCAGCAACGAATGCAGTCTTCTGTTAAAAAACTCTCGATTTGCCGCCATAATTTTACCCCCTTAAAAATTTTGGTTCTTGTTTGCAGCCTCTTTTCCCCTGTTTAAAAATTTTTCTTGAAATTTTGTAAAAATTGTTCGACAGTTTTTACAATTCTGTGACAAATCTATTTTAACGCCTACTAAACAGGGCGTCAAGAAGCCGGTTACACATTTTTACTGTGAAGAGAAAACCAATACATATATATAATTACTTATTTCCCAGAAAAATAACATGACAAAATTCTTAAATTTTGCAAGAAAAAAAGCGACATTAAAGTTTTTTGTAACATTTTCTTACATTTGTTCACAAAAATGTTATCAAAAAATTCCATGAGTAAAAATCGTTTCCTCGTATATAATAGAATCATAGAAAGAGGGGAGATTATGGAGACAGCCAAAAAATCTAATGAACAATCGATTGATGTTACGTCCGGTATTCCCGTATTCGGCTATGAATTAATCAGGGAAGAATTGCTTCCGAATATTCTCGGAAAAGACGCTTCGCATATTTTGTATTGGGCAGGAAAAGATTTGGCAAGAAAGTATCCTCTCAAAAACATCGATGAAATTTTTGATTTCTTTGTCAAAGCCGGGTGGGGCCATTTATCGATTAAACGGGAAGGAAAACAAATGTTGGAATTCGAACTGACCAGCCCGATTGTTAAAGAAAGAATAAAAAAAAGGGAACAAAGCACCTTTCAAATTGAAGCCGGTTTTCTTGCCCAACAGGTGGAACAGCAAAAGAAAGTGGTCGCGGAAGCGTATGAGCATCCCAAAAAGAGAGCGGGAAAAGTGATTTTCACCGTAAAATGGGACAATAGAGATAACATTGAATAACGAACAATTCCGCCGGCTCTCTGTTACATAAACATTCATTCCGGAAACTTCGGGGCAATTCAAGAAAAACGCACTGAAACCGGACACCATATAATGAAACCATGCGGAACAAAAAGCTGCCCCGGTTGAACAAAATCATGCGGGGCAGCTTTTTGCCTCTTATTGCACCAGTTCAGCGGATGAGGCCTTTTCCAAGTTGAACGTCCGGTGAAGAATTTCCGCCGCCCTGATCATTTTTTCTTTCGGAACAACTGCGGAAACTTTTATCTCTGACGTGCTGACCATTTTTATCGGAATCTGATCGGAAGCCAATGCTTCAAACATTTGCGCCGCCACCCCGGGATTGGAAATCATTCCGGAACCGACAATGGATACTTTGGCCAGATTCGATTCAAATTGTATGCTCTCGTAATTCAGGGCCGTCTTATTGTTTTCCAATGCGGCATACGTTTCCTCCATATCTTTCGTGTGGATAGAAAAAGAAAGATTTGCTATATTGTCTTCCGTTGTGCTTTGAATGATAATGTCCACATTGATATTATAGCGGGCCAGCGTGGTAAAAATAGTCGATAAGCTGGTCGTTGATTTGGGCAGCCCGAGAACGGTAACTTTGGTCACATCATCTTCAAAAGCCACGCCCCGCACAATCAAGTTTTCTTCCATGTCGCTTTCCTCCCCGATTATCGTTCCTTCCTCCCGTTCCGCACTGGAGCGTATTTCAAGAGGAATTTGATAGTTTTTTGCCAATTCCACCGCACGCGGATGAATAACGCCTGCCCCCAAATTGGCCAGTTCCAACATTTCATCGTAAGAAATTTGCTTTAATTTTCTCGCGCCTTTAATAAAACGGGGATCCGTTGTAAAAACCCCTGTCACATCCGTATAAATATCGCATTTGTCCGCTTTCAGCGCCGCCGCCAAGGCAACTGCCGTTGTATCGGAACCGCCCCGCCCGAGAGTTGCAATCTCTCCTGTGTCCGTCACGCCCTGAAATCCGGCCACAACAACAATTTTTCCTTCAGCCAATTCCTTTTCAATTCTTTTCGCATCAATGTGCATAATCCGCGCTTTTCCGAACACGGCTTCCGTTTGAATGCCGGCCTGCCAGCCTGTAAGCGAGACCGCCGCATATCCTTTATTCTGCAAAGCCATGGCAAAAAGGGCGCCCGCAACTTGTTCCCCTGTTGCCAGCAGCATATCCAGTTCCCGTTCAGGCGGTTTGGAGCTTATTTCCTTTGCGAGTTGAATCAACTGATCGGTTGTTTGCCCCATCGCAGATACAACAACGACACAATCATTTCCTTTTTTCTTTTCTTCAATCACTCTGTCGGCGGCATGATTTATTTTTTCAACAGTTCCCACGGAAGTTCCGCCGAATTTTTGCACGATTAACGCCATCTTGATCTTCCTTTCTGTTTGGACTGAACAAACCTTCTTGCCGGAAGCATCTGTCCTTAGTGTTAACAACATTTTGCATCCAGGCGCGGCAAAAGAGTGCGCAAAACAAAAAAAGAGTAACGGGAGACTATCCCATTACTCTGTCAACATGCACCAATATGCCGAATAATGAGATAGCGCTCCAGGACCTTTGCCGATCCTGACAGTCCTGCATCTCTTAAATGCAGAACCAGCAGCGAAAGAAATGAGTCCCCCGCCACTTCGGCGGCTACCCCTTTCAAAGCCCTTCCTCGAAGCTCATTCTTCTCCGGACTTCTACTCTTGGCACCCGCGCCTCTATCTTCAACTGTTATTTCCTTATAAAATTTTCATTATTATAACACAAGGCTTTTCAGTAAACAATGTTATTCCCGCAATTTCTCGTAAAGGTCGGCGGCAACTTTTCTCGGCAGCCCGGCGGACTGCAGTTCTTCAAGCGTCGCTTCTTTCATTTTCTTTACGGAACCGAACTGTTTGAGCAAGTTTTTCTTTCTTTTTTCCCCGATGCCGGGGATATCGTCCAACACTGAATGAAAGGCGGTTTTTTTGCGAACCTGCCGGTGGAAAGTGATCGCGAAACGGTGCACTTCGTCCTGAATGCGCTGCAACAGATAAAACTCCTGGCTTTTTCTTGATAATGGAACGATCTCCAACGGATCTCCAAACAACAACTGCGATGTTTTGTGCTTTTCATTTTTCACGAGGCCGGCGATCGGGATATCGAGTCCAAGTTCATTTTCCAACACGTCACGCACGGCCTCCACGTGGCCCTTTCCCCCGTCGATAATGATTAAATCCGGAAGAGGCGCCCCTTCTTTTAATGCCCGTGTATACCGCCTTCTCGTCACTTCCCTCATCGACTCATAATCATCCGGTCCCTCAACGGTTTTGATTTTATATTTGCGGTAATCTTTCTTTGAGGGTCGGCCGTCAACAAACACAACCATGGCCGAGACCGCATCGGCCCCCTGGATATTTGAATTGTCAAATGCCTCGATGCGGTGGGGAGTGTAAATGCCCAAAATTTCTCCGAGCCGCTCCACGGCCTTGATCGTCCGTTCTTCATCCCGTTCCAATAATGCAAATTTTTCATTGAGAGCGATTGCGGCATTCTTGTTGGCCATGTCCACCATTTCTTTCTTCAGCCCTCTTTGCGGTTTCAACACTTTCACTCCGAGAAGCTGTTCGGCCATGTGTCCGTCCGCTTGCCTCGGCAAAAGAATTTCCTTCGGTTTAAAATGATGCTCTTGATCATAAAAACGGCCGAGGAAAGTGAGAAATTCCTCCTCCGGTTCATTATATACGGGGAATATGGACACATCCCTTTCGATTAATTTTCCCTGCCGAATGAAAAACACTTGAACGCACATCCAGCCTTTATCGACCGCATAACCAAAAACATCCCGGTCAACAAAATCAGTGGAGACGATTTTTTGTTTTTCCATCGTTGCTTCGATATGGGCTATTTTATCGCGGAATTCTTTCGCTCGTTCAAAATCCAATTTTTCAGCGGCAGCATGCATTTTTTCCGTCAATTCCTTCTTGACGTCTTCATAACCGCCGTTTAAAAACCGGGTAATTTCTTCAATCATCTTCCGGTACGTTTCTTCACTGACCTCGTTGACACACGGAGCGAGGCATTGGCCGAGATGGTAATAAAGGCAGACGCGCTCAGGCAGCGTCGAGCATTTCCGGAGGGGATACATCCGGTCAAGGAGCCTTTTTGTTTCATTGGCCGCTCCCACGTTCGGATAAGGTCCGAAATACTTTCCTTTATCTTTTTTCACCTTGCGTGTCGTGATTAACCGCGGGTGCCTTTCCGCGGTAATCTTTATATACGGATAAGTTTTATCATCCTTTAACATGACATTGTATTTCGGGTCATGTTTTTTAATCAGATTCAATTCAAGAATCAACGCTTCAAGATTCGATGAAGTGACAATATATTCAAAATCGGCAATCTCGCTGACGAGACGCTGGGTTTTTAAATCGTGGGAACCTGTAAAATAAGAGCGAACCCTGTTTTTAAGAACTTTCGCCTTTCCCACATATATAACCGTTCCCTGCCGATCCTTCATCAAATAACAGCCCGGCTGCTCAGGCAACAATTCCAATTTTGCTTTTATCATTTCGTTCAATGCTGTTCACCTCCCCGGTCCTCCGCCTGTGCAAAAAAATTCCGGGTCCCCTTGCCAACTGAAAAAACGCCAATTTCCGCGGATGATTTCAAAAATTTATTATATCAAATCTGTCCGGTTGGCCGGCAATGATTTAATATATGAAAAAATTTCATGCCCCGGGAAATTTGCCGGTTAAAAAACTTGCAGCGGCAACAAGCGACGGTGATTTTTCTAAAGAAAAAAGAAACCCCCCAATTGCTTATTGGGAGGTTTCCGCCGTTAAATATGATTTTGCAAACGGGCGGCGAGTGCTTCTTTCGGCTGGAATCCGATCACTTTGTCGACGATTTCCCCGTCTTTAAAAAGAATCAAAGTAGGAATGCTCATAACTCCATATTTCGTCGCTGTTTCCGGATTTTCGTCGACATTGAGTTTTACAATGCTCACTTTATCGCCCATTTCCTGATCCAGTTCTTCCAAAACCGGGGCAATCATTCTGCAAGGTCCGCACCACGGCGCCCAAAAGTCCACCAGGACAACGCCTGATTTTGTTAAAGAATCAAAAGTTTGATCAGTCGCTTGTTGAATTGCCATCTTGACCTTCCTCCTACCCTTAATTCCGGCAAAGGCCGCCATCGTTAATGGCCACTCCGCGGAACAAAAAGGAGTTCCGGTCGTTTCATGTCCGCAGCCTCTGCCTTTTTATAAAATACTATGGTAAGTATATCACCCTTTACAAAATGATGCTATAAATTTGTTTGCATACCTTTCTTTTATCCAAATGGAAGGGAATTTATTCCCTCCGTCCGTTCCGCTTGGCGGATAAAACCCGGGCGGAGGTTTTGCTTCTTCATCCGAAAGATTGAACCTTTGGCGCGAATTTTATATTCGCACAGAAAGAAAAAAGCAAGCAGAGAAATGTGTTTTTCTCCGCTTGCAAATTCACGCATTCACACAGATTTCATCCGGCAGTTGCAAACATTACGCATTTACTTTCAGTTGTTTAAACTCTTCAATCAAAAGAGGCACGACCTCAAACAAATCCCCGACAATCCCGTAATCAGCGACATTAAAAATATTTGCTTCCGGATCTTTGTTAATGGCTACAATGACTTTTGAATTGGACATTCCGGCAAGATGCTGAATCGCTCCGGAAATTCCGCACGCGATGTATAAATCCGGTGTGACCACTTTTCCCGTTTGTCCAATTTGCAGGGAATAATCGCAATACCCGGCGTCACATGCTCCCCGGGATGCGCCTACAGCCCCGCCCAGCACTTTGGCTAATTCTTTCAGCGGTTCAAACCCTTCCGCACTTTTCACGCCCCGTCCGCCGGAAACAATGATTTTCGCTTCGGAAAGATCCACGCCTTCGCTCGTTTTGCGCACGACTTCTTTGACGATCGTACGCAAATCTTTCACGTCTACAGCCATTTTTTTGACTTCGCCGGTTCTCGCTTCATCCTTTTCCGGAGGCACAATGTTGTTCGGTCTCACAGTGGCAAAAATCAGCCCGTCCGTCATAATTCTTTTTTCAAACGCTTTGCCTGAGTAGATGGGGCGGGTGAAAACGATATTGCCTCCCGCTTCTTCAATCGCCGTGACATCGGAAATCAGTCCGGAATCCAATTTGGCGGCGATTTTAGGCGTTAAATCTTTCCCCATCGCCGTGTGTCCGGCAATAATGCCTTCCGGTTGTTCTGCTTGGATCACCTGAAGCAAAGCTTGGGCAAATCCGTCTGTCGTATATTGCTTCAACTGGGCATTCTCTGCTGCTATCACACGGTCGGCTCTGTATTTGATCATTTCTTCGCCGAGATGGCTGACATTGTCGCCAATTATTACGCCGACAACTTCACCTCCCTCGGCAACCGCCTTCGCAGCGGCGATCGCTTCAAAGGACACATTACGCAACGAACCGTCACGAACTTCACCCAAAACTAACACTTTTCTGGCCATTCGCTGATCCTCCTGTGAATTAATGTCGACAAAGTTTGCGGCAATTGATATCCGAATATTCTGATAACTATATGGAAAACGTCTCCCATACCGTCTTTCCAATCTGGTTTGTTTTTTAAATCACTTTTGCCTCTCTCTGAAGCAGTTGAACAAGTTCTTTTACTTGATCGGCAAGTTCTCCTTCTAAAATTTTCCCTTCTCCCCTCGCCGGCGGGAGAAAAATTTCAATTGCTTTTGTTTTTGCCATCACATCATCTTCGTCAAGATCCAAATCGTCCAGTTCCAGTTCATCGAAGGGTTTCTTCTTTGCCTTCATAATCCCGGGCAAAGAAGGATATCGGGGTTCATTCAACCCTTGCTGGGCGGTTACCAAAAGAGGCAATGTCGTTTCGATGATCTCTTCATCCCCTTCCACATCCCGGACCACCGTCACATTCCGTCCGTCAATGTCAATTTTCGTAATGGTCGTCACATACGGAATGCCGAGCAGTTCCGCCACTCTCGGACCGACCTGACCCGATCCGCCGTCGATGGCGACATTTCCCGCCAAAATCAAGTCCACTTCTTTATCCCGCAAATATTCGGCAAGAATTTTCGCTGTCGTATACTGATCCCCGTCTTCGACATCGTCTTCCGTATTAATTAAAACGGCCTTATCGGCGCCCATTGCCAGTGCCGTCCGCAACTGCTTTTCCGCTTCCTCATTCCCGACGGAAATCACCGTGACCTCCCCGCCATGGGCATCGCGGAGCTGTATCGCTTCTTCGACTGCATATTCATCATATGGATTAATGATGAATTCCGCCTCTTCCTCGTTGATCTTAGCGTCTTTGAGCGTGATTTTTTCTTCAGTATCAAAAGTTCGTTTTAATAAAACATAGATGTTCATGTTTTTCCCTCCTTAATAGAATCAGTGACGGCTTAAAAATCAAATATATTTTTTAAATTTTGTTAATATTCTAACATATATTTCCGCATTTGTTCCATTATTTGCCTATAATGTTTACCTGCCGACAAATTCAGGTTCGCGCTTTTGCAAAAATGCGCTGATGCCTTCTTTTGCATCCGCGGAAGAAAACACTTCCGCAAACAGTTCCGCTTCTTTCCTCACTGCAGCATAAAAATCTTCCGTTTTTCCGCTGTTCAACAATTCCATAACCGCTCTGACAGAAACGGGGCTTTTCTTTGCAATTTTTTCCGCCAATTGTTTGGCTTCACTCAACAACTCTTCTTCGGGGCAAGCCCGATTGGCAAGGCCCCATTTGACTGCTTCCGCGCCGCTGATCGGTTCGCCGGTCAAAATCATTTCCGCCGCTTTGGCAACACCGACATATCGGGGCAGACGCTGTGTTCCAGCAAATCCGGGAATGAGCCCGAGCTGCAATTCCGGCAGGCCAAGTTTGGCATTGTCGGCAACAAGTCTGAGATGGCACGCCATCGCCAATTCGAGTCCCCCGCCCAGTGCCGCGCCATGAATGGCGGCAATAACGGGTTTGGGGAATTTCTCTATTTTTTCAAATACTTTTTGGCCGTTTTCCGCCAACCGGCGGCTTTCGTCTTTATCCGTTAAATTGACAAACTCTTTTATATCTGCACCGGCAGAAAAAAATCGTCCTTCCCCGTGAATGATGACGGTGCGAATTTCGCCGTCTTTTTCAATTTCATCCAACAACCCGGACAATTCTTTAATCAGATCCTGGCACAAAGCATTGGCCGGAGCATGGCATATTGAAATAACAGCTGTTTTGTCCTCACGGGACAATTTTAAGTATTTCACTGGCGTTCCTCCTCCGCGTGATATATTGTCGTCCCTTCTTCTAAGATGTATAAAGGAGGATCCTGGCTGCCCGTTTCAGCGGTCTGCCGCTTAAGCGGCAATGTTAAACTTCTGTCCTCCGGTTTTAAACCCCGTGTCCCGGAAAATTTTCGGATTATGTACAAACGCCGGATTCCGGCGATCCTCCGGCTACATCTTAAAAGGGGATTATACCAATAATTTCTACTCCTTGTCGCCATTTCCTGCATATTTCTCTCTCGTTTTTTCGACAAAACCTTCCATATTCTTTTATCATTATTTAAATTGCGCCGCCAACAAACAAAAAAAAGAGACGGAAAAATGATGCCGTTCTCAAAACAAGGGGAGGATGTCATACATGGTATCCATATCACTTCTTCGATAGAATCCGTTTTATCGCCACATACATCAAGTTTTGGCCCTTTCCTCCTCAATCAATCTCCTTTTTAACACTTTTCCGACCGCGGATTTGGGCAGTTCGTTTCGAAATTCATAATGCGACGGCACCTTGTATGCCGCCAGCCGTTTTCGCAAAAACGCATCCAAATCTGTTTCTTTCAATTGTGTCCCCTCTTTCGGCACAATGAACGCTTTAACGGTTTCTCCCCTGTACGGATCGGGAATTCCCACAACCGCCGCTTCTCTAACGAGCGGATGTTCATAAAGGACTTCTTCCACTTCCCGGGGATAAATATTGTAACCGCCGGCAATGATCATATCTTTTTTCCGGTCAACAATGTAAAAATAACCGTCTTCATCCATATATCCCAAATCACCGGTCAACAGCCATCCGTCTTTAAAAACAGCCTCTGTCTCTTCCGGCCTGTTCCAATATCCTTTCATTACTTGCGGGCCCCGGACAGCCAATTCTCCAATCTCATTCGGAGGAAGCTTTTCTCCCGTCTCCAGAGAAAATATGGCTGCTTCCGTATCCGGCCAGGGAACTCCAATGCTGCCTTTTCTATAAGGACGGTCCCAGAGAAAATTCGCGTGGGTCACGGGCGACGCTTCCGTCAGACCGTAGCCTTCCACAAGCTTCCCTCCTGTAATCGCTTCAAATTTTTCCTGAATTTCCAACGGCAGAGGAGCGGAGCCGGAGACGCACGAATCGATGGACGAAAGATCAAATTGGTGAAGGCCGGGATAATTTAAAAGGCCGATATACATCGTCGGCGCGCCCGGAAAAATGGTCGGACGGTGCTTTTCAATTGCTTTTAACACTTTTTTAATCTCGAACTTCGGCAATAGAATCATTTTTTGTCCCTGCATGACGGCAAAAAGCAGAACGGTGGTCAATCCGTAGACGTGGAAAAAGGGAAGGATGCCCAAAACGACCTCTTGTTCACGCCGGGACTTATAAAGCCAGGCTTCGCACATCGCCGTATTGGCAATCAGGTTTTTATGGGTCAGCATCGCGCCTTTCGGAGTGCCTGTCGTTCCCCCTGTATACTGGATCAAAGCAATGTCTTCATCGGTATTGTATTCATATTCCGTTAACGGCTTTTGTTCCTCCTTTAAAATCTTTTTCAACAGCCGGCAATTTCCTCCATGAGAGACTTTCACGGACAAACCGGTTTGTTTTTTCTGAATCAAAGGATAGATCAAATTGACGGGAAAGGGGAGGAAATCTTTTATGGCCGTGACAATGATATGGGTGAGGGCGGTGTTCCCGTAAACATTCTTTACACGGGGGAGCAATATGTCCAACGTAATCATGAACTTTGCCCCGCAGTCTCTCAATTGCTGCTCCAATTCCTTTTCTTTGTACAAAGGGTTCGTCTGCACAACGATGCCGCCGGCCATCAATACGGCAAAAAAACTGATTACCGCCTGCGGACAATTGGGAAGCATGATGGCAACACGTTCTCCCTTTTCAAGTCCGAGGTGCTGCAAATAGCCGGCCAGCTGTTTCGTTTTTTGCAGAAGATCCCGGTAGCTCATTTCATATCCGAAAAAATGAATGGCTGATTTTTCAGGAAACTTTTGCGCCGTATGAATCAGCAGTTTATAGAGCGGTTCGTCGCTGTATGTCAGCGTGGCGGGAATTTCTTCGGGATATTGTTTCAGCCATGGCTTCTCTGTCATCGCCTTCCCCCTCCTGCTCGCATTGCATAAAATGCCGGAACAAACCGGCAAAAATTGTACGAATAGTCTGTCTAATTTACTAATATGTATGCTGAGCGGGAGGGATGATATTCATTTTGAAACCGTCCTGTTTTGCAACAATGCGGCAGCCGCCTGCGCTTTCATTTACTCCGAAACGTTAAAAGGCTGCTTCCGGCATGGAGGCAGCCTTTCAAGATGAAAAATACAAATATATCACGCCAAACAGGAAAAAGACAAAGCAAAGGCCGAGCAAAATTTTGATTAATTTCTCCAATCCCAGCTCTCCCTCATATATTTGCTCCGATGACATAGGATAAACCGACGGAAATGACCATGGCAATCAATCCGACCGCCCGGTTGTCTTTTTGCAATTCTTCATCAATGTTAAATTTGGGCGTCAAAAATTCAAAGATAAAATAACCTGCCAGCAAAAGGACAAAACCGTATATTCCCCAGCCTATCATGGTCAACAAAGTATCATGCTGCATGATGGAGTGGCGGAACACGTTGGCAACACCGAAAATTTTTCCTCCCGTTGCCATGGCCACCGCCAGATTGCCTTTCTTAATTTCTTCCCAATTTTTATATTTTGTCACCAGTTCAAAAATGGCCAAAAACACAATCATGCAAAGAATGACAACACTGTAATACGCCGCAGTCTGAACATATACATTTTCCCAAAACGGATTCATCGCGCATACTCTCCCGGCTTTCGAAGGGCGGCAATAAAATCGGCCCTTCCGTAGTTTGTATCTTTCATTTAAATTCTACGATCGTCACACCCGTGCCGCCTTCCGTCGCGTCGCCGAAACGGATTTTTTTGACGGCCCGGTGCTTTTTCAAATAGTCTTGGACTCCCTTCCGGAGTGCTCCGGTGCCTTTTCCGTGAATGATGGACACACGGGGATGTCCGGCAAGTAGAGCGTCGTCAATATATTTTTCCAATCTGATAATGGCGTCTTCATACCGCTCTCCCCTTAAATCCAATTCGATGCCGACATGAAAGTTCTTTCCTTTTATGGTTGCAAGCGGAGCTGTTTCCGTTTTTTGTTCGCTTTTCACAAATTCAAGATCGTTTTCGGCCACTTTCATTTTCATCATTCCGATTTGGACGAGCCACTCTTTTTCGGAAACCTTCTCCAAAAGCTGGCCTCTCTGGCCGAATGTCAATACTTTTACCTCGTCGCCCGGTTTGAAAACATGCTTCCCCTTGCGAACCGTTCCGGCCCTCTTTTCTGTTCCGGCATGGGGGGCGGCCTCAGCCAAACGGCGTTTTGCCTCTATGAACTCATGCTCTTTTATAAACGCCCCTTTTTCCATTTGCAGTTTTCTCAAATCGCGGATAACTTCTTCCGCTTCCTGTTTTGCTTTTTCCACAATCGCCCGCGCCTCTTCCCTCGCCTTTTCCATCAGGGCGTCTTTCTGTTCGTAGTAGGCGATCATCTGTTTCTGCAAATCTTTATGAAGCTTTTCCGCCTCTTTTAACAATGCCCGGGCTTGCTTTCGATCTTCTTCCGCTTCTTTTCTGCTTTTCTCCAAAGCCCCGATCATCGACTCCACCCGGCTTGAATCCGCACTCAAGTGGGTGCGGGCCGCTTCAATCACGTTTTCCTGAAGCCCGAGACGTTTGGAGATTTCAAAGGCATTGCTCCGGCCGGGAATGCCGATAAGAAGCTTGTAAGTCGGTCTTAATGTGTCAATATCAAATTCAACACTGGCATTGATAACTCCTTCCCGGTTGTAGCCGTAAGCTTTTAATTCGGGATAATGAGTTGTGGCTATCACCCGCGCGCCCCGGCGGCAAACCTCGTCCAAAATGGCTATCGCCAGTGCGGCGCCTTCCGCCGGGTCCGTGCCTGCGCCCAGTTCATCAAAAAGAACGAGACTGCCCGAATCGGCCTGATTTAAAATATCAACAATGTTCACCATATGGGAGGAGAACGTGCTCAAGCTTTGTTCGATTGATTGTTCGTCGCCGATATCAGCGAACACCGAAGAAAACACCCCTACTTCCGAGCCTTCGGAAGCGGGAATCGGCAAACCGGCCTGTGCCATCAATGTTAAAAGACCGACCGTTTTCAACGTGACTGTTTTTCCGCCCGTATTCGGTCCGGTAATCACCATCGCCGTATAATCATCGCCGAGGAAAATATCATTCGCCACTACTTTGTCGGCCGGAATCAATGGATGACGGGCTTTTAAAAGAACTATTTTTCCCTCGGCATTCAAGCCGGGTTTCGTCCCTTTAATTGTTCTGCCGTAGCGGGCCTTGGCAAACATGAAATCCAAGTCCCCCAGAACGGCCGTGATTTCGGCAAGCTCTTCCGAACACCCGGCTACAAGGGCGGACAACGAAACAAGAATCCGTTCCACTTCCTGCTGTTCTTTCACCCGGATTTCCTGCAAATCATTGTTCAGTTGAACAACGGATTGGGGCTCGATAAATAAAGTTTGGCCGGAGGCGCTTTGATCGTGGATGATCCCGCCATAGTAACCTTTGTATTCCTGTTTGACAGGAATGACGTAACGTTCATTCCGAATCGTAATCACTGTATCAGACAACATTTTTTGCGCACCGGGTGAACGGATGATATTTTCCAGTTTTTCTCTTATGCGCGCTTCTTTTGCCCGAATCTGGCTTCTTAATAAACGGAGGGTCTCGCTGGCCGAATCAAGCACCTCGCCATGTTCGTCCACCGCTTGGCGGATCGCTTCTTCCAGTTCCGCCAATACAACGATCCGCCCCGAGCATTCGTTTAAAATCGGAAATTTGTCGTATTCTTCCGTTAACCCTTCAATAAATTTCCTCATCATGCGCGAAGCGTGAATCGTGCTGGCGATTTCCGTCAATTCGAAAGGGCTGAGCATACCGCCGATGGAAGCCCGTTTAATATGGGGCCTGATATCAAAAATTCCATCAAGCGGAACATGGCCCTTCAACCGCAAGGCGGCAGCCGCTTCATCCGTTTCTTCCTGCCAGCGGGACACCGTCTGAAAATCGGGGGAAGGAACAAGGCGTTCCACTTTTTCTTCGCCAAGGGGGGAGGAAACATGCTCCACTAGCTGTTCCTTTATTTTATTAAATTCCAGTATATCCAACACTCTCTGCTGCATCAGGGAAACACACCCTCTCTATTTCTGCAAATCTGTTCTTTTTCAAACACGGTGAAAACCGCAGACGTACTCGCGCGATAGGCATCCATTCTCCGCCGCTCTATCATCGGTGCGCCGAGGGACGGCTTACCGGTTTTGCAAAAAGTCCAGGAGGCCGTCCAACGGCAAGGCGTTCAGCACCGTTGATCTCCTGATCCATCCCTTTCTCGCCGCCGCCACGCCTATCTCCATATGGACCAACGTATCCGTTTGATGGGCATCCGTGTTGATGGCCACTTTAACCCCCGCTTCCTGGGCTTTGCGCAAATTTTCCGCCGACAAATCAAGACGGTGGGGATTTGCATTTAATTCCAATACCGTGTTCGTTTCTTTTGCCATTTGGATCAAAAAGTCCATGTCAACCCGGTAACCTTTCCTCTGACCAATCAAGCGGCCGGTCGGGTGGGCGATGATATCCACATTGGCATTTTTTAGCGCCGTGCTCAGGCGTTCCATAATCTTTTCCTCCAGCTGCGAAAAACCGGAATGAATCGAAGCGATCACCAAGTCCATTTCTTGCAGCAAATCATCATCGTAATCCAGCGACCCCTCAGGAAGAATATCCATTTCCACGCCGGCCAAAATTTGAATATCGTCATATTTCTCATTCAATCGGGCGATTTCTTCTTTTTGTCTCCGGAGCCGTTCCGGGGTTAAACCGCGGGCCACCCGCAAGTATTGGGAGTGATCGGTGATCGCCATATATTGATATCCTCTTTTCCGGCAGGCCTCTACCATTTCTTCAATGGAATGGGCCCCGTCGCTCCAAGTGGTGTGCATATGGAGATCGCCCTTTATATGTTCGATGGAAATCAGATCCGTATTTTCCGTATAAACATCCACTTCGCTCCCGTCCTCTCTCAACTCCGGGGGAATCCAAGGGAGACCGTAACGGGCGAATATTTCTTCTTCGCTGGCAAAGGTGATGATTTTTCCCGTTTCTGCAAGTTCCACACCGTACTCATTAATTTTTTCGCCCCGTTTCTTGGCAAGTTGCCGC
The DNA here is from genome assembly GCA_937995745.1 of uncultured Bacillaceae bacterium. Classification (GTDB taxonomy): domain Bacteria; phylum Bacillota; class Bacilli; order Bacillales; family Cytobacillaceae; genus CALKIU01. The sequence goes on along the minus strand of CALKIU010000160.1, from coordinate 57,020 downwards.
ATTCTTACATTATGTTCTTTTGAACCGGTAAAATGGTGCAAAGCCGAAGCAAAATGCTCCGGACGGACAAGCCGGAAATCACAGGCAACATCATGTTCCAGCGCAAGAACAACGGAAACTTTTGTATCCCCTTTGGCCGTTATTTCTTTAATGTCGTTTATTTGCAAGAGTTTGTCCTTTACTGCTTCAGGATTTCTTGTTGAAATGACGAAATCGAGATCTTTGACCGTTTCCCGCATCCTGCGCAAGCTCCCCGCACGGGAAAACCTTTCTACATAAGGCATTTCCGCAAGCGCCTTTTCGATGGCGACGGCAACGGGAAGCATGTAAGCAAGCGGCAACCGTCCGGGACTTGTGCCAACTTCCAAAAGGGCGGCAAGAAGTTTTTCCTCTGTCTTTTTTCCGAAGCCGGGGATGGTGCTGACTTTTCCCGCCAGACAAGCTTGTTTTAAATCGTCTGCATCCTTTATATTTAATTCCTGATAAAGTTTGGCGATTCTTTTTCCGCCTAGACCGGGCAGTTTTAAGAGCGGAATCAGCCCTTGGGGGACTTCTTCCTTCAACTCATCCAGCAATGTGGATCGGCCGTCTTTGATATATTCTTCGATTACGGCGGATGTGCCTTTTCCAATTCCAGGAAGCTTGGTGAAATCCGCAATTTCTGATAAACTATAATCAGTTCTTTCCAAGGATGCGGCCGCTTTGCGGAAAGCCGCGACCCGGAAAGGATTTTCCCCTTTTAATTCCAAATAAACAGCAATTGTTTCCAGCAGTCTGATGACATCTTTTTTATTGACCTTATTATTCAAATAAATACACCTTCACTTTCATCTTAATGATTATGTGCAATATTCGGGAAAAAACTGCAGCCATTTTCCTGAATTTTTGCACCCGGCCGTTCAGAGGAATCCGGCATCATCGTGAAGAAATACCCGCTTGCCCGCGCCGGCATCGGCCGGCACCGTTCAAGCACAAAGAATAAAAGCTTCTCATCCAAAGAGAAGCTCTTAAAACAGCTAACGGCCGATCCAAATATCTCTTATGAGAGCGGAAAGAACAGGCGTGTGATCGATGATAAACCCCGCCATTGCCGAATTCTGTATGGAACGTTGCACAGATTCGATCGGCAAAAGGGCGGCCACGTATAAAACAATAAATACGAGCAAATAAATTTCAATAAAGCCAAACAAGGCGCCAGCCCATTTGTTAATTGTTTTTAAAACGGGGAGGCTGGCAACAAAATCCAACATGCTTCCAAGAATTTGCAAGATCAGCTTCATCCCGAAAAAGAGCACGACAAAAGAAATGGCCCGGTAATAGGCTGTTTCCAAATCTCCGTTGCCAAAAACAAAATCAAGCTCCGACACCGTGGTGAAGCTTGGGTACGGAATCCATAAAGTCAGTTTGGGCGCCAGATCGTCATATTTTATATACGCGACGAGAAATGCGATGATGGAACCGGTCAAATGTATGACTTGAAGGATGAAGCCCCGCTTCAATCCGACCAAAAATCCGAATATCAATATAATAATGATTGCCAGACTCAACATGAATCGTTTCAGTCCTTTTCTTTAAGTTCATTCAACTCTTTTTCCAACCGTTCCAGCCGCTCTTTTAATTTCAAGTAATCGTTCACTGCATTGACAGCCGTCAGAACAGCCACCTTGCTGACGTCAAGAAATGGGTTATTAGCGCTGATTTCACGCATTTTTTCATCAACCATTGCGGCTACAAGCTTGATTTGAGTGGGGCTTTCCGACCCGACAATAACATATTGTCTACCGTAAATTTCAACCGTTGTTCGATTTTTTTTTATATCTGACAATGCAATGGCCCCCATTCAAGTATAAATCCTAAACATTATCATATCATGAACTTATTTTTCTTGGAAAGAGAAAGTCAGGACAAGCAGGCTTTTCAGCCATACGTCCATAGCCAGAAAGGAGATAGAAGCATTGAGCCAAGTTGTGTTAACCATTGATCAGCCGCAGATGCAAAGAATAAAAGAGTACTATCAGGCCTTTTTGGCGGAACAAACGCCGCCTGGAGCAATTTTTGCGGCTAAAACGGAAAATTGCCGGATTACCGCTTACAAATCGGGGAAAATCCTCTTTCAAGGGAAAGGAGCGGCGGAGGAAGCCGAACGTTGGAAAACTACTGGAAAAATCTTGGAACCGGCAGCCAAAACAGCAAAAAGAAATGACTTGCCCGCCAATATCGGTTTCTTGTCCGTCATCGGGTCTGATGAGGTCGGTACCGGCGACTATTTCGGGCCGATCGTTGTTGCCGCCGCTTATGTGAAAAAAGAGAATATCAGAAAATTGGAAGAATTGGGGGTTAGAGATTCGAAACATCTGAGCGACAAAAAAATCGCCGCTATTGCCGGGGAAATCAAAGATTGGCTTCCCCACAGCCTGCTCGTCCTGAAAAATGAAAAATATAACGATTTGCAAGAATCGGGAATGTCGCAGGGCCGGATGAAAGCCATCCTGCACAACCATGCGATCGGACATGTTCTGGAAAAAATAGCGCCCGAAAAGCCCGATGCCATTTTAATAGACCAGTTTGCGGAAGAACGGATCTATTTTGGCCATCTTGAAGGGCAAAAAGAAATTCACAGGGAAAATGTCTATTTCAGCACTCAGGCGGAAGGAATCCATCCCGCCGTAGCGGCGGCCTCCATTTTGGCACGATATGCTTTTCTCCTTCATTTTGAACAATTATCCAAATTGGCCGGACTCCCTCTGCCAAAAGGAGCGGGGGAAGAAGTGGACAAAACCGCGGCCAAACTGATGCTTGATAAAGGAGCAGGATTTTTGCGGAAAGTGGCGAAATTGCATTTTGCCAACACAAAAAAAGCTTGGAACTTGGCAAAAAGCATGAAAAAACACTCTTCTTAAAAATCCGCCTGAACAGCGTGCCAAAATCCCAACTTTTAAAAAAATGCATCCCGGGACGCATCAGCGGGCCATTATCCGGACACGGATCCTTTGCAGAAGTCCGAAACCGGAGATGCCGATCAATCTTTCAAAAACGAAGGAAATTCCCCGGCCCGTTTTCAAAGCTTTTTTCAAAACAGAAAAGCAAGCGGAAGGAAGGCGTTTTTCCGCTTGCTTTATTTTTTTGCTTGTTCCGGTTCCTTTTAAAAAATGTTTTTCTATTCCCTCAAAACGGCCCCGGCTTTTTCCCTGACTTCCTGCAACACCTTGTCGTGGACTTTTTCTACCTCTTCATCGGTTAACGTTCTTTCCGGATCATAGTATTTCAGGGAGAAGGCAATGGACTTCTTGCCGGGAGCCAAATTTTCCCCTTCATACAAGTCGAAGACGCGAACCTCTTTCAGAAGGGGGCTGCCCGCTTCAATGATGATTTTCTCCAGCGCACCCGCAGCCGTCTCCTTGTTCACAACAAGGGCGATATCCCTTGTAATGGAAGGATAACGGGGAACAGCCGTATATTGCAGCGGCTCCGTCTTCGCATTTAATACCGGTTCCAGCTGCAATTCAAAGACATAAGTCTCTTTTAAATCATACTCTTTTTGGACAGCCGGATGAACTTGGCCGATAAAACCAATCTTTTCTCCGGACAAATAAATTTCCGCCGTTCTGCCCGGATGCATTCCTTCCAGCACGGCCTGGCGGTATTCCACCCGCTTGTCAAGACCGAGAAGGGCAAACATCCCTTGCAGAATTCCTTTTAAAACGAAGAAATCGACTGCCTTTTTCTCTCCTTGCCAAAGATTTTCCTCAACCAGGCCTGTCATGGCGCCGGCCAGATGTTCTCTTTCTTCGGGCTGCACATTATACCCTTTTGACAAAAACACGGCCCCTATTTCATAAAAGGCAACATTGTCATTTTGCCGGGCAAGATTGTACTTAACCACTTCCAGAAGGTGAGGAATAAGGCTCATTCGCAACACACTTCTGTCTTCGCTCATCGGCATCGCCAATTTTACCGGTTCGCGGGCCTCGATCGCAAACTTCCCTGCTTTCGCCGGGCTCGTTAAAGAATACGTAATCGTTTGGAACAATCCTGCCCCTTCCAAAAATCTTCTCACCGCGCGGCGTTTCCGTTGATAATCGGTCAAAAGCCCCGGTGTCGAAGCGCCGACCGGCAGAGTGGACGGAACGTTGTCATATCCGTAGAGCCTTGCCACTTCTTCAATCAAATCCTCTTCGATAGAGATATCGCCGCGTCGCGTCGGTACGGTGACCGTGATCACATCATTTTCCGTTACCGTTTCAAAACGGAGTCGTTTGAAAATGTCTTCAACTTCTTTCATGGTGATTTCCGCACCGATTACCCGGTTGATTTTTTCAAGAGAAACGGAAACAACCGCCGGTTCCATTTGCAAATAGTCAGCCTCCACCGAGCCTTCCAACACCTCTCCTCCTGCGTATTTCACGAGGAGTTCCGCTGCCCGCTCCGCAGCTTCCCGCACCCGGGCCGGGTCCACCCCTTTTTCAAAACGGCTGCTCGCTTCGCTGCGCAGACCATGATCTTTGGAGGCTTTGCGGACCGTTTGACCGTTAAAATAGGCTGATTCCAAAAGAATCGTCGTTGTATCGGATTTTACTTCCGAATCGGCGCCTCCCATGACCCCGGCCAATGCCACAGGCTCCTTGCCGTTCGTGATGACAAGATGTTCTTCTGTCAAATCCCTTGTTACCCCGTCAAGCGTGGTCAATTTCTCGCCTTTTTTCGCCCGGCGGATAACGACTTCTTTAGAACCGAAGCGATCATAGTCAAAAGCATGAAGCGGTTGGCCGTATTCCAACAGAACATAGTTCGTAATATCGACGACGTTATTATGGGGACGGATGCCCGCTGCCATCAGACGGCCCTGCAGCCACAAGGGAGACGGACCGATTTTAACATTTTTAATCACTTTGGCCACATACAGCGGATTGTCTTCCGGAGCCTCGATTCTCACACTGATATAATCGGAAGCTTTTTCCTGCGATTCTTTCACCTTCGGCTCCGGCAATTTCACATCCCTGTCCAAAATGGCGGCTACTTCATAAGCGACACCGATCATGCTCATACAATCGGCCCGGTTCGGTGTTAAATCCAACCCGAGAACCGAATCATCGCGGTTGATTTTTTCCAAGGCGTCTTCGCCGACCTGTACATCTTCCTCCGGGAAAACAAAAATTCCGTCCGCAAATTCTTTTGGCACCAGTTTGCTTTCAACGCCAAGTTCCTGGAGGGAACAAATCATTCCCCGCGATTCTTCCCCGCGCAGCTTTGCTTTTTTAATTTTAAAATTACCGGGAAGAACGGCCCCCACCTTGGCGACAATGACTTTTTGACCTTTGGCCACGTTCGGGGCGCCGCAAATGATTTGCACGGGTTCTTCTTCACCGATATCCACAAGGCACTTGCTCAGTTTGTCGGCGTTCGGATGTCTTTCGCACTCCAGCACATGGCCGACGACAAGGCCCTTCATTCCTTCGTTCAAAACAGTAACGCCATCTACTTCTATCCCGCTTCTTGTAATCATTTCCGCGAGCTCATCGGGAGAAACTCCTGTCAAATCGACGTATTCTTGCAACCATTTATATGAAACCAGCATGAACCTTTCCTCCCCAATTCAAATTTTTCAAGAGTCTACTCAAGAATGGAGAACTGTCTCAAGAACCGGATATCATTCGTGTAGAAATGCCTGATGTCATCAATACCGTATTTCAGCATGGCAATCCGCTCGGGGCCCATTCCGAAGGCAAACCCTGTATATTTTTTCGAATCGTAACCGGACATTTCAAGAACATTCGGATGAACCATGCCCGCACCGAGAATTTCAATCCAACCGGTTCCTTTGCAGACGCTGCATCCTTTGCTGTCGCAAATTTTGCACGAAATATCCATCTCCACAGACGGCTCCGTAAACGGGAAAAAGCTGGGACGGAGACGGATTTTCCTGTCTTCGCCGAAAATTTTCTTGGCAAACACTTCCAAAGTACCTTTTAAATCGCTCAACCGAATATTTTCATCGACTACGAGACCTTCAATCTGGGTAAATTGATGGGAATGGGTGGCATCGTCATTGTCCCGCCTGTAAACTTTACCCGGCACAATGATTTTAACGGGACCCTTGCCTTTATTCTTTTCCATGACTCTTGCCTGCATCGGGGAAGTGTGGGTCCTGAGCAAAATGTCTTCCGTGATGTAAAATGAATCCTGCATATCTCTCGCCGGATGTCCTTTCGGCAAATTCAGCGCTTCAAAGTTGTAATAGTCCGTTTCCACTTCCGGTCCTTCCGCCACCGTATAACCCATGCCGACAAACAGGTCTTCAATTTCTTCAATAATCCGGGTCAGCGGATGGCGGTTTCCGACTTTGACGGGCCGGCCCGGTAGAGTGACATCCACCGTTTCCTCCGCCAATTTTCTTTGCAGCGCCTCTTCCTCCAATACCGTTTTCCTGCTCTCTATTGCCCGGGAAATAGCATCCCGCACATCATTGGCGAGAGCGCCGATTTTCGGCCGTTCCTCCGGAGAAAGCTTGCCCATTCCTTTCAGCACCGATGTGATTTGTCCTTTTTTTCCCAGATAAGAAACGCGGATATCATTCAGCTCTTTCAAATCTGCGGCCCGTTCAATGGACAGCAGAGCCTCTTGTCTAAGCTCTTTTAATCTTTCCTCCATGATTAAAATCCTCCTTATGTATCTGAATTTCCAAAATTCAAACAAAATGCACCGCGCGATTAATCATGCCCATCAACTCAAAAACCGGCAAAATAAAAAATCCCGCCCCCAAATAAAGGGGCGAGATTGGCTTCGCGGTACCACCCTTTTTAACACAGACATGCCCTCTTAAGAAGGACACAGCTGTGTTCTCTTCATTGCCATAACGGTTTTAAGCCGGGGCATCTTTACATTTCCCGAAAGGAAATGGTCCCGATGCCAACTCGGGAGGTGAACTTCACTTACCTTCCCTAGAAAATGCTTCCAGTCTGCGGCATTTTCTCCCTGGATAGTTCCGGTAAGCTACTCTTCTCCGTCATCGTTTTTTTCATTATGAACTTTTAGTTTCGATTTTAACAATTAATTTTGAAAAAGTAAAGCCCGTACGGGGAAAACCTCCAAAACCGCCATATTCAGACGGCGGCCAGAGAGGAAAAATTTAGGTGCTTAAATAATAGAGCAAAATTCCCGCCGCCACAGCCACATTCAACGACTCGCTTTTTCCGATGATCGGTATGTACAAATTTTTGTCCGTCTCTTTTAATAGGTCTCTGTTTACGCCGCTTCCCTCATTGCCGACGATCAACGCAAAAGCATCCTGCGGGGGGACCGACCGGAATTCAACACCATTTTCCAGGGCGGTTCCAAATACGGGAATTCCTTTTTCCTTCAAAAATTTCACCCATTCAAACAGATTGCCGCTGACCACAGGAAGATGAAAATGGCTTCCTTGGGCGGAACGGACAACTTTGCCGTTGTAAATATCCACGCATCCCCTTCCGGCAACGATTGCGTCCACTCCGCAAGCGTCGGCGGTACGGATGAGCGTTCCCAAATTGCCGGGGTCCTGCACGGAATCAATGAGCAAATATTTTTTTCCATCCGGATACTTTTGATCCCGGGGTATTTGGCAAACGGCAAAAATCCCTTGCGGTGTTTCGGTATCCGCCAATGTCCGGGCTGCTTCTTCCGACACCGCGGTGACGGGAATATCCCCGTAATCCATGCCGGGAGGCAGATCAACGTTTTCCGCAACGATCAGTTCGAGTACATACCCGGCTTTGAGAGCCTCTTCCACAAGATGAAACCCTTCCACTAAAAACGTTCCTGTTTTTTCCCGCATTTTTCTCATATGAAGTTTTTTCCAATTTTTTACGCGCGGATTTTTCGAAGAGTGGATGTACTTCAAGTCTGTCTCTCCTTTTAGCTATCAGCATTTTTGTTACATGATCTTACCAGAGTTCATACCCCCGTACAAAGCAGTTCCCAAAAAACCCGGCCGGACATTGCCAAGGAAGGGGCAAATTTTTCCGCGGATACATAATAAACGGAAAAAATGGGAGCATATAAAAGGAAGCATTCAGAAAGGAGTTGGCCATATGAATTTAAACTTGCGCAATGCCATTATCCACAATATTTCCGGAAATTCCCGCGAGGAATTGCGGGAAACAATCGTCGACGCCATCAGAACAGGCGAAGAAAAAATGCTTCCGGGCCTTGGCGTACTTTTCGAAATCATCTGGAATCATTCATCCGAACAAAACAGGCAGGAAATGCTGCAAGCTTTGGAAAACGGCTTAAAATAACACGCTTGTGAAATGGGGATTATTGAAAACAGGATGCCTCCGCCGGTGAGGACATCCTGTTTTTTCTTTATTGATAAATGATTTTTTCCACTGTTTCCCGGTCAAGACGTTTGATCACTTCCACGAGCAATTTCACTGTATTTTCATAATCATCGCGGTGAAGAATGCCGGCATGGGAATGAATGTAACGGGTTGCGATTGTCACCGCCAGCGTCGGCGCGCCATGATGGCTCAGATGGATGGAACCGGCATCCGTCCCGCCCCCTGCCATGGAATCAAACTGATATGGGATATTTAACTCATCAGCCACATCGGTGACAAAGTCACGCAAGCCTTTATGGGAAACCATCGATGCATCGTAAAGGATAATTTGCGGACCGGCGCCGAGTTTGCCGAGCGCTTCTTTTTCGGATACTCCCGGTGTGTCGCCGGCAATTCCCACATCAAGACTGAAACCAATATCCGGTTTTATCATTTGGGCGGACGTTTTTGCGCCGCGCAGGCCCACTTCTTCCTGAACCGTGCCGACACCATATACAATATTGGGATGTTCCGTCTCCCGCAATTTTTTCAACACATCAATGACGATGGCACAGCCGATGCGGTTATCCCACGCTTTGGCCAGGAGCATTTTTTCATTGTTCATGACCGTAAACTCAAAATAAGGTACAACCATGTCTCCCGGTCTGACGCCCCATTCTTCCGCTTCGGCTTTGCTTGAGGCGCCGATATCAATATACATATCTTTTATATCAACAGGTTTTTTTCGCTGCTCAGGGGTCAAAATATGGGGCGGTTTGGAACCAACCACACCGGTAATTTCTCCCTTTCTTGTCACAACGGTCACACGCTGGGCAAGCATGACCTGTGACCACCAGCCGCCCACAGTTTGAAAGCGGAGAAACCCTTTGTCATCAATGCGGGTGACCATGAAGCCGATTTCATCGAGATGGCCGGCCAGCATAATTTTCGGCCCGTCCGCCTTGCCGGTCTTTTTGGCAATTAAACTTCCCAATCCGTCGGTCGTGATTTCATCTGCATAAGGGGATATGTATTTTTTCATCACTTCCCGCACTTCGCGTTCGTTTCCGGGAATGCCCTTGGCGTCGGTCAATTCTTTCAACATCGTCAATGTTTCATCCATTTTTGCCATTCTTTTCAGCTCCTTATTTATCTCATTCCCATTTATTATAATGAAATCTGCGGACAGACACAAAACTCCTAATATCCCTTTTCCTGCCTTTCAAAATTAACTTTGTTTTTCATGATATAAGCTTCTTTTACCGCTTCAGGGGAAAATCCGAGAAGTTTTCCAAGAAGCAAGTACTCGGAAAGCATGTTTATGTAAGAGGACCGGTTTTTCGCCGACCGGAACGAGCAAACAGCCTCATAAACTTTTACAAACTGCTCGCTGAGCGAAACGTTTCCCCCAGCAGGAGTTATTTCTTCCACATCTTCCATTCCGCATTCAATGCCGAGAGAGAGAAGAAAATGAATGCCGTCCACATACTCTTCCAAAACCACCTCTTGCGGGGAAGACGGCTTTAAACTCCAATATTTAAAGCAGCGCGTTTCATTGGCCAGTTCCCCGATCTCCACAAAAAGGGCAAGAATTTTCCGGTCGAACAAATCCTCATGTTCCAAATGATGTTTTTTTACGATATGACGATCCAATTCTTTTTGCATGGCAAACATTTCTTGAAGGTTCATTGCAATCACCAATCCTTTTTCTTGTTTCGACTGTTGCCGCAAAAAAATAATGCTCCTTTTATAAAATGAAACCTTTTGCCCCGTTTATCCGTATAAAAAGAAATGACAAGCATGGCGTTTTACCGCTGTATTATTATATCAAGCCTGCATGCCGCGAAGCTATGAAAATGGAGGGAAGCACGATGAGAATTCTGCAAATTCTTCTGTTTGCGCTGATCATTTTCCTTATTTATTTGGGCTTCAAATATATTTTAAATCCAAAACGGAAACTGGAATTGGCCCATGAGCAAAAACGCTATTATTTGCTCGATGATCCGAAAGATGTCCGCAAAAATTTTTTGCTGACGTACAAAGGAAGGCTCTTTGAGGGGGAAAAATATTTGGGAACCACCAAAAACGCTTTTGAAGTGGTCAGCATTCATATTTGGCCCCACAGCATTCCCGCTTTAAATGGGATGGTCCGCGAAGATTTTCTGTTCATCGAAGAAAAGATTCTGGAAATATACCCGAATGCCAAAATTTACTGGCAAGAACCAATCGGAGAATTTATGCGAAAAACAGACGACGAAAACGAACCGTTTCATGAATAGTCTCTGCAACCGCAACGTTGCCGAAAACTGTTGGAGCAGCCCCTCAAACCGGCCGTCAAAAAAACTCCCGCCACTTAATCACCGTTTTTCTGTCCCGCAAAATATATATAAGGACGGAGAGAAAAAAGATAAAAAACAGGACGGCTGGGGGGCTGAAGCGTTTGATATTTTCCCCGAAAGCGGTATAGAGAAAAGCCGGCGGCAAATTTACAAAAAAGGACGCCTTCATAAAACTCAACAAACTTTTATTTTTTTGCAACAAGCAAAAATTTAACAAGTGATAATGAACAAAAGGAAGCAACCGCATGACGGCTATCTGGCCGGCGGTCAAATTGCGGTCCTCTCCGAACCATTTCACTTTCAGTTCATTTAATTTCTTGTTTGTTTTCGGCATATTATTGATAAAAATATAAAACTGAAAACTGCTTAATAAGAGTCCAATCAGCGAATAAAACATTCCGGCAGCCGTACCGAACAACATTCCTCCGGCAGCGCAAACAACCGCTGCAGGAATAAAAAACACCGGTCGCAGCAAATGCAGCAATATAAAGAGAAAGGGCATAAACATGCCGCCACTCTCCGTGGCAGCCATCAGAAAGGCCAGCGGTTCCCCCATAACATCCCTTCTTTGGCAAACTGTCGTAGTTATAATACATTTACCCGGCTTTCTCCGGCTTTATGACAACTTCTTTTTTAAAAAACACCCTTCAAAATCAGAACAAAATAAATTACAACCGCGATTTGAATAATGGCCAACACCGGAAGCCCGTACCGATACGTACGGCAGCCGGTTTTATGCTGAAAAGCTTTCACGGCCATGGACATACCCCAGGCACCGCCCAAAAAAGCTGCCAACCAAATCGCCCATTCGGAAATTCTGCCCTCTCCCCGTTTTGTTTTCCTGTAATCGCTGAACAAGAGGATAAAAGAAAAAACGTTCATACTTATAAAATAAATGAGGAGAATTAGAAGCATATGATAACTTCCCTTTCCTGGTTTTTTTTGCAGAAACTTTTTCCGAAAACGGTTGCAACAAAGCAGTGCATGAAGCAACCGGACAGACGTCCTTCCTGACGTTTGCCGCACATTTCCGCCGGCAAAAAGGCCGTCTTTTGATATTCACAAAAAACAGAAAAGACTGTCTCAAAGCGAAGGAGTACCCCCTTATGAGACAGCCTTTTATTTAAAACACTGATTATTTGTTACTTAAGCTCTGTTTAGCAACAGCTGCCAATTCTGCAAAAGCTTTTTCATCAGTCACAGCCAAATCAGCAAGCATTTTGCGGTTTACTTCAATTCCGGCAAGCTTTAGGCCGTGCATGAAGCGGTTGTAAGAAAGGCCGTTCATGCGTGCAGCCGCATTGATGCGTGTAATCCACAGCTTGCGGAAGTCGCGTTTTCTTTGGCGACGGTCGCGATATGCGTATTGCAATGATTTCATTACTTGTTGATTTGCTGTTCTATATAATCTATGTTTTGCACCATAATATCCTTTTGCCAGTTTTAAGATTTTTTTACGACGTCTGCGGCTCACCGGGCCACCTTTTACTCTAGGCATAACATGTCCCTCCCAAATTTCGCGATATTACTAAAGATTTGATAACATTTGTTTAATGCGTTTGTAATCACTTGTGGAAACCAAAGTTCCCTTACGAAGTTTGCGCTTTTGTTTTTGCGTCTTGTTGGCAAACAAGTGGCTCGTATATGCATGAGAACGCTTCAGTTTGCCGGTTCCTGTCTTTTTGAAACGTTTCGCTGAAGCGCGGTGGGTTTTCATTTTTGGCATCTGGAGTTCCTCCTTACTTCTTTTCCTTCTCATTTTTCGGGGCCAGCACCATAAACATGTTGCGGCCGTCCATTTTTGGTTTTGTTTCTACTACGGCTACATCTTTGCAGCCTTCCGCAAACCGTTCCAGCACACGCTGGCCAATTTCTTTATGGGTAATAGCGCGGCCTTTGAAACGAATTGAAGCCTTTACTTTGTCTCCCTTGTTCAAAAATTTAAGGGCATTGCGGAGTTTCGTATTAAAATCGTGCTCCTCAATCGACGGGCTGAGACGGACCTCTTTCACATTGATGACCCGTTGTTTCTTCCGGGCTTCCTTCTCTTTCTTTTGCTGCTCGAACTTATACTTGCCGTAATCCATGATTTTAGCAACAGGCGGTTTCGCTTTCGGAGCGACAAGAACAAGATCAAGATTTACACGGGCTGCGATTTCAAGGGCTTCATTTTTCGACTTAATTCCTAACTGCTGACCGTTTTGGTCAATAAGGCGGACCTCGCGGGCGCGGATCGCCTCATTCACAATCATGTCTTTGCTGATAGTTAGCCACCTCCAAGCTTTTTTACGAACACAAGAACTGAGTAAAAACTTCATTCAGGGCTTTAAAAATCTTCATTGTTGACCCAAAGCGTTTTGCAAGGTTGGCACGATTTTATTAAGCCGGTGACATATGCGGGACAGCGCCTTCCGGCAAGAAAAGGAATTTTCGCCGTTCTTCGACATCTATCAACCGCGGGCTGTCAACAACGACCAAAAAAAATGCGGGTGAAAACACCCACATTTTACGATCACAAAATAAAGTTATATGCTCGTAAACCTGCCAACTGCATACTTTGCGCCAACAGGTGAGAAGCGGGTGCTTCTTCTTTTCCTCAAGCCTCGTATTCAATTTTTATGCTATGTTATTCTAACATAAGGATGACTGACCTGTCAATTTTTATCATAACGAAGAGTATTTTAACAAACTAAAAGTGGTTTTGCAATACTTAATTATTATTTTTTTAAAGGAGCGCCGGCTCTCGCAAAAATGAGGGCCGGCTTGAACTGTTTATGTTCAGTCAAACTTCACTTCTTCTTTTAAGCGATTAATAAATTCGTCAAGAGCGACCGTCTCCGTTTGCTTTTCTCCGTATTTGCGGACATTGACCGTTTGATCGGACATTTCTTTGTCTCCGACCACAAGCATGTACGGGATTTTATTGACTTGCGCTTCGCGGATTTTATAACCCACTTTTTCATCGCGGGCATCCATTTCCACCCGGAAACCGGCTTCTTGAAGTTTTTTCTGCACCATTTTTCCGTATTCAAGGTGCGCCTCGGGCGAAACGGGAATCACCTGTACCTGGACAGGCGCCAGCCACGTCGGGAATGCCCCTTTGTATTCTTCAATCAAAAAGGCAACAAAGCGTTCCATCGTGGAAACGACCCCGCGGTGAATTACCACCGGACGGTGAGGTTTTCCGTCTTCGCCGATATACGTCAAATCAAAACGTTCAGGCATCAAGAAGTCCAATTGCACCGTGGACAGCGTCTCTTCTTTTCCGAGAGCCGTTTTTACCTGAACATCCAGCTTCGGTCCGTAAAATGCGGCTTCCCCTTCCGCTTCATAATATTCGAGACCGAGTTCGTCCATCGCTTCTTTCAACATGGATTGGGCTTTTTCCCACATTTCATCGTCATCATAATATTTTTTCGTGTCTTCCGGATCCCGATAAGAGAGACGGAAGCTGTATTCCGTTAAATTAAAGTCTTTGTACACTTCCAGGATCAGATGAACAACCCGTTTAAATTCATCTTTAATCTGGTCGGGGCGGACAAATATGTGAGCGTCATTGAGCGTCATTCCCCGGACGCGCTGCAATCCGGACAACGCCCCGGACATCTCATAACGGTGCATTAATCCAAGCTCGGCAATGCGGATCGGCAATTCGCGGTAGCTGTGAATGCCCTGCTTATAGATCATCATATGATGGGGACAGTTCATCGGACGGAGCACAAGCTGCTCGTTGTCCATTTCCATGACCGGGAACATGTCATCCTTATAATGGTCCCAGTGGCCGGACGTTTTATAAAGTTCCACATTTCCAAGCACCGGCGTATATACATGCTGATAACCGAGTTTCAATTCTTTGTCGACGATATATCTTTCAATAATTCTTCTGATCGTCGCCCCTTTCGGCAGCCACAGCGGCAAACCTTGCCCGACCAATTGGGAAGTCGTAAACAAATTTAATTCTTTCCCGATTTTGCGGTGATCCCGCTCTTTTGCCTCTTCAAGCCTGCGCAGATGTTCTTCAAGCTCCTCTTTTGTGAAAAAGGCTGTTCCATATACGCGCTGCAGCATCTTATTATTGCTGTCTCCCCGCCAATAAGCGCCGGCAATGCTCAACAATTTAAACTCTCTGATTTTTCCTGTTGACGGCACATGTACGCCCCGGCATAAATCAAAAAACTCGCCCTGCTCATAAATGGTAATCGGCTCGCCTTCGGGAATATCTTCAATTAATTCGATTTTGTATTCATCGCCGATTTCTTCGTACATGCGAATGGCTTCTTCCCGGCTGACTTCTTTGCGGACGATTTCCAGATTTTCATTGATAATCTTGCGCATTTCTTTTTCAATAAGCGGCAAATCCTCTGGGGTCAAGGAATGATCCATATCAATATCGTAATAAAATCCGCCTTCAATAACCGGTCCGACTCCAAGCTTCACATTTTTATCTTTGTACAGCCTTTTAATGGCCTGGGCCATGACGTGTGCCGTGCTGTGACGCATGATTTCAAGCGCTTCTTCGCTTCCTTGGACAATGATTTCGATATCCCCGTCTTCTTCAATAGGACGGCGCAAATCATAAAGCTCCCCGTTCAATTTTCCGGCAATCGCCTTTTTCTTCAAACCCGGGCTGATCGAAGCAGCCACATCTTCGGCAGTCACTCCTGCAGGATATTCCCTGACGGCTCCATCCGGAAAAGACAGCTTAATCATTTCTGACATATTGATCTCCTCCTTCGGCTTTCCTTTTTCCATTCCGATATTATTTGGTCCGGCAAGCTTCCCTTGTCGTTGTTCCGCTTCCGGGCTGACAACAAGGAGTCCGATCCGGCCGTATACACATTCTTTAACAGCAACCTTCAGCTAAAAGGCGGTTATGCCGGTTTGCATATTACGTATTACGCCGGGAAAAACGGAAACTGCTTCCATATGTACCCCCGTTTGCCGCATTGAACGGTTAAACTATTCAGCTATTGACCAAAATAAAAAACTCCTCCCTAAAAAAAGGGACGAGTTGTCTAAACACGTGGTTCCACCCTAATTCTCACAATTCCCTTAAAAGAATTGTGACTCGTTTGCATAACGGTTTGAGCCGTCGGCCGCTACTTTCTTTGGCACATCAAGAGTTCACGGCAGAAGTTCAGAGGCGGTGAGTATTTTTACCGTGTTAGGAAGATTTCAGCCGCGTCTTCCCTCTCTGTAAACCGTGTAAAAATACCCGTGTCCTCATCATCACTTGTAGCAAGATTCACTTGTGTACGTAGTATTATAGTTATTTATAACGCAAAAATCAAGTTATCCTATATTATTTTCTCCTTCAACCTCTTTCCGTGTCAAGGGCGGTGAACGAAAATGCAGGATAACGGATGCCATTCATTTCTTTTTCCCCTAAGATGCGGCCCTTCTGAGGAAAAAATGATTTCAGGCCCTCCGTATACAAATGGATCGGAAAGATAATAATGCAGTTTTGCGTCTTCCAGCTTTTTTCATACAGAAGGCGAAAAAACATCCCCTATGAAAGCATTCCTGGTTCTTTTTTTGAAGAAAACAATCCGTTTTAGTGGCTGCCCAGTCTCCGGTTCGCGCCGGAAATCCGGATGGGGACGGTCAAGTATTTAATGCGCTCCATAATCCGCCTTGCCTTTACTTTTTCCGTTTCTCCACGTTGACTGTATGTTAAGTGGTGCTCCAATTCATCATAACTGAAATTAGACGTGAAAAATGTCGGGAGGTGCTCCTGCATGCGGAATTGCAGAACCGGCCCCAATACTTCGTCCCTTGTCCAGCTCGACATTGTTTCCGCACCGATATCGTCAATCATTAAAACCGGCTGCTTTTTAATCATTTCAATTTTCTCGTTCAATGTCGAATCGCCAATGGAACCCTTCAATTCCCTTAACAGCTCCGGATAAAAAACAATCATTGTCGAAACACCTTTATCCGCCAATTGATTGGCGATGGCTCCCAGCAAAAATGTTTTTCCCACGCCAAAATCTCCATAAAGATAAAGGCCTTTTTGGCGTTTGCCCGGTTGATATTTTTCAACAAACTCTGCGGCAAATTCCATCGCGTCCAATTTTCCAGGGTCGTCTAAATCAATATCATTGAAAGTAACTGTAACGATCTCCCTGGGGACATGCAAACTTTTTATTAACGATTCCTTTTTTCTTTTTTCATCCTCGACAATTTTCTTCCGGCAGGGCGCATATTGAATATGAATCGTATTTCCCCTGACCGTTAACCGGGGAACGTAACCTTTGATTAAATTTTTGCACCCTTCAAGACTTTGGCAAGCTGTGCAATTATCGCTTTGCTGGGAGTACTCATATAAGGTCATCAACCCTTTTTCTACCGCATCGTGTGTCAAATTCCCCCGTTGTTCGGCCAAAAAAGCGCGAACATGCGGATCGTTCAAAATCTCCGCTTTCATTTTTTCATAACGCGCCCGCAATCCGGGATGGTTGTAAAGCCTTTTTATCGTATCGCCGATTCTCTCCAACCTTTGGCACCTCCCTATTTTCTAAACTTTTTCAGCTTTTCCTCAAGCCGGCGTTTTCTCTCTTCAAAATTCGGAATTTCTTGTTTCATGATTTCTGCTTTCTTTTCTTCTTCCGACTTGTCAAACCAATCCGGTATAATCTCCGTTCTGACAGGTTTCGCGGTTCCCGCCTGCTTCATTTTCTTGCCGGCAGCCGCGGCAGAAAACTTCTGCCCCTCTTTTTTTATAAGCTCGATCGCTTCCTTGACCGTTTTAATCTCTTTCCTCGCCCAGTGGGAAGCAATCGTATCAACGTATGCTTTCGACAATTTCATATTCGCCTGGTTTAACACGTAATGGAGCAGAACATTCACAACCCCGGGGGAAAGCTTTTTTGTAAACATGACGTCCTCGACGATTTTCAAATCAGCCGCAGAAGGCTCCCCTCCGCCTTGAAAATCGGACAGCAACTGACGGGGAGATGTATTTTCTAAATAATGGATAAGTTTCTCTTCTCTCGTTTTCGGTTGGTCAGGACCTTCCCGGTAAATAGCGGGTTGAATCTTGTCCACCAGCATCGGAAGACGGTCGTGATTCTCCAGCTGGTACCAGTCTTTTGCCTCTTTCCGAAGCTTTTCGATGTCTATCTCCCCAGTTTCTTCATCAATGGAACTGAGGAGCAAATTTTTCATTTCCAAAGGATCAATTCCATACAAATAGGAAAGATTGTAAATCGCTTCCTTGACCGGTTTTGTGATCAGCCTTCTTGGAACAAGAGTTTCCGAAAGCCCCGCCAGCAGCAAATCAAAGTCAAAATATCCGGGCCCGACTTGAATTTTCCCGGCCTCTCCCCGGCCGATCAACATCCGGCCCTCCATCTCACCCCGTTCATCCAACGAAGGTGTATAATCCACGCTTCCGGGAGGGGCTGATTCATATATATCTTCAAATGCCCTTGTAATTTCCCTGTACCCTTGCAGCGACTGTACCGACTTGTCGCTGAAAAATTGTCTCAACTGCAAAAATTGACTCTTGCCAATCTTTCTGTATAAATACACACTGAGCATTTCGTGATTAAAAAATTCCGCCGGAGACATCGGCGGTTGAAGCACATAAATGAACAAGCGATGATCGTTTTCTTTCCGGACATAAGTCTTTAAGAGGCTGATTCCCTCCAGCTTCAATCTTGCATCGCGCAAGTCTCTTAAATTCAGGCCCATAAAATCCATCAATTCATGATGGGAGGCGTAATCGGACCATAAACGGTTTGCTTCCACCCGGGCCCACAAAGTCAGATAGAGGGTGAAGGGGACCGGGCCAATCAACGGCTGATACAACAGCGTCAAAACTTTGCGGTCATACTCATGCAAGATTCCGTTGCATGCCACTTTAAACCTGTCCATCGGTGCTATTTCTTTCCAAAGCCAGCCCATGTTACCAGACCTTTCACTTATCGCTTTGTTTAATAAAAAAAGCCAAAGGGGACCTTCAGCTTCGTATAAAAAAGTGTCCGAATAATTGCCGAGACACCGCCATGCAATAAATAACAAAAGATCCTAATGGTTCTTTTTAATCAATTCTTTCAATTCTTCCAAAAAGACATTGATATCTTTAAATTGTCTGTAGACGGAAGCGAAACGCACATAAGAAACCTCATCGATTTTCGACAGGCGCTCCATAACCATTTCGCCGATGACGGAACTGCTGACCTCGGAAACCCCTTGGCTTCGTAATTCCTTTTCAATATCCGCGGTTATCTCTTCCAGCTGTTTCAAAGACACGGGACGTTTTTCGCACGCCTTAATCAAACCGCGCAAGATTTTCTCCGAACTGAATTCTTCCCTTGTCCCTTCTTTCTTGACGACAATTAAAGGCCTTTGTTCAATTTTTTCAAAAGTCGTAAATCGATAACCGCATTTTTCACATTCTCTGCGTCTTCTGATGACCCGGCCTTCATCGCTTGGTCGGGAATCAACCACACGAGAACTGTTATGTTGGCATGAAGGACATCTCACAAAATCAGCTCCGATTCGTCATTTTCCATAACATTTTCTTATTAATATCTTATAAAAAAGAAGGCTTCCGGACAAGTAATCATCTGCGCTGTTTTCTGGAAATTTCAAACCGGAAAAAACATATGTTGAAAAAATTAAAATTCCCGTAAGCGGGAATACAACCGATGGAAGGCCGGAACTTTTCCGCATGATGGCAGGCAAAACATCCTTTTAGGACATTCCCTTTCGTGCACGCATGAAAATGCGAGAAGATGGGCGCAAGCGTTTGTAAACGCCGGGGTACATTTGCCGGGGAAAAAACGGCAATAAGCGCGGGGAATGAGGAAATTACAAAAAGAGGTGTACGGTTACACCTCTTGTCTTTTTTGCTTTTTGTTTTTCCAATTTTTTCGTTTTACAATACAGCCCTCTGTTTTGTCCCTTGTTTCAGCTGAACGGGACCGATTCCACGGGGAATTTCAATATTTTCACGCATTTCTGCTCCTAATGCTTCCGCAATATAATCTGCGGCAATATTCGGGTCCAAATCGCCGCATGTATACACATCAACACTGGCATAACCATGCTCAGGAAATGTGTGAATGGTTAAATGGGATTCAGAAATGATGACTACCCCGCTGACACCCTGAGGGGCAAATTTATGAAAAGCTACTTCGCGGATTTCCGCATTTGATTTCAAGGCTGCATCCACTAAAATACGTTCGATTTGTTCAACATCATTCAACTTATCAAAACTGCAACCCCATAATTCGGAGATTACATGACGACCCATTGTTTCCATGGTAAAACTCCCCCTTTACTCTTATAATAACGTATTTAAAAATTTATTCACACGACACATATAACTACCACGGGGGAAAGTTAGTCCAAAGAGGTCCTAACCCTTTAAGTAGTTATATTTGTTAAGATGAATGAAGTTCACGACTTTTAGTATACTTTGTTTGCTTTCTTTTTGCAATATACCAACCAAAAAATTTTAAACATTTCTCGCTGTTTTCCCCGGTTCCGTCTTGAAAACGGAACTCCGGCGTCCCGGCATCCGGTTCTTCAATCAAATAAAAACAAAATTTAGCAGTTTTTTTAAAAAAATGAGCCGAGTAAGGAAAAAACCGCCAGTTTCAAAACTGGCGGTTTCCCGGCATTTTATATCAGCTTACTTTCACTTTCGTCGTCTCTACCATCGCTTTTGCCACATATTTTGCCAAATCGACGATGCGGCAAGAATATCCCCACTCATTGTCATACCAAGCCAAAACTTTTACTTTATTGGGACCGACAACCATCGTGGAAAGCATGTCAATGATCGCTGAATGTTCATTTGTGTTAAAATCAACCGATACGAGAGGTTCGTCGGTGACATCCAGAATACCCTTTAAGGGGCCGTTAGCCGCATCTATAAAGGCTTGATTTACTTCATTTGCCGTAACTTCCCTCTTCAAGTCCACTACCAAGTCAACGAGCGAAACATTAATGGTCGGCACTCTCAACGCCAAACCGTGCATTTTTCCTTCAAGCTGCGGCAATACTTTGGAAATCGATTTTGCTGCGCCGGTTGTGGTGGGAATGATGGACTGGGCGCATGCCCGGGCACGGCGGAAATCTTTTTTATGCGGATTGTCAATATTGTTTTGGTCATTAGTATAAGCATGAACCGTTGTCATCATCCCGTTCACGATGCCGAATTTTTCATCGAGCACTTTGACCACGGGCGCAAGACAGTTCGTCGTGCAAGATGCATTGGAAATGATATGATGTTTATCTATATCCAAATCGCCTTCATTTACTCCCATCACAATGGTAACGTCTTCATTTTTGCCCGGAGCGGTCAAAATAACCTTCTTGGCTCCCGCATCCAAATGAAGTTGGGCTTTTTCCCTTGAATTGAATTTTCCTGTTGCTTCTATGACAATATCAACACCGTACTCCTTCCAGGGCAATTCGGCAGGATTCCGATTGTTCAACAGATCAACCCTTTTTCCGTTCACAACAATGGCATTTTCTTCAGCCCTTACGTCACCGGCGAACTTTCCGTGTGTTGTATCATACTTAACCAAATGCGCCAACATGTCCGCCGGATAGCTGGCGTTTACGGCAACAATTTCGAAATCTTCGTCAAGAATGGCTTTTCTGAAAACCATCCGTCCAATTCTCCCAAACCCGTTAATCGCAATTCTTACCTTCATATTACGGCTCCTTCCGCATAAATGTTATACTCTTTTTCGTATTAATCGTAATTAGTATAACATATTAAAGTTAAAATGTAAGAGCAATTTGCGCATTTTTACGAATGTGTAACAAAAATAAACAAAGCGCCCAAAATTCCTTAACACAAAAAAAGAACCGGAAATCACATTTCCGGTTCTTCATCCTTTATTTTCGGAAGCATTCTCAATGTCAACATGCCATTGACGCAAAATGCGGAGAAGTTGTTCCCGCGTTTTTTCTACCGTTCCGTTATTGTCAATCACGGCGTCACTGTACCGGATTTTTTCTTTTAACGGCATCTGCGCGCGTATGCGGCTCAGCGCCTCCTCTTTGGAAAAGTTGTTTCTTTTCATCAGACGCCGCAATTGGGTGTCTTCATCCACATATACAAGCAAGACTTTGTCCACCATGTATGTCAATTTACTTTCCAAAAGCAGCGGAATATCCATGACAATCAGCTGTTCACCCCCGCGAATGGCCCGGTCCCTTTTATCAATCATTCTTTTCCGGACTTCCGGATGAACGATCCTGTTCAACTGCAGCCTTTTTTCTTCATCGCTGAAAACAATCGCTCCCAATTTCGCCCTGTTAATAGAACCGTCTTCCAGAAGAATCTCTTTGCCAAAACAGGCCACGATTTTCTCATAAGCCGGCTCACCCGGTTCAACGGCAAGCCGGGCCTCCACATCGGCATCAATGACCGTTATCCCCATTTCTTTCAGCATATTGGATACGGTGCTCTTTCCGCTGGCAATTCCGCCTGTCAAACCCACTACGAGAGGCATGGACGCAACCCTTTCTTTCTATGTTAAATTTTCCAAATCCCCATTAAAATGAGGAGCAATCCTGGCAAAAAAGACAATTTCTGCACGATTTTCCACCGGCCAAGCCACGTTCCCGACCTCATCCCCAAATAGACGAATAAAGAACTCATGACGGCAACCATAAGGGCGAGGGCAAGTGGATTCAAACCAATAAGCGCAGCCCCGATGCCCGCCCCCGCGGCATCCAGAGACAAGGCCAGTCCGAGCATAAAAGCTTCGATGCCCGCAATTTCCCCGGAGCGGTCAAAATCGGCGGATACCGGCTTTTTTAAGATTTGTATTACCAACCCGAGGGACTTGATTTCCAAGTTGACAATTGTTTTTTTATGATTGCTTTTGTCTTGGCTGTCTTGTCGAAAAAATTGGTAAAGAATCCAAATTCCGAGAAGGAGGAAAACGATTCCGCCGATTTTTTCCGCCGATTCCTGAGATAATAAAGATTGAATCATCCCCCCGGCCGCTGTCGCCCCCAACAGTGCCAGAGCAGAACAACAGGCAATGACGAGAATCGATTTAACGGGAATTTTTATGTTTCTCAAACCATATGTGAAACCGGCATTAAAACTGTCCAAACTGACTGCAAGAGCAAGTATCAGGAGAGAAATTGCAACCATAGGAAACGGCCCCTTCCCATATCAAGCTAATTACATGATATGGCAGCGGCCATTCCAACGTTCGGTTTTAAAATCGGGCTTGATTTCCTCTTCTTCGGGCTTCACTGATTCTTTTTTCACTGCGGTCCGTCCGGTTCTTTTTTCTGGCATGACGGACAAAACACGGTGCCCCGTCCGCCGACGACAATTCTTTCAAGGGGCGTTCCGCACAACTTGCAGGCTTGTCCCCGTCTGCCGTACACATACAGTTCCAATTGGAACATGCCGATTTGCCCGAGGCTGTTCACATATGAACGGACGGTGCTGCCGCCTTTTTCGACGGCATCGGCCAAAGTTTCAACAATTTTCTCGTGCAAAATGGCGATTTCTTCATCAGTCAAACTGTTCGCCGTCCGTTCCGGATGAATCCGCGCTTTAAACAGAGATTCATCGACATATATATTGCCGAGGCCGGCAACCACTTTTTGGTCGAGTAAAGCCGTTTTGATATTTCGTCTTGTTTTGGACAATCTCCCCTTCAATACCTCCGGCGTAAAACCGGGAGACAAAGGTTCGGGGCCGAGAAGAGTTAAGGGCCCTTCTTTCCATTCCTCCCCCTTTTTAAAAAGATGCATCGTCCCAAACTTTCTGACATCTTTATATCTCAATTCCGTGCCGTCATCAAAATGAAAAATGACATAGGTATGCTTGTCCACCTCTTCATCCCCGGCGAACAAGCCGTATCTTCCTTCCATGCGCAAATGGGACACTAGACTGAAATCGGTCGTGTAGATAATTAAAAATTTGCCTCTTCTTCCGGTGCCCTCAATCGTTTGCCCGATTAGAGCTTCCTGAAATTCGGACGGATCATCGGGAAGCTTGATCATTTTCGGATGCAGGACCGAAACGTCCATAATCTTTTTTCCGACTACTAAAGATTGAAGGGTTCTGCGCACCGTTTCCACTTCCGGCAGTTCAGGCAATGTATCCTCCCCCCTTCAACGGCGGCGGAAAAGCCGTTCCCGCCGCCTGAAACGCCTGAGATGTCATTTTGCGTCAAACCAAGTCGGTCCGTAAGCCACATCCACTTTTAACGGCACCTTCAGTTCAATAGCATTTTCCATCACTTCCGGCACGATTTTCTTTAATATCTCCACTTCTTCCGCCGGGGCTTCAAAAATCAATTCGTCATGTACCTGAAGGAGGAGCCGGGTTTTCAGGCCTTCTTTTTCCAAGCGGTGAACCATGTCAATCATCGCTTTTTTGATAATGTCAGCCGCGCTGCCCTGAATGGGCGTATTCATGGCCGTCCGTTCGGCAAAGCTACGCAGATTGTAATTTCTGCTTGTGATTTCGGGAATATAGCGGCGGCGGTGGAGCAACGTTTCCACGTATCCTTTCTCTTTGGCTTCCCGGACAATTTCTTCCATGTAGTCCTTTACCCCCGGGAAAGTTTGCAAGTATTTCTCTATAAATTCCCCCGCTTCTTTCCGGGAAATTTTCAAGCTTTGTGACAGTCCGTAATCGCTGATTCCGTAAATGATCCCAAAGTTGACGGCCTTGGCGCGGCGGCGCAATTCCGGTGTCACCTCTTCCCTTTTGACGTGAAAGACTTCCATCGCCGTTTGCGTATGAATATCCAAATCATCCTTAAACGCCTGAATCAGCTTTTTATCCCCGGCAATATGGGCCAATACCCGCAGTTCAATTTGCGAATAATCGGCGGCAAAAATCACCCAATCTTTTTCGGAAGGAATAAAAGCCTTGCGTATTTTTCTCCCTTCCTCCATGCGAATGGGGATGTTTTGCAAATTCGGGTCGGTGGAACTGAGTCTTCCCGTTTGCGTCAGCGCTTGATTATACGTTGTATGAATTTTGCCCGTTTGCGGATGAATCACTTTTAACAAACCTTCTATATAAGTGGACTGGAGCTTGCCCAGCTGCCGGTATTGAAGTATTTCCCCGATGATCTCATGGTGCCCGGCAAGTTTCTCCAAAACTTCCGCCGAGGTGGAATAACCGGTCTTCGTTTTTTTGATGGGCGGCAAATTCAGTTTTTCAAAAAGAATCACGCCCAACTGCTTCGGGGAATTAATGTTAAATTCCGTGCCTGCCAGCCGGTAAATATTCTTTTCGATCTCCCTGAGCTGTTCGTTCAGTTCGCGCCCCATGTTTTCCAGCGTTTCCTTATCCACTTTGATGCCCGTATATTCCATGTCCCCGAGTATTTTGGCGAGCGGCATTTCCAGTTCATAAAAAAGGCGATCCTGCTTGTTTTCTGTCAACTTGTCTTCAAGGGGTTTTTTCAATGCGTAAAGGGCATCCGCCTTGCGTACCAGATGTTCGGCCAGCGCGTTTTTGGCCGGAACGCGCCGTTTGGCTCCTTTGCCATAGACAGTTTCATCCGGGTGAACACCTTTATAGCCGTATTTATGGGCTATTGTCGCCATATCGACGATCGTTTCCGACGGATTCAAAAGATAGGCCGCGAGCAGAGCATCAAACTCGACTCCTTTTAAATGAATGCCGTAGTGCCGGAGAACGACCGCGGTTCTTTTGGCGTCATAAACGATTTTTTTCTTTGTTTCATCTTCCGCCCAGTCCTTGAAGGCAGCCGAATGAACGGCATCATCCGCCTCCAAATAATACTTTCCCTTGTCATTGACAATCGCCATTCCCGTAATGGGGGCAAAATGATAATTTTCTTCAAAAACTTCAAGATAAAAAGCCGTACATTCCGAAAATAAATCCTCGTGAACCTCGCGAACCAACTCGAATTCAACGGGAGCCAAATCTTTTGTTTCCCGGGGAACTTCGTCGGTGCTCATCTTTTCCAGAACGGATTTAAAATTCAACTCCCTGAATAAAGCCATTAGCTTCTCTTTGTCAGACTCTTTCAGGGTGAATTCTTCCAAGCTTTTATCGACCGGCGCATCCCGCAAAATCGTGGCCAGTTTTTTGCTCATTAATGCCTGGTCTTTGTGTTGGGCAAGTTTTTCTTGAAGTTTTTTCCCGCTCACTTGGTCGATCGACTCCAGAACGTTTTCCAAAGTGGAAAATTGTTTTAAAAGCTTAATGGCCGTCTTTTCCCCGACACCGGGTACACCGGGGATATTGTCCGAGCTGTCGCCCATTAATCCTTTCATATCGATGATTTGTTCCGGGGAGAGTCCGTACTTTTCTTTAATATGTTCAGGCGTATATTCTTCAATATCGGTAATCCCTTTCCGGGTAATGCCGACCGTTGTCTTATCGGAAGCAAGCTGGGTCAGGTCCTTGTCTCCCGAAATAATTTTCACTTCAAACCCTTCCTGCTCCGCCCTCGCGGCCAGGGTGCCGATAATATCGTCGGCTTCATAGTTTTCCAATTCATATTGGGAAATTCCCCACGCATCCAGCAGTTCCCTGATGAACGGAAATTGTTCGGACAGCTCGGGAGGAGTTTTTTGCCGGCCTCCTTTATATTCGCTGTACGTTTCATGGCGGAAAGTCGTTTTTCCGGCATCAAATGCGACGAGCATATGGGTTGGTTTTTCTTCCTCAATAATTTTCATCAACATGAGCGTAAACCCGTATATGGCATTGGTATGAATGCCTTTGTCGTTATTCAGGAGCGGCAAAGCAAAAAAGGCCCGGTAGGCAATGCTGTTCCCGTCTATGAGAATAATCTTTTTGGACAAATGTATTCCTCCTCTTCTCTTGCAAAAATATGAGACTGAAAAAGGGACCGGGGCAAGGGGCGACAGTTTCCGGCGCTGACAAAAAAGCCGTCCATTCTCCTTCCTATTCTATCACGACAGCAATTAGAAAGGAAAATGGCGGCTCCCGGCATTTCTTTTGTGCAAGCCCCCTAAATACGGGCGGCAACATGTTTTCCAGAATTATTCAAAATAGCCCATCAGCAGTTTGGCATATGGGGAGTCTGAAGGCAATACAATCACTGTATCGCCGTTAATGGTCTTCTTATATGATTCAAGCGTTCTGTACAATCGATAAAATTCCGGATCTTTTGAAAAAGCTTCGTTGTAAATGCGGGCCGCTTCCGCCTCTCCTTCAGCCCGGATCATTTCCGCTTCCGCTTTGGCTTTGGCCAGCATTTCCTGGACTTGCCTGTCTGTTTCCGCTTCAATGCGCTGTTTGTCGGCATCTCCTTTTGAGAGATATTCCTGCGCCGTCGACTGACGCTCGGAAATCATTCTCGTATATACCGACTGTTCATTCTCCGCGGGCAAATCAGTCCGTTTTACGCGGACATCTGTCACAACGACCCCGTAATTGGCTTTATCCAACAATTCATTGACCTTTTTGGTAATTTTGTCATTTAATGACCCGCGCGATGACTTTTCGTCATTGATAATTTCATCATAATTCAAGCGCCCCAGTTCGGTCCGGACAACAGAATAAATAAATTCCTCCATTCTTGCTTCCGCATTTTCCAACGTCCTGGCGTTTGTGATCATTTTCTTCGGGTCGGTTATCCGCCATACGGCATATTGGTCAATAATCATTCTCTTTTTGTCTTTCGTGTTGATTTCCGATTCATGGACTTCATAAATCAACTGATATTTCGGAAGCGTTGAGACGGTCTGAATGAAAGGTATTTTGTAATTCAAACCCGGTTTATCGACGATCCGGACGACTTCCCCAAATTGGCGAATCACTTTGTATTCGCCCTCTTTCACGACAAATACGTTCGTCAAAATCAATGCCAATAAACCAAATACAATGATGATGCCAATTCCCAGTTTCACATAGGCGCGGGGATTAAAGTCATGTTTATTCCTGCCGCTGCGGGTATTCATATCAACGATTTTCTCATCGCTCATTCTTTTCACTTCCTTCCCCTTCCGTCTTCTGTTTCTCCAACGGACGAATCGGGAAATATTTTAACGTGTTGCCGTCGTCATTCATGATATAAATTTCCGCATCGGCAAGCACCTGTTCAAGCGTTTCCAGAACGAGACGCTGCCTCGTCACCTGCGGATTGGTTCTGTACTGCTCATAAAGTTTGTTAAAGACCGCCACATCTCCGATCGCCCTTTGAATGCGCGCTTCCTTTTCTCCCTGAGCTTTGGAGATAATGGCATCCCGTTCCCCTTCCGCCTCATTTAACCGTTTGTTTTGGTATTTTTTTGCTTCATTGATTTTTGTGTTCATCGTTTCTCTGGCATCGGTCACTTCGGTAAAGGCTTTGCGGACTTCTTTATTGGGAAGTTCCACATCCTGCAATTTTACGGTCAGAATGGAAATGCCGAGATCATATTTTTCCATCAGGGCGCTCAAGAGTTCCCAGACTTCCGCCTCGATTTCCGCTTTTCCCGAGGTCAGGGCATCATCAATTTTTGAGCTTCCGATGATGCTTCTCAATGATGCGGAAGTGGCGTCATACAGAATATCCCGCGGACGTTCGGAATTGAATAAATATTTTACCGGATCAGTTATTTTCCATTGAACAACGAGATCGGCGAGAACGATATTCTCGTCGCCGGTAATCATTTTTGTTTCATGGGGAAATTCTTTAATCTCCCCGTCTTCCTCCGTATACCCGAACGTTAAACTGAACGTTTCTTTTGAAAGCTTTACCGCCTTTTGCACCGGCCACGGCCATTTAAAGTGCAGCCCCGGTTCCGTAATGACAGCATCGGCTTTTCCGAATGTCACAATGACCGCCTGCTCCGACTCGTCGACCGTATACCAAGAGGTAATAGCGACCAAACCGAGAAAGGCAATCAAAACAAAAAATCCTGCAAACATATATATTCTTTTCAGGCTGATCATACAATCCCCCCTTAACGTTAACGATTTTCCCCGCTTAAAAAACCGGGCGGGAGCGATATTTTTGCTGCCGGTAACTTTTATACGTTGTTTTTTACAAAAAGTTTCATATTTTCATCATAACCGTTTTTTGCAAGAAGAGGAAACAAAAAATGAAGCGATGAACCTAACTAAAAAACGGCTAGGCCCGCCGTCCCGCTCCAAATTGAAAAAAGGGACCCAAGAGGGTACCCCTTGTTTTCGCCCGCCGCCCAAAACTTAATGGCCTGCAGAGCGATGTACCATCCTTTTTCTTTGATGGAAATCTTTGTACAGTTTGACGGTGAATACCGTTCCTTTCCCTAACTCACTGTCTACAAAAATTTGGCCGTGATGGGCTTCCACAATATGCTTGACAATCGCCAGGCCGAGACCGGTCCCCCCTGAATCACGGCTTCTCGCTTTGTCCACGCGGTAAAACCTCTCAAATATGCGGGGGATTTCTTTTTTGCTGATGCCGATCCCCGTATCTTTCACACTGACAGAAACGGCATCCGGTTCCTCCTCGTAATAGATCGTAACTTTTCCCCCGCCCGGTGTGTAATTGACAGCGTTGGCAATTAAGTTAACAAACACTTGTTTTAAACGGTATTCATCACCCTCCACTTCTGCCTGTCCATTTCCTTTTTCAAAAACAAGCTCAATTCCTTTTTCTTCCGCCTTTTGTTTCATCACCGGCATAATATCGTTCAAAAGTTCGGGAATTTTGCACTTTTTAAGGGACAAAACATAACCCTGCTGTTCAATTTTGGACAAATCGAGCAAATCATGAACAAGATTTTGCAAACGTTCACTTTCCGTCAAAATAATTTTTAAAAAAGCTTCCAATGTTTCCTTGTTGTGCATGGCGCCGTCAAGCAACGTTTCCGCAAATCCTTTTATGGATGTAATCGGTGTTTTCAACTCATGGGAAACATTGGCGACAAAATCTTTGCGCATCTGCTCCAAGTTTTTTAATTCCGTTATATCATGGAAAACGAGAAGAATGCCCTTCCATTCATCATTCGTACCGATAATCGGGACACCGTAAACATCAAAATAGCGCCGCTCGATGCCCAATTCAATAATCATTTCCCGGCGGACTTTTTGTTCCGTCATGAAAATTTCTTCAATCATTTTGACTGTATCCTGCTGTTGAATCGCCTCATGGTAAAGATGTCCGATAAAATCTTGTTCATTTACCCGGAACGTTTCTTTATACGTCCGGTTAATCAAATTGATATACCCCCGGCTGTCCACCAAAATAAGACCGGTGCCCATGTTTTCAATTAACGCTTTTAAACGGTCCTGTTGAATCTCCCGCGTTTTCTGCATATCTTGAAGAGTCCTTGCCAAAACATTAATGGAAGTGCTCAAGATTTCCGTTTCATTTCCAAGCCCTTCGTATGTTCTTGCCCGGTAATTTCCCCGCGCCAACTCGTATGCCACCTTGGTCGCAGATTCAATCGGCTTCATGTATCTTTCCGTTATGCGCGCGCCGATACTCATGATCGCAATGAGCGCCAAACCAAGGCTGACAATCAATATCCACCAAATCTGCCGATATGCATCCTTGATTTCTTTCGGCTTGGCACTTAAAAACACATAGCCCGTTATTTTTCCGTCTTTTTTAATCGGGCTCCAATAAAAGCGAAGATGGCGTCCGTCTCCGGCGTCATAAAAATTCTCCTGATTCTCCCTGTTTAAACTTTTTACAATAATATCCCGGATTTTTCCTTCGTGTGCGGATAAACTTTCTCCCTCAAGAACTCCCGTATCGTACAATATCTTTCCGTTTTCATTGACCAACGATATTCGCGCATTCAGAGATTGGCTGAAAATCAGCAGTTTTTCTTCCAAGGCGCCGTCCGGCTCTTTGCTTTCTTGCAAATACCGGGCGATTAAATCTGCCTCCTTAACCATCCGGCTGTCGATGGAGCGGCTGTAATAACTTTTGAATAATTCTCCAAGAAGCAGCCCCAAGCTAATTAAAACAAGGATGATAAGGGACAAAAGGCCGAAAAACAGCTTTGTCCGGTAACTTTTCATTCTCGGCGCGGCTCCTCCAGTTTGTATCCGTATCCCCTGATCGTCTTAATATAAAGCGGTTTTTTTGAATTTTCTTCAATTTTATCCCGCAGATGGCTGATATGCACATCCACAATCCTTGTATCCCCTGCAAAATCATAGTTCCAAACAGAGCTGAGCAATTGGTCCCTTGTTAAAACACGCCCTTTGTTCTGCGCCAAATAAAGGAGGAGTTCAAACTCTTTTGGGGTCAATTCCAATAACTGATTTTTAAAATAAGCTTCATAATGCTCCGGATAAATCTTCAAGTCTCCGATCCGGATCACTTCCTCCGGAGCTTCCGTCTCCTCTTCTTGAACATGGTGGACAGCGGTCCGTCGCAATATGGCTTTTACCCGCGCAATCAGTTCCCGGGGACTGAAAGGTTTTGTCATATAATCGTCTGCGCCCAATTCTAAACCCAAGACTTTGTCAAATTCATCGTCTTTTGCGGTAAGCATTAATATGGGAATGTCAATTCTTTCTTGACGGAGCTGCTTGCACACTTCGATTCCGTCCATTTTCGGCAGCATTAAATCGAGGATTATGAGATCAGGTTTTTCCGTAATCGCTTTTTGTTTTGCCTGTTCCCCGTCACCGGCCGAAATCACGTCAAACCCTGCTTGTTCCAAATTATACTGGAGCAAAGTTAGAATGGACTGCTCATCATCAACTATCAAAATCTTCTTCACCCTGATATCCTCCGCATGTTATCCAAATAATTTTTTTATGATTTTCTTAAGTTAATTATAATATAAATATGTCCCTGTTAACGAAATTTACAATAATTTTACACTGTTACCTGTTATTGTTTCACGAGACAAGGCGAAAAAGCAATAATAGCTCATGAACAAGAAAAAACATATATAAAACGACAATTTTTTGCAAAGAATGAACTTTTGACAATATTAAGGAAATATTAACAAATGGTTAAGATTTTTAATTAAAGTCATGACGGAGACGGAAAACTTTTCCGCAGGTGTCTGCCGCATGCAGCGGCCAAAGAGGGAGTGTCTTTCAAAAAAGGAGACATAAAAAACCGCCCCGGAATTTTTTCCGGAACGGCTTATTGCGAATATGGATTATGTTAACACTGACATTACTTTGCGGACAGACTCCGCTGATTTCTCCAAGGCGGCCTGTTCTTCCGGAGTCAGCTCCAGTTCGATGACTTTTTCAATTCCGTTGCCGCCCAAAATCGTCGGAACACCGAGATAAATGCCTTCGAAACCGTATTCTCCTTCCAGATAAGCAATGGCCGGAAGGATGCGGCGTTGGTCTTTAAGAATTGCTTCACACATTTCCACTAATGAGGCAGCCGGAGCATAATAGGCGCTTCCATTACCAAGGAGGTTTACTATTTCACCGCCACCTTTGCGTGTGCGCTCAACAATTGCCTCCAAACGATCTTTAGAGATCAGTTTCTCCAACGGAATTCCGCCGGCATAAGAATATCTCACGAGAGGTACCATGTCGTCTCCGTGTCCGCCCAAAACAAAACCGGTAACGTCTTTTACGGAAATGTTCAATTCTTGGGCAACAAACGTGCGGAAACGCGCTGTATCAAGGACGCCTGACTGTCCGATTACGCGGTTTTTCGGAAATCCTGTTTCCTTGTAAATGGTATAAGTCATGGCATCCACCGGATTCGTCAGTACAATTACATAAGATTCTGGCGCGTACTTCACGATTTCCTTGGCCACGCTTTTCATGATCTTTTCGTTCGTTTGTACAAGATCATCGCGGCTCATTCCCGGTTTGCGGGCAATGCCGGCTGTGACGACGACGATATCGGAATCTTTGATATCTTCATAATTGGATGTTCCGATGATGTTCGCATCAAATCCGAGAACAGGACTGGATTCCAACATGTCAAGCGCTTTTCCTTTGGTGGGGTTTTCCATTTGCGGAATATCAACAAGCACTACATCGCCCAGCTCTTTTTGAGCAAGGATAAACGCAGTTGTTGCACCGGTAAATCCTGCACCGATGACCGAAATCTTCTTACGTCTTAAAGACATAAAATTACCTCCTTGAGTGTAAAAAATGTCAGATTTATAAAAGGGGCTGACAGAAAAACGTCAGCCTCCTGTTCACTGATTAAACTAAATCCATATTCCGAATGATCGCGTCACCGAACTCGGAGCATTTTACTTCTTTGGCGCCTTCCATCAAGCGGGCAAAGTCATAGGTGACGACTTTGGAAGCAATTGTTTTTTCAAGTGCTTTCACAATTAAATCGGCGGCCTCTTTCCATCCCATGTGCTCAAGCATCAACACTCCGGACAAGATGACAGAGGACGGATTCACTTTATCCAAACCGGCGTATTTCGGTGCAGTTCCATGTGTCGCTTCAAAGATGGCATGACCGGTTTCGTAGTTGATATTGGCTCCCGGAGCAATGCCGATTCCGCCGACTTGAGCCGCGAGAGCATCAGAGATGTAGTCGCCGTTCAAGTTCATGGTGGCAACAACATCAAACTCGCGCGGACGCGTCAAAATTTGCTGCAAGAAGATGTCGGCAATTGCATCTTTAATGATGATTTTGCCGGCGGCTTCAGCTTCCGCTTGCGCCTTATTAGCCGCTTCGACGCCTTTTTCTTCTTTGATGCGGTCATACTCGGCCCAAGTAAATACTTTGTCGCCGTATTCTTTTTCCGCTACTTCATAGCCCCAGTTTTTGAATGCGCCTTCCGTGAATTTCATAATGTTCCCTTTATGTACAAGGGTTACGGATTTGCGGCCTTCTCTGATCGCATATTCGATGGCGGCGCGCACTAAGCGTGTTGTGCCCTCTTTGGAAATCGGCTTAATTCCGATTCCGGAAGTTTCCGGGAAGCGGATTTTATGAACGCCCATTTCCTCTTGCAGGAACTTAATCACTTTTTTCACTTCTTCCGTACCCATGGCCCATTCAATACCGGCGTAGATGTCTTCCGTATTTTCACGGAAAATCACCATATCCGTGTCTTGCGGGCGTTTTACGGGTGACGGCACCCCTTCAAAATAACGAACGGGACGCAAGCATACATAAAGATCAAGTTCTTGGCGAAGCGCCACGTTCAGAGAACGGATTCCCCCACCGACAGGAGTTGTCAGCGGTCCTTTAATCGCTATCAAATATTCTTTGATAGTGTCTATTGTCTCTTGCGGCAACCATTCTCCGGTTTGCTTGTACGCTTTCTCTCCGGCAAGAACTTCTTTCCAAACAATTTTTCTTTCGCCTTTGTAAGCCTTTTCCACTGCTGCATTAAGAACTCTTGAAGCTGCAGCCCAAATATCCGGACCGGTTCCGTCTCCCTCAATAAAAGGAATGACCGGATTATTCGGCACATTCAGCTTTCCATTTTGAACTGTGATTTTTTCTCCCATACTGTCTCCCTCCAATAACTGAAACTGTCTCTCTATATAATTTCAATAAAATTTTTGCCATCCGAAAATTCTATTGCAAAAAAACAACTTTTTCCGGTTCCGGCTCCGCCGTATAAGCGGAAACCGGCTGATTTTATATGACCATAATCGAAGGTTAGGAGATTCCTCTCGCTAACCTTCGATACAAAGCATATTCACGTTGTCATCCGATTCGATTTTTCCCGGCCGGGTCAATCTCTGAAAATATCATTTTTTGCGCCGGCTGGAAAAAACCGTGACATCAGTTATCCTTTTCCAAACACGATATTATTATAACATATATTTTCCGCCAAGCGAAAATTTTTATCCTCTTTGTTCAATCGGAACGTATTTTCTCATTCCGGGTCCTACATACTCCGCACGCGGACGGATCAAGCGGTTATTGGCATATTGCTCGAGAATATGGGCCAGCCATCCGGACATTCTGCTTACGGCAAAAATCGGTGTGAACAAATCATGATCGATGCCGAGACTGTGGTACACGGATGCTGAATAAAAGTCCACGTTCGGCGGCAAGTTTTTGCGGCTTGTCACAATTTCTTCGATTTTTGTTGACATTTCATACCAAATCGGCTCGCCTGTTAATTTTGTCAATTTTTCAGACATTTTCTTCAAGTGTTTAGCGCGCGGATCTCCTTTGCGATATACGCGGTGGCCGAATCCCATAATTTTTTCTTTTCTGGCCAGTTTGTCGTTAATGTACGGCTCGACATTTTCGATAGAGCCGATTTCTGTCAACATTTTCATAACCGCTTCGTTGGCTCCGCCGTGAAGGGGTCCTTTCAACGCGCCGATCGCCGCTGTAATACCGGAATATACGTCAGACAATGTTGCCACGCAAACGCGGGAAGTAAATGTCGAAGCATTCAACTCATGGTCTGCATGAAGCACAAGGGCTTTATTGAACGCTTCTTCCGCCACTTGGTCGGGCTCTTTTCCGCTCAACATATACAAGAAGTTGGCGGCAAAGCTCAAATCTTTTCTCGGTGCTACCGGCTCAAGCCCTTTTCTGATGCGGGCAAATGCAGTAACTACCGTCGGAACTTTGGCTTGCAATCTAATCGCTTTGCGGTAGTTTGCTTCAGGATCCATGACGTCAGCTTCTTCATCAAACAAGCCAAGCATTGAGATTGCTGTGCGGAGTGCAGCCATCGGATGAACTTTATCGATTGGATACATTTTGAAATGGTCTATGATTGCTTGAGGAATTTCTGCGTTGTCGGCCAGTTGAGTTTTCAGTTCTTCAAGCTGTTCCTTTGTCGGAAGTTCTCTGTGCCAAAGAAGATAAACGACTTCTTCAAAGGTGGCGTTTTCTGCCAGATCATCGATGTTATAGCCGACATATGTCAGCGTATCATCGATGATTGAGCTGATAGAAGATTCTGCTGCTACAACCCCTTCTAGACCACGTGTAACTGTCATGATACATCTCTCCTTTTTTTAAAATTTCCCCATACCCCAGTTTTTTTGTGGAAAAAATGTTCTTTTCAGAAAAATCTGACATATGTGTCTATTGCGGTCGCGATATGACCGCTTAAGTTGGCAGGAATTCTGCCAACGCTAACCCGGATTTAAAGTTGGCACTTTGATTATAGAAATAGCACGCCTTTTCCTTCAATGCAAAGAAAATGCTTTCAATCATTTATGTATTTATTTGTTCCTTTTTTTGGAAAAAAACTTTATTTTCTGAATTCTGAATACAGCTTTTATTATAAACAATTATCTGATTTTTGTGAATGAAAAAAACACAAATTTGTCAAAAATTATTTGATCCTTAAAGGCGGAAAAAGCGTCTATTCCTTGATACGACAATGTTTTCAGCAGTTTCATCTTTCAAAGTGTGACAATATTATTAATAAATTAAGGCAAATTATCAAAATCCACATTCGAAATCTTGGCAAAAAAGCAACTTCAGTCCCTATGCCCGATATCCGTCTGCCGGAAGCAAAGACGCGGAAAAAACAGATATCTGCCAATTTGCAAAATCCTATCAGCTTTTAAAAAACTTACTTCGCCGCATCAAGAAGCTGCCCATACATCCAGATTTACAGACGTTCATTTACCGGCAATTGACAGGATTTTTTGTCAAACGGCTTGCCAATTCTGATTCAGAGAGTTCCATGTCGGGCAAACCTTGCGGCAAAAAGGCGCGCAGGAACCGAATGCATTTACCGGTGCGATCTCCCCATCAATATGCGTTCTTTCTTTCTCATTTTACAATTAATCTTACTCAAGGTGAAATATTTTGTCTTATTTCATTGTTATGAATAGATGAAAAGTTTAAAATATGGTTTGTCAACCAACATCATGCCGAAATTTGGGTGAATTAAGCAAGGGTCTTTCAGTCTAATTAAGCAATGGAACAATATAATCGTTTTATGATTCTGGCATTAAATTTTAAAAAAGATATATAAAACGACTGAATTAACAGGACTAAAGAAGGGATTGAACCTTTCCTCTTCCCATTGGCAAAACATTCATTGTTTACAAAACATAGAAAGTATACAAAAAATGAATCTTTCCTTTACAGAATAGAGGATGTTTTGTAAATTCAGGTTGTGAACAAGAATGCACGCCAAAACGGCTATACGCGGAATGGGTTATGAACGGGCAAGTTCTCGATCTACGGAGAAAAATCATGTACACTAAAAAGAACAAAATTAATTAAAAACAGCCGGGGCGGCCGGGCTTGTTTTTATTCAAAAAGACCTGAAAGGAAGGAGGTTCGGCTTTGAACATCATTTATTTAAAAAGGGCGTTGCGGCTCCTTTTAGTGGTCGGTGTCACGATTCTGGGAATCGTTGCTGCTTTTTACGCCACAAAGCTTCTGTATCCGTTCATCATCGGGTTTTTTATTGCTTTTCTAATAAATCCGCTCGTCAACTTTCTCGAAAGAAAAATAAAACTTCCCAGGGCCTTGGCGGTATTAATTGGATTGATACTTATTTTTGCCCTGTTTGCCGGATTAATCACTTTATTGGTCGCTGAAATTATTTCCGGTGCCAACTACCTGGCCGATGTTGTTCCACGCCAGTTGGAAACGTTAATTAATTATCTCGAAGATTTCATTGCTTCGCAGATCATCCCGTTATACAACCAATTGGCCCATATGTTCAAAAGCCTGGATGCCGGACAGCAGGACACCATTTTGACGAATATCGAAAATATGGGCAATGCGATCGTAACTTCAGTAGGCCAGTTTTTGAAATCCTTTTTTGAAAAGATACCCGATTTTTTTTCTTGGATACCCAGCGCTGCGTCGGTATTTATCTTTTCCCTCCTTGCCACTTTCTTTATCAGCAAGGATTGGGATCGTCTGAAAAACTTCCTCTTGAAATGGCTGCCGTCGAAAGCCAAATCAAGCAGCGTGACGGTATTTAATGATTTAAAGAAGGCGTTGTTCGGATTTATGAAAGCGCAGTTGACGCTCGTTTCCATGACAACGGTTATCATTTTAGTCGGCTTGTTGATTTTGCGGGTAAAACATGCCATTTTGATTGCCCTGATAACCGGCATACTCGACCTCCTTCCTTATTTAGGAACGGGACTTGTTTTTGTGCCTTGGATCATATATGAATTTATCACCGGGGGAACGAAATTGGCGATCGGCTTGACCGTTCTCTACATCATTGTCTTGGTTCAACGACAACTTATAGAACCGAAAGTTTTGTCGTCAAATATCGGAATGGACCCGCTCGCTACCCTTGTCTCACTCTTTGTCGGATTTAAACTGCTCGGGTTTATCGGTTTAATCGCCGGGCCCGTCACCCTGGTGCTGTTGACGACCCTGCACCGCGCCAATGTATTCAAAGACATATGGAAATATATAAAGGGAAAAGAAGCTTGAAAAACAACGGAAGCGTCGCGGCTTGCCATTGGAATAAAAACGTCAACCCCTTTTACGGTTGACGTTTTTTCATTCTTATTCCCGTGCATTCCAACATCGGTATCACTGAAAACACCGGGACAGCAACCTTATCTGATAATGGTGATGGTACTGTTTTCCATCCATCTTGCCAGTCCCTTTTTCAACAGGTTCTTCAAATATTTTCTTGTAAACGGAATTAGCAATAACAATCCGAGCACATCGGTCAAAAACCCCGGCGCCAATAAAAGAATTCCCCCGGCAAAAATACAGATTCCATCCAGGATCGCTTCTCCCGGAAGACGTCCATTTTGCATATCGAGCCGCGCTTTTTTTACCGTTTCCAATCCTTGTTTTTTCGCCAAATAAGCTCCGGCAAAACCTGTAAAGATAATCAACAGCACCGTCGGCAAAACGCCGATGACCTTTCCGAACAGCAGAAAAATCCCTATTTCAATTGCCGGCACAACGATTAAGAGAAGCAAAATAAACCGCACCATTCATCCTCCCGTTCGCATCTTTGGCTTTGCACCGCAAAAAACCAAAACAAAAGAATCAAGAATTTTTTCATACCCGGCGCCGGCTTTCTCTGTGTTCCCGTTCCGGGGATGAGAAACCGAAAAAACAAGCTTTTCCCACTATCCATATTAACGCCTTATCGCCACAAAATAAACCCGTTGAAAAAAGGCCTGAACCCTGTTCAAGGAATCAAGGGTCAGACCTTCCGTGTTTTTATTTATAACACGCGGGCACTGCCGCTGTATACCACGCCTCTGTTGGCGTCCACCGTGATTTCCTGGCCGTCCCGCAATAAAGTGGTGGCATCTTTTGCCCCGACAATGACGGGAATTCCCATATTTAAACCAACTATGGCTGCGTGGCTTGTCAATCCGCCTTCTTCCGTAATCAATGCGATGCAGTCGCTGATAGCGGGAACAAAGTCCGCATCCGTGCTCGTCGTAACAAGAATTTTTCCTTTTACTCCTTTACTTTCGGCTTCCTGTGCCGTTTTGGCGACAACCACTTTTCCGAAAGCCGATTTGCGGCCGATCCCTTGTGCCTTCACAAGAATATCCCCGACTACATGGACTTTCATCAAATTCGTTGTCCCGGATTCACCCACTGGTACGCCCGCTGTAATGACAACCAAATCCCCTTCTTTAATAATTCCGCTCCGCAGGCTTTCTTCCACAGCGATGTCCAGCATTTCGTCAATCGTATTCGACGGCCTGGACAAGCGGGGATACACGCCCCATACAAGGCACAATTTTCTCAAGACCCTTTCATGTGTGGTAACGGCGATAATGGGAGCTTTCGGCCGGTACTTGGCAACCATGGAAGCGGTGTGGCCGCTTTCCGTAGGCGTAATGATGGCCTTGACATTGAGATTTAAAGCCGTATGGGCGACAGACTGGCAGATGGCATCGGTTATATTGTGCTCCGTATCCTGGCTCCGTTTCGTCAACACCCGTTTATGATCCAAAGCGGTCTCCGCGCGGGATGCGATATTATGCATCGTTTGAACCGCTTCAACCGGATACATGCCTGCTGCCGTCTCGCCGGAAAGCATAATGGCATCCGTTCCGTCAAAAATCGCGTTGGCCACGTCGCTCGCTTCCGCTCTGGTCGGACGGGGGTTTCTTTGCATCGAATCAAGCATTTGCGTGGCCGTAATGACCGGTTTTCCCAAAAGATTGCATTTTTTAATCAAATATTTTTGCACAAGAGGCACTTCTTCCGCAGGTATTTCCACTCCCAAATCGCCTCGTGCCACCATTAAGCCATCCGAAATTTCCAAAATTTCATCGATGTTCTCTACGCCTTCCCGGTTTTCAATTTTGGGGATTATATGGATGTCTTCCCCGCCGTTTTTTTCCAGGAAGTTGCGAATTTCCAAAACATCGGAAGCCCGTCTCACAAAAGAGGCAGCAATAAAATCAACGCCTTGTTCAATGCCGAATTTGATATCCTCGGCATCCTTTTCCGTCAAGCCCGGCAAATTGACAGATACCCCCGGAACGTTAACCCCTTTTTTATTCTTTAAAATTCCGCCGTTGAGAATTTTTGCGCGAATCTCTCTTTTATGGCGATCAATTTCGATTACTTCAAGAGCAATCAGTCCGTCGTCCAGCAAGATTTTTGAACCGACGTGGACATCATCCACCAAACCTTCATATGTAACGGAAATCTTTTCCGGAGTGCCCAATACTTCTTCCATCGATATGATGATTTCGCGGCCGGTTTTTAACTCAATCGCTCCATCCTCCATATTATGGGTGCGAATTTCCGGACCCTTTGTATCTAAAAGAATGGCAACGGTTTTATTAGTCAATTTTTCCGCTTCACGGATATTCCTGATTCTCCGACCGTGCTCCTCATAGTCGCCATGGGAAAAATTTAGCCGGGCCACATTCATTCCCGCTTCCATCAATTGGCACAATTTTTCCACGCTTTCGCTGGCCGGACCGATGGTGCATACAATTTTTGTTTTTCGCATCTAGTACAAAACCTCCTCTTATTCAACCAGTCATATGGACAGAATCTTGGAAAGTTCGAACAAATCTTTATCTATCGATTGTCCCTTCTTGAAGGCGTCGCTGATTTCGTAATCGACAATTTTATTATTGACAATTCCGACAGCCCGTCCGCTTTTATTTTGCAAAAGAAGGTCCACCGCATAGGCGCCGAGACGGCTGGCAAGCACTCTGTCGGATGCTGTCGGAGAGCCTCCTCTTTGAATATGTCCAAGGACCGTGATTCTTGTGTCAAATTCGGTCGCTTCTTTTATTTTCTTCCCTATTTTGACAGCGCTGCCCACCCCTTCGGCAACAATAATTATACTATGTTTCTTGCCTCGTTTATTGCCTTGCACCAAGCGTTCGACCACTTCTTCGATGTTAAACGGCTCTTCGGGAACCAAAATCGATTCCGCTCCCCCAGACAATCCTGCCCATAAGGCAATATGGCCGGCACTTCTCCCCATGACCTCAATAATAAATGTTCTTTCATGTGATGTGGCCGTATCGCGGATCTTGTCAATGGCGTCTATGACCGTATTCAACGCCGTATCAAATCCGATGGTAAATTGCGTGCCCGGAATATCGTTATCAATGGTACCCGGTACAGCAACGCAAGGGAAGCCGCGCTTCGTCAAAGCTTCTGCTCCTTTGTAAGTCCCTTCACCCCCGATGACGACCAGACCTTCAATTCCGTGTTTTTTCAGATTGGCAATCGCTTTTAATTGCCCTTCTTCCGTCTTGAACTCTTCGCTGCGCGCTGTGTATAAAATCGTTCCGCCGCGATGGATGATATCACCGACCGAACCGAGATCAAGTTCCTTCATGTCCCCGTTGATAAGCCCGGCATATCCCCCATAAATCCCGTAAATCCTCCGTCCGTGATAAATGGCTTTTCGGACAACGGCCCGTATAGCGGCATTCATTCCCGGAGCATCTCCGCCGCTTGTCAAAACTCCGATTGTTTTCATTCTGGTCACCTCTGCAAAAAATTTATGTAAAAACTCTTATATATTGGTTTACTAATACAAAATTTTCTTATTTTATCCATCTATTTTATTATAAACCAATTACCCAGGAATATTTCTAAAATATCACGAACGAAAGAGGTTCTCAATACAATTGTTAATTTTTACAAATAGACAGAATTCTCTATTCTGAAATAATTTTCATTAATCTTTTATCGGTTCCGCAGAAAAAATGACGGGAAAAAAGGATGTTCGCTCGGGGAATGTCTCTTCTTTCAACCGGAGAAGAAAGAAGAAGGGAAAAAGAAAGGTCTTGAAAAAATAAAATCGGAAGAACGAGCAAACATTTCTCCCGATTTTACCAGAATATTACTGAATTTTAATAAACTCGCTCATCCCGGATAATTGCCCGATCAGCCGGTACTTGTTATACCGTTGTGCAATCAATTCTTCCTCCGACATCGAAAGCAATTGCTTCAGGGATTTCTTCAACACTTTGTCAATCTCTTTGCTTTGGGCTGCCGGATCTCTATGGGCTCCTCCCCTGATTTCGGGGATAATTTCATCAATAATGTTCAGTTCTTTTAAGTCAGGAGCCGTAATTTTCATTTTTTCCGCCGCCATTTTTGCCTTTGTCGCATCTCTCCACAAAATGGAGGCCGCTCCTTCAGGGGAAATGACGGAATAAGTGGAGTTTTCAAGCATATGTATATGATTTCCCACACCGAGAGCGAGCGCGCCGCCGCTTCCGCCTTCACCGATGACAATGCAGACAATCGGCACCTTTAAACCGGCCATTTCAAAAAGATTTCTGGCAATGGCTTCGCTCTGGCCTCTTTCTTCCGCCGCCTTGCCCGGGTATGCCCCTTTCGTATCAATGAAAGTGATGACCGGTCTTTGGAATTTTTCCGCTTGTTTCATGAGGCGCAAAGCTTTGCGGTATCCTTCGGGATGAGGCATTCCAAAATTGCGCCGGATATTTTCCTTCGTATCTTTGCCCCGCTGGTGTCCGATGATGGTCACCGGCAAACCGTGATATTTGGCAATTCCGCCGACAACCGCTTCATCATCGCCAAAGCAGCGGTCTCCATGACATTCGAAAAAGTTTGTAAACAGCAAAGAAACGTAATCCAATGTCGTCGGACGTTCAGGATGACGGGCTATTTGCACTCTGTCCCAAGGCTTAAGATTTTCATATATTTCTTTCTCCAATTTTTCCAACCGGACTTCCAATTTAGCAATTTCATCCGACAAATCCACATCGGCTTTGGAAGTAAACTCCTTCAATTCAGAGATTTTCTTCCGCAGTTCCAAAACCGGTTTTTCAAATTCCAATTCACCTACCAATCAACATCACTCCCTGAAGCGTGAATATCAAGAATGTTTATGATTTTTTCTCTCAGCTCGTCCCTGGGAATCACGGCATCCAATTGTCCCCGTTTCAGCAAAAATTCCGCCGTCTGGAAGTCCGGGGGCAATTTTTCCCGGATCGTCTGTTCGATAATCCTCCGGCCGGCAAAACCGATCAATGCGCCCGGCTCCGCTAAATTATAATCCCCCAATGAAGCGAAGCTTGCCGAAACACCGCCCGTCGTCGGATGGGTCATAACCGTGATGATCAATCCGCCGTGATCGCTGAACCTTTTCAAAGCGGCACTCGTTTTCGCCATTTGCATCAGGCTCAAAACTCCTTCTTGCATCCTCGCCCCGCCGGAAGCGGTAAAGATGACAAACGGCAGTGATTCTTCTTCCGCTTTTTCAATCGCTCTCGTAATTTTTTCCCCGACGACAGAGCCCATGCTTCCCATTCTGAAATTTGAATCCATGACGGCAATGACAATCCCGTGTCCGCCGACGCGCCCTTTTCCTGTCACGACGGCTTCATTCAACCCGCTTTTCTTCCGATCCTGCTCCAGTTTTTCAATGTAACCGGGAAAATCGAGTGGATTTTCCGACTGCATCTCGCTGTCAAATTCCGTAAAACTACCTTCATCAAGAAAAATCTCTAATCTTTCCCTGGCAGCCAGCGGGTGGTGATAACCGCATTCGAGGCAAATATTCAAATTTTTCGCCAGCTCTTTCGAATACATAATTTTTTTACATTGTGGACATTTCGTCAAAATCCCTTCCGGAATTCCGTCATGTTCCCTTATTGACGGAATCGTGGCATACTTTTTCTTCTTTGCGCTTTTGGAAAATATATCTCTTAACAAAATGAAACCTCCCCAACTCCAGCTTTTTACCTGATTCTTTTTTCTCTCTGTAACTTCTCTTTCCCCGGCTGCCGGTTTGCGAGAATAAATAATGACTTTTTATGGCACCAGTGGTCAGACCACTGCCGGAAAAAATAACACCTTTTAGAAAAAGGCGCCAAAAAATGAATGGGACAAAATTCCATTGCCGGGCAGGACCGCTCTCTTATATCTAACCATCTATTCGGACATTTAACAATCCTAAAAAATTACTAAAATTGATTTATTGTCCGTACGGGCGGACGCAGTTTTCTATATATTGCCAGTATACGGCTTTCATCTCCCTTTATCAAGGCATCCACTAAAGCGGTATATTCTGTTCTGTCATGTTTTTCGCCCGGGATATTCAACAGCATGCAATAATCATTTAAAACGAGCCAGATGCGGTAGATTAAAAAGTTGTCAGCCAGCCTGGCAATTTCTTTAAAAAATTCCTCTTCCGAAAAATCTTCCCGGGATATCCTCTTTTTCAGGCGGAGCAGCCGCTCTACATTATTCTTCTTCATAATGAGTCTTAAACAGTCCATTTCAATGCAGCGGCGCGTCTCCACCACATCTTCCCTCGCCCGTTCATCCTGCAAAATAAATGCCCCCAGTATTTGAACGAGCTGGTTGCCGTGCGCTTCACGGAAAAAAGTCCCTTCCCCTCTCCGGGTTTCAATCAACCCGAGAAGTTCGAGAGCCCGCAAAGCCTCCCTTACCGAAGAGCGCCCGACGGAAAGGCGCTCTGATAATTCCCGTTCGGAAGGGAGTTTGTCTCCTGGCTTTAACCCATCTTCCACAATCATTTCTTTCAACTTTTTAACAATTTCAATATATACTTTGTTATTTCTCATGATGACAGTCATGGAGGTTATCACTCGTTTCAAATTCAGCCGATGACAGCAAGACGTCTCGTTTTTTCTTTGACTTCTTCCAAATCCACTTCAATCCTCGCCGCGCCTGTTTCCATTGCCGCTTTTGCCACCGCTGCCGCCACTTCAGGAGCCACGCGCGGATCAAACGGCGCAGGAATGACATAATCTTCCGCAAGCTCATCGTCGGAAACAAGCCCGGCAATTGCTGATACTGCGGCACGCTTCATTTCCATATTAATTTCTTTGGCTCGCACTTCCAAGGCTCCCCTGAAGATGCCCGGAAATGCGAGGACATTATTGACTTGATTCGGAAAATCAGAACGGCCGGTGCCGACCACGCGGGCGCCGACTGCTTTTGCCTCTTCCGGCATAATTTCCGGATTCGGATTGGC
Organism: uncultured Bacillaceae bacterium; assembly: GCA_937995745.1. GTDB lineage: Bacteria > Bacillota > Bacilli > Bacillales > Cytobacillaceae > CALKIU01. Next base: position 12,154 of record CALKIU010000160.1, on the reverse strand, counting down.
CATCGCAAAAATAATCGGGTCTTTGTTCATCGATTTAACCATCTCTTGGGACAGCGCCCCTTCGACGGAAACCCCGATAAAGACGTCGGCGCCGGCTATCACTTCTTCCAGTGTTCCGGCTTTCATTTCCTTGTTCGTAAACTTGGCCACTTCTTCTTTAATGGCATTCATGCCTTCTTTCCGGCCTTCGTAAATGGCTCCCTTTGTATCACACATGATAATATCTTTAACCCCGTAGCTGTGAAGCAGCTTGATGATCGCAATTCCGGCCGCTCCCGCTCCGCTGGCGACGACTCTTATGTCAGACATTTTCTTGCCGACAATCTTTAAAGCGTTAACAAGACCGGCAACGGTTACAATGGCGGTTCCGTGTTGATCATCGTGAAATACGGGAATTTCCAATTCTTTTTTCAATCGTTCCTCGATTTCAAAGCAGCGGGGAGATGAAATATCTTCAAGGTTCACGCCGCCAAACACGGGTTCAAGAAGCTTTACCGTTTCGACAATTTTGTCCACATCCGTTGTATCAAGACAAATTGGAAACGCATCCACCCCGGCAAAACTTTTGAATAATACCGCTTTGCCTTCCATAACCGGCAGGGCCGCTTTGGGACCGATGTTACCGAGCCCGAGCACCGCGCTTCCGTCTGTCACAACGGCAACCAAATTTCCTTTCATGGTATAGTCATAAACTGTTTCCGGGTCTTTATGGATTTCTTTACAAGGCTCTGCGACACCGGGAGAATAAGCGAGACTCAAATCTTTGGCATTTTTGACAGGCACTTTCGGTTTTGATTCCAATTTTCCTCTGTTTGTTTTATGCATCCGCAATGCTTCTTCTCGTAGACTCAAGGCTGCTCCACTCCTCTTTGTATAAAAAACTTAATGATTCCTTCCCTGCAGCATCCGCTGCCAACATAAAAACTGTTAATATTCACTATTTATGGATCAACAATAACTTTGATGACAAAAATAATTCCTTGATATAAAAATGACCGGCATCCGGACCGGCTTACGCTGAACCGCAAATTGCCCACGAAACAAATATATCATATCCTTTTCCGTTGTAAAGGACATATTGCTGACAGCCGCAATACTTCTTGCTGTCCGCTTCAACCTGATGTGGAAAAATTTCCATCATTTACTTTAAAACAACATTTTGCGTTCCCAAAAGGGAAGACAATTTTTTCAGAAGGCTTTCCGAAGGTGATACCCGTTCTTCCGGTTTCAGACGCAAGATTTTGCCCGAACTTTCATAAAACAAGACAACATCCGTATCCCCCTTGCATTCTTCGAGGATTTTCTTCAATTCATGCAGCGCTTCCCTGTTTTCCATCGTTTTTTCGATTTTTAAATATAAAGTGCGTTTCTCCTCCATCTCTTTCACGGCCGTTTTTATGTCGAGCGCGTTTTCAATCACCAATTGCCTCTTTCCCCTGCGGACATCGACTCTCCCTTCAAAAACGAGAATGTTGCCTTTTTGCAGGAGAACCATTATTCTCTTATACACTTTCGGAAAAACGACCCCGTCCATTTCCCCGGACTGGTCGCTTAAAGTTAAAAAGGCCATCGCTTCCCCTTTTCTTGTGCGGATTTTTCTGATGTCGGCAATGAGAGCCGCCGTCTTTTCGAACCGGGAGTCTTTCAACCGATCCAAAGGCCTGACTCCCATGCGGGGAAAATATTCTGCAAAAGCTGACACGGGATGGGCGGACAAATAAAACCCAAGTACTTCCTTTTCGAACCGGAGCTTGTTTTCAATGCTCAACGGTTCCACTTCCACATATTTAGGCTTCAAGTCGAAAAGCAAATCTCCCTGATCCACCCCGTCAGGCTTGACCAGTTGCGCATGGTCGACGGCAACATCGATGCTCGCCAAAAGAACTGCCCGGTCGACGCCAAACTCATCAAAACTTCCAGAATAAACCAATGCTTCAATCGTTTTCCTATTTACGCTTTTTATCGGCACTCTCAGACAAAAGTCAAATAAATCTTGAAAATTTCCGGATTTTCTTGCCTTGAAAATCTCCCTAAGGGCCGCAATCCCAACGCCTTTAATGGCTGCCAAACTGTAGCGGATTTGATTGTTTTCCACTAAAAATCCGTATCCGCTTTTATTGATGGAAGGAGGGAGAATGGAATATCCCATTTCTTTTAATTCCCGGATATATTCTGCTATTTTTTTTTCATTTCCAATGACCGACGTCAAAAGACAAGACATGAAATACAATGGATAATGGGCTTTCAAATAAGCGAGTTGATAAGCAATAAAACTGTAGGCCACGGCATGGCTGCGGTTGAATCCGTAGTTGGCGAATTTAACAATCAAATCGTAGATCTCATTGGCCGTTTTGCGGTCATAACCTTTTTTCACCGAACCGGCAACAAAATGTTCCCGTTCTTTGTCAAGAATCTCTTTTTGTTTTTTCCCGACGGCGCGCCTGAGCAAATCCGCTTCACCGAGGGTAAAACCGGCCATCGTTGAGGCGATTTGCATAATCTGCTCCTGATAGACAATCACGCCATATGTGTTTTCCAATATCGGCTTCAATGCCGGATGGGGATAGATCACCTTTTCCAGCCCGTGCTTGCGGCGGATAAATACGGGAATGTTTTCCATCGGCCCCGGCCGGTAGAGAGCGTTTACGGCGACAATGTCTTCAAAGCGGCCCGGTTTTAATCTTTTTAAAACGCTGCGCATCCCTTCCGATTCCAGTTGAAACACGCCGGTTGTTTCACCGGCAGAAAGCAGTTGATACGTTTTTTTGTCATCCAAAGGAATACCTTTTATATCAATTTTACGACCGGTATGTTTATAAATGGATTCGATGATATTTTCAATTAATGTTAAGTTTCTCAAACCGAGAAAATCCATTTTTAACAGCCCGGCATCCTCCAGATGCTCCATGGAATACTGTGTTAAAAAGATGTCATCATGCCCTTCCTGGATGGGGACGGAGTGAACGAGAGGTTCTGCGGAAATCACCACTCCTGCTGCATGGATGGACGTGTGGCGCGGCAATCCTTCCAATTTGCAAGCCGTCTCGAAAAGTTTTTTGTTCAGTGGGGATTCGGCGACATACTTTCGCAGTCCCTCAGATTCTTTGTAAGCCTCACGCAAAGTGATTCCCAACCGCGACGGAACCAATTTCGCCAAATAATCTTGTTCTTTCGCATTTAAGCCGAAAGCCCTGCCGACATCCCGCAAAACAGCCCGGGCTGCCAAAGTCCCGAATGTAATGATTTGCGCAACATGGTGTCTGCCGTATTTGTTTACGACATATCGGATGATGTCGTCCCGCTTGTTGTCGGGAAAATCAATGTCAATATCCGGCATCGTAATTCTTTCCGGATTTAAGAAACGCTCAAATAGGAGGCCGTGCTTCATCGGATCGACATCTGTAATGAACAAGCAGTAAGCGACGAGGGAGCCGGCGGCGGAACCGCGTCCGGGTCCGGTCAAAATTCCTTTTTCCCTGGCAAAGCGCATAAAATCCCAAACAATTAAAAAATAATCAGAAAACTTCATCTTTTTAATGACGGAAAGTTCATAGGACAGCCTTTCCTTGTAGCTCTCCGGTGCATCCATCCCGTAGCGCTGCCGGAACCCATGCCGGCACAATTGCTCCAAAAATTCATCGGCCGTCAATCCGTCCGGCACGGGATACGCAGGCAAATTCAATTTGCCCATGTCAAGCTCGACACGGCATTGTTCGGCGATCTTGAGCGTATTTTCCAAGGCATCCGGAAAAGCAGAAAACAAGTCGGTCATTTCAGAGGCTGTTTTTAAATAATATTCATCGTTTTTTAGTTTTTCCCTGTTTTCATCCTGCAATTTTTTTCCGTGCTTAATGGCCAACAAACATTCATGAGCAAAGGAATCTTCTTTCTCCAAATAATAAACTTCATTGGTGGCAATCAGTCCGATGCCTGTTTTTCCGGAAATGCGCACCATTTCCTCCATAACCTGCAATTCTTCATTCAGGCCGTGGTTTTGAATGGCTAAAAAAAAGCTGTCCTCTTCAAAAGTCTCTTTCAAACGCTCGGTGCAGAGAAGGGCTTTTTCCTTGTTTCCCCGGAGAATATTCGTTTCAATTTCCCCTCTTAAACCGGGGGTAAAGGCAATCAATCCTCCGGAATATGCTTTCAGCCATTTGACCGGAAGCCCCTCCTTCGCCTTCGTCTGCACGGCGCTGGAGATTTTTAAAAGATTTCGGTAACCGGCTTGATTTTTTGCCAATAAAACAAGGGGGTAAGATTTCTCTTCTTCCAGCACGCTCATGACATCGACCGTCAAACCGACTATCGGTTTGATGCCTTGTTTCATGCATTCTTTGTAAAAAGCAAACGTCCCGTACATCACATTATAATCTGTCAAAGCAACAGCAGAAAATCCCTTCATTTTCGCATTTTTTACAAGTTGTTCAATTCCCGCCGTGCTGGATAACAGGCTGTAAGAACTGTAAACATGAAGATGAACAAACGTCAATGCATTCCCCCCCCTTACGCACTCCTATACACTCTATTATAGAACTTCCGCCTTTAAAAGGCTATGCATCTTTCAACTCCGCAAACAAGAAACAAAGAGCAGGCGAGGAGCGGAAAAAGCTTTTCCTGCCCGGAGAAAAAAAACATAATTGCACAAGATTGTCCATATGATTTACTGAGGAAACCAAAACAGATTTCCAACGAATAAGGACGAATGGATGTTGCACCTTCACCATACTGTAGACGGGGAATGATCATTTCATGGGAGAACAGCCGTTTTTCACCCATTTGCTGGACAGCTATTTCATCGCTCTCGGGGTCCTGCTCGGAGGGGCTTTAATCGGCGGAATCGCCGCCTTTATTACCGGAAAACCTCCGCTGACGGAAATTTACCGCATTTCTTCTTCGTTGAGGATTTGGGCCATTGTCGCGGCGATCGGCGGAACGTTCGATGCGGTCTATAAATTTGAAAAAGGATTGTTCGAAGGGGAGACAAAAGATATAGTGAAACAATTCCTCCTGATTTTGTCAGCTCTCGGCGGCGCCAAAACCGGTGCACTCATCATCACTTGGCTCACCGGGGAGCATGTTTCCTGATGAGGGTTCCTCCTAATTACAGAAAAAAAGAATGGGAAAAAGTTCTATCGGGCATGGCCATCGGCGCCCTGATCAGCTGGTGCATTTTTTTATATATATTTGGAAAATGGCAGGAGGAATACAGCATGGAAAACAGGGAACAGGCCAAAAAGATTCAGGAGTTGATCAAAGAAAAAGCGATTTGGCAAGCGGATGTGGAAAAATTGAACAGAGAAAATCAAAAAAGGCTGACCATACAGGAGATTGATATAAAAATCGAAAACGAAGAAAAATATAATCTCGACCTCTTAACGATTCACGAAATGGCAAAGACCGTCGAAGATGATTTGAAGACTCTGCTTGCCAAAGATATTGAATATGCCTTTCAAAGCAGGGAACTGATTGAGCAAACGATAGAAAACAGGATTCATACCGCCCATGAAAAAAAGTACCGGTTGGAAGTAAAACATATCGTCTTTTATACAACGCTGTCCATCACTTTAAATATCCGTCTGGAAGCTTGACAATGAAACGGCCGGACCTGTCCCGCTCCGAATCCGCGGCTGACAGGACGGCCGTTCGTCTCTTCTGTCAAGCTTGTTCACAAATTTTTTCAATATCTTCCATTACTTGCTCCACTTCGTCCCAGGAATGGATAGAAGCCCCGGCCGCAAGCGGATGCCCTCCCCCGCCGTACTTCTTTGCCAGCCCGTTAATCACGGGACCTTTCGAACGGAGGCGGAGCCGGATGGTTCCGTCTTCCTCTTCAACAAAAAAGACCCACGCTTTAATCCCGGCGACACTCCCCAAAGTGCTGACAAGCTGAGAAGCTTGCGACGGCTTCACGTCATATTTTTCCAACAGTTTTCTGTCCAAAATCACCGAAGCCGCACCATTTTTTGACATTTTGAAATTCTCGAAAATATAACCGTTCAGTTTGATCACATTAAGGGGCAGTTCATTCATTTGCTCCATCAGTTTGCTGCGGGAAAAATGATACTTAATTAATTCTCCCGCATAAGCGAACGTTTTGCTCGTTGTGCTCGGATACAGAAAACGGCCCGTATCGCCGACAATTCCGGCGTAAAGAAGCCTCGCCGCCTCATCAGACATTTTCAGCCCGTGCTTTTTTCCCTGCAAATACAATTCATAAATCATTTCACTGCACGAACTGGCATTTGTGTCAACCCATAAAAGATCGCCATACGGATCATCGTTCGGATGATGATCAATTTTTATGAGCATGTCGCCGAGCTTGTATCGTTCGTCATCGATCCTTTCTTCATTCGCCGTATCCGTCACAATGACCAGCGCTCCGTTATACGTCTCATCCGGAATCGCATCAAGACGTCGCAAATAATTCAAGCTCTCCTCTTCTTTACCGACGGTATAAACTTTTTTCCCGGGAAATGAAGCTTTAATAATTTCCGCCAGCCCTCCTTGTGAACCGTAAGCATCCGGGTCAGGGCGCACATGGCGGTGTATAATGATTGTGTCATATTTCTTAATTGCTTTTATAATTTCTTCTACCATGACAAACTCCTTTACCATCTTTTTCTTTGCAAACAATAATGATAACTTTGACCATCTTTCTATCATGGTATTGTTAAAATACACATAAAAAAAACCTGATGATTCACGGTCCCATTTTATAATATATTGCATATATTTTTCCAATTCTTATTCAAGCGATGCCGGACAAAATAAAAAAGACAAAAAGCGGCTTGCATCCCGAACTTTTGAAAGCCCGGATGTTCAGCCTGCTTCCGCTTGAAAAAACGCCGGTCATGACCCGGGAAAACGGCCAGGAAAAAGAACCGGCCGGCAATCGGGACGCTTCTTTTTCCGAAACGAAGTTATGACTACCGGCGGTTGAGTATCTGGCAAGTCAAGAGCGCTTTCCCTACTAACTTCCCTTCGTTAAAAATTTCTACGTCCACTTTTCCGAACTTCCGGCCCGCTTCAATTATATGCGGATGAATTTCCAACATGCTGTCCATTTGCACAGGTTTCAGAAAATAAATCGTCATGTTTTCAACGACGAGATTGCCTTTTTTGAAACCTTTTAAAACGCCGTTGGCCGCTTCGGTCACTATGGTGGTCAAAACCCCGTAGGATACTGTTCCGAGGTGATTTGTCATTTGCGGTGTTACTTCGCAGCGGTAGATATTGTCATTTTTATGTTTGCCTTTGGAAAGGACAAGTTGTCTGGTGACAATGTCATCGATCGTTTCACCGACTTGAGGCTGCCTTTGATGGGTCTGCAATGCCTTTAAAACATCTTGGCGGCTGATGATTCCCTTTAATTTGCCGGTGTCATCCACGACCGGCAGAAGTTCGATGCTTTCCCAAACCATCATGTGGGCTGCGGAGGCAACACTTGTTTTCACACTCACCGTCATCGGATTTTTTGTCATGATTTTTTCAATCGGCATTTCCTCTTCAATTCCCAAAACATCCTTGGCGGTGACGATTCCCTGAACCTTCAAGGTTTCATCGACAACCGGGTAGCGGCTGTGGGTCGTTTGTTTGTTTAATTCCAGCCAGCGTTTCACCCGATCCGTTGTCTTTAAATAATACGTTTTTTCCAACGGGGTTAATATATCCTCAACAAGAATGATTTCTTTCTTAATTAACTGGTCATATATCGCCCGGTTAATCATGGTGGCTACGGTGAATGTATCATAGCTGGTGGAAATGATCGGAAGTTCCAGCTTGTCAGCAAGTTTCTTTACGTGTTCTTCAGTGTCAAATCCGCCGGTTATCAGAACGCCGGCGCCTGCATTTAACGCAAGTTCATGCGCTTTTGTCCGGTTTCCGACAATGAGCAGGTTTCCGGCCCCTGTATATCTCATCATTGCTTCAAGCTTCATAGCCCCGATGACAAACTTGTTGAGGGTTTTATGAAGTCCGGCCCGGCCGCCCAATACTTGACCATCGACAATATTAACGACCTCGGCATAAGTCAGCTTTTCGATATTTTCCTTTTTCTTCTGTTCAATCCGGATTGTGCCCACCCGTTCAATAGTGCTGACAAAGCCTTGATTCTCGGCTTCTTTAATGGCCCTGTAAGCGGTTCCTTCACTGACGTTCAGGGCTCTGGCAATTTGCCTGACCGAAATTTTTTCACCGATGGGCAGCTGGTCGATATATTCCAATATCCGTTCATGCTTTGTGGCCAAGTCCTTCACCCTCCACCTTTAAGCTAAAAGTATACAACTAATATTATTATAAGGTTAAAGGGCCGGCAGATTCAATTGAGACCCATCCTTTATGACCAGAAAAGCATCCCCTCCTTTATTACCAAAATGTTTGTTTGATGCCCGCTATCCCCGCAACTTCCGATACGGCGCAACTGTTTTTCCGGACTTCGCCGCGGAAAATTGCCCGCTTTTTCTCGTGTTCCGCAATGCGTGAAGGAAGCTGAGCAAGTTCCCGGCGAACGCGCACAAAAACAAAAACAACCACGAAACGGCAAAAAGCGCTTCCTCTGGATGCCCGTGCACGGACAAATGGGGAAAGGCGTAATACAACAGCAAGCCGCATATTAACAAATACAGCAAATACTTATTCTTCGTCATCGGCACACCCCGCTTACATGTTTTTTTCTATCATATGCGGACAGCCAGAAAATAAGTCCGGGGCTTGCCGCAAACAAAACAAAAATCCGGCTTCCAAAAGAAGATCTTTCAGAAGCCGGTCACGGGGCGCGACTTTATAATTCAATGCTCTCGCCGGGATGGAGAACGATCCCCTGTCCTTCCGGCAGCATGTCGACAAATCTTTGCGGATCCTGCTTGATGACAGGGAAAGTGTTGTAATGAATCGGAACGACTTTCTTGGGCTTTAACAGCTCAACCGCATAGGCGGCATCTTCCGGTCCCATCGTAAAATTGTCGCCAATCGGCAGGAAAGCGAGGTCGATCGGGTGTCTCTCGCCGATTAGCTTCATATCACCGAACAAGGAAGTATCCCCGGCATGATAAATCGTTTTTCCTTCAATCGTAATGAGGAGTCCGGCCGGCATTCCCAAATAGACGATCTGTTTGTCGCCGGTTTCCAGTCCCGTGCTGTGGAACGCTTGCGTCATCTTCACCGTGCCGAAATCAAACGTGTAGCTGCCGCCAATGTTCATGCCGTGGACACGCTTTACTCCGTGCCAGCTTAAATAAGTGGCTATCTCGGGTGTGGCGACAACCAAAGCATCATTTTCTTTGGCAAGGCGTACCGTATCCCCGATATGATCCGCATGTCCATGGGTCAACAGGATGTAATCGGGTTTTACTTCATCCACTTTTAAATCCGTCAAGCCGTTTCCCGTTATGAAGGGGTCGATGAGAACGGTTTTTCCATTTGTTTCAATTTTCACAACCGCATGACCATGAAACGATACAATCATTGCCAATTCTCCTTTCCCAAAAAAATCTCTGATTCTATAATTCAACAAAAAACGCCTTTTTCCTTCTTTTATCTTACCGGTTAAACATTTGTCAAGCCCCTTGAAAGGAAAAGGACGCGGCATTCCGGACGTAATTCTTCAATCCGGTTGGACACGCATGGTAAAATTTATAAGCCGGTTTTCCGAAACATTGCTTTTTAAAACGATTTCACGTAAAGTTGCCTTAATCACATGAACGACTTCCATTTCTAAATTAATTCTATAAAGAAAGGGGATTGGCATGAACGACAGATTATCGAAGCTACGTTCATGGATGAAAGAGAATAGCATTGCCATGTGTCTGTTTACTTCGACAGAAAATGTCTTTTATTTGAGCAATTTTTACAGCGATCCTCATGAACGGCTGCTGGGATTGGCGGTTTTTCAAGAAAAGGAACCTTTTTTGATTTGTCCCGCTTTGGAAAAAGAAAGCGTCAAAAACGCCGGCTGGGAACATGACGTCATCGCCTACAGCGACATTGAAAACCCGTGGGATTTGATTGAAAAAGAAGCGAAAAAACGGGTTCAATCATTTGCGAAAATAGCCATTGAAAAAGAACATATGAATGTACGGCGCTTCGAAGAACTTATACACAGGTTTCCCGGAGCGGAAATGGTCTCCTCTGAGGAAAAATTGCGCCGTCTCCGCATGATTAAAGATGAGGAGGAAATTCAACGGATCAAAAAAGCCTGCGCGCTTGCCGATTATGCCGTTGACATCGCCGTCTCGGAAATCAGCGCGGGAAAAACGGAGCTTGATATTGCTGCAGCCATCGAATTTGAATTAAAGAAAAAAGGCGTGCAAAAAATGGCTTTTATGACGACGGTGCTGGCCGGCGCAAACAGCGCCCTGCCCCACGGAACTCCCGGAGAAACAAAAATTCAAGAGGGAGACCTGATTGTTCTCGATTTGGGCGTGGTCGTCGATGGTTATTGCTCCGACATTACGCGAACCGTTGCTTACCGGTGCATCGATGATAAGCAGCGGGACATTTATAACATCGTTCTGAAAAGCCAGTTGGCGGCTATAAAAGCGAGCAAACCGGGGGCAACTTGTGCAGAAGTTGATTTAACGGCGAGAAATATCATTGCCGGAGCCGGTTACGGGGAATATTTCACCCACCGTCTCGGCCACGGATTAGGTATAAGCGTTCATGAATACCCTTCCGTCACCGAAAAGAATTCTCTTGTACTCGAAGAAGGGATGGTTTTTACAATTGAACCCGGCATTTATCTGCCGGGAATTGGCGGCGTCCGGATTGAAGATGATATTCTCATTACCGGTCAAGGGGCAGAAGTGCTGACCAAATATCCGAAAGGACTTGTCATCATTCCATAAACGTTCCCGTCCCGCCCACCCTCTTCCCCAGAAGCGAAAAAAACCGGTTCCCGCCCCCACCGGGCGTTGAACCGGCTTTTTTATGTATATATGCAATCACGGTTTATTCAACAAATCTTTTAACGGCGTGTACGGCAAATTATGAGCCATGGCTACTGCCTGATGGGTAATATGCCCTTGATAAGTGTTGACTCCTTTTAACAGCGCTTCGTCTCCCAGCACGGCATCATGAAAGCCTTTATTGGCTATTTTCAAAACGTAAGGCACGGTCACATTTGTCAAAGCGGTCGTAGCGGTATTCGGGACTGCTCCGGGCATATTGGGCACAGCATAATGGATCACGCCGTATTTATAGTATATGGGATCCTCGTGAGTCGTCATCCGGTCGGTTGTTTCGAAGATGCCGCCCTGATCAATGGCGATGTCTACGATCACCGACCCCGGCGACATGGCTTCCACCATTTCCTCGGTCACCAGTTTCGGAGCTTTGGCCCCGGGAATAAGCACGGCGCCGATGACTAGATCCGATTCCTTCACCGATTCCGCTATATTGTAAGGATTGGACATCAATGTAGTCACGCTTCTGCCGAATATATCATCCAGCTCGCGGAGACGCTTCGGATTAATATCGATAATCGTCACTTCCGCTCCCAAACCGACAGCCAGTTTGGCGGCATTCGTACCGACCACTCCGCCGCCGATAATCGTTACTTTTCCACGCTTCACACCGGGAATGCCCCCCAACAGAATCCCTTTTCCTCCTCTTATTTTTTCAAGCAGCTGGGCCCCGACTTGAACGGCCATGCGTCCGGCCACTTCACTCATCGGCGTCAGCAAGGGAAGGGAATTGTCCGGCAGTTGCACAGTTTCGTAAGCTATCGCCGTAATTTTCTCTTTTAGCAAAACTTCCGTCAATTCCGGTTCTGCCGCCAAATGAAAATATGTAAATATCATTAATCCTTCACGAAAATACTTGTACTCCGAAGGAAGCGGTTCCTTCACTTTGAGGACCAAATCGCATTCCCATGCTTCCCGGGCGCTGCTCACAACGGCCGCTCCGGCATTCCTGTATTCAGAATCTTTAAACCCGGAACCGAGTCCCGCTTCCGTTTCCACAAAGACACTATGTCCGTTCCGGACCAGCTCCTGCACTCCCGCCGGAGTCAACGCGACCCGGTTTTCGTTGTTTTTTATTTCTTTAGGTACCCCGATACGCAAATTCATTCCCCCTCACAAAAATAGCTTGAAAAGTTGAACACATAATCATACTATACCATTTATTAAAAACAATGATTAAGAAAAGTTACACTATT
>CALKIU010000159.1 GCA_937995745.1 uncultured Bacillaceae bacterium | reverse complement strand
TTTTTCATTCCTCCAAACGGGGCTTGCGGCTCGGCTCCTCCCGTTTCATCGTTGATTTGAACAAGTCCGACTTCGCTTCGTTCGATAAAATCGAACCCCTTCTGAATATCCGTTGTATAGATGGAAGCACTCAGCCCAAACTCCGAATCATTTGCCAATCGGATTGCTTCTTCATAATCCGCCACTTTAAAAATGGCCAACACCGGTCCAAATACTTCCTCCCTGGCCAAATCCATCTCATGCGCAACCTCGGTAAATAATGTTGGTTCTATAAAATATCCATGCGGTAACTCTTGAACGGGTTTCCCGCCGAAAATACATTTTGCTCCTTGTCTCTTTGCCCGCTCAATATGCTCAAGTACACTGTCAAATTGCTGTTTCGAAGCCAGCGGCCCCATCGTTTCTCCCACTTTAATTTCTTTTGCATATTTCACCAATTTTTCCACCACTGCATCATACACCGGCGCTTCAATATAAACGCGGCTTGTGGCTGTACAACGTTGACCCGTTTGCTTCATCGCTCCTTCTATCGTTAAACGGGCCGCCAAATCCAAATCGGCATCCGCCAGTATAATGGCCGCATTTTTTCCGCCAAGTTCCAACTGAATTTTTTTATTCAAAGGACCGGCTGTCTTTAAGATTTGTTGCCCCACGGCATTTGAACCGGTAAAAGAAACGGCCTTGACTTTTGGGGATTGCACTAAAATCGGCCCAAGTTTCGAACCGCGTCCCAGCACAATATTTAACACATTTTCCGGCAAACCCGCTTTCACAAACAAACCGGCAATATACTGACTGGTCAAAGAGACTTCAATAGAGGGCTTCCATACAACGGTGTTGCCGTATACGAGAGCAGGAGCCATTTTCCACAATGGGATGGCAACCGGAAAATTCCAGGGAGTGATGATGGCGACGACTCCCAAAGGAACACGTTTTGTAAACAACATCTTGTCTTCGCAAGCAGACGGCAGCACCTCTCCCGTTGCCCTCATTCCTTCCTGCGAAAAATAGCGTAAAATGGAAGCGCCGCGTTTTACTTCGCCGATCGTCTCCGGAACCGTTTTTCCCATCTCTTTCGACGCCAGCTCCGCCAACGGCTCCATATGTTCGATTAGTAAATCTGCCAAAGCATGCAAAATTTCTCCGCGGGCCACAGATGACATCCTGCTCCATCCTTGGAAAGCCCGTTCACAGGCGTCAATTTTCTCTTCCGCTTCTTGCGCCGTGTGCAATTCAACTTTCCCGACACATTCCGACGTATTTGCGGGATTATACTGTTTACGGATCTCTCTTACTCCTGTTGCCATTCAATTTCCCCTCCTTGCTCACCCTTACAACAAAACTTCTTCATTTCCTTTGGAACGCCGTTCATCTTTTTACTTGACTCCTTTTACAATCACTTCTTTTTGCAAATAGGCAAGGGTTTCATCAACAATACGCAATAATTCGTTCATTTCACTCTTTGTGATGATTAAAGGAGGCGCAAAAACGACCGTGTCCTGACCGTACGTTACTGTACGTAAAATCAACCCCCGTTTTTTCATTTCTTTTACCGCAATCGGGCTTAATAGCGGGTCAAACAGTTCACGCGTTTCACGATCTCTTACGAACTGAATCGCCCCTAACAATCCAAATGCACGAACTTCTCCTATGAAGTCGTACTTCTTCTGCAACGCTTTAAAACCTTGAAGCATCCATTCACCCATTACTCTCGCATTTTCTACGAGACCTTCCCGCTCAATAATTTCAATATTTTTCAATCCCACGGCACAAGCCATTGGATGACCACTGTATGTGTAACCGTGCATGAGAACTCCCTTGGATAATTCGCACAAATCTTTATGAATCTTTTCAGAAATTAACACTCCCCCCAGTTGGGCATAACCGCTGGATACCCCTTTGGCAAAGGTCAGCATATCCGGTACCACACCAAAATGCTCTATACAGAAGTTTTTCCCTGTGCGTCCAAAACCGGTAATGACTTCATCCGCAATAAATAAAACGCCGTACTCATCACAAATTTGACGCACTTTTTTGAAATAATCCGGTTTTGGTACATTTACACCCCCTGCTCCCTGCACCGGCTCCGATATAAATGCTGCCACATTTTCAGGTCCGAGCTCTTGGATTAATTTGCGTAATTCTTCTGCAGAATCTTTATCCACATAATGAAAGTCCGGTGCCGGTGAGTTTGTGAATTTACGAAATCCTTCAATGCCTGTCGCGTTAGTAGATCCGTAAGCGACCCCATGATAAGACAGAGCACGGGAAATAATCTTTTGACGATTAGGTTGGCCTTTTAGAATCCAGTAATGTCTTGCAAGCTTAATAGCCGTATCATTCGACTCCGAACCACCGGAAGTAAAAAATACCGTATTCAAATCTCCCGGTGCCATTTCGGCAATTTTTGCGGCCAGTCTAATCGCCGGCTCATTGCTAAACGTAGCGAAACAGGAACTGAAAGCCAGTTTTTCCATTTGCTCTTTTGCCACTTCAGCAATTTCTGTACGCCCGTGACCGATGTTTACATTCCAAAGAGATGACATACCGTCAATATACGTGTTTCCCTCTAAATCTTTTAAATAGATTCCTTTTCCTTCACAAAAAATAGCCGCCGGACCGTTTGTTTGCTGCTCCTCAATGGACGAGGTCGGATGCAGGAAATGCTTTTGGTCCAATGATTTTAAATGCTCAACGAATTGAATTGCCATATTATCAACCTCTTTCTTTAAAAATTGTTGGATAGTAAATATTTGCAGAATATTTTGTCACTTTAGCAAGCAGACTCTGTGCCGATTTATGTAGCATGAAAAACCCCAACTTGGTAAAACACAAAAACGATTTTTATAAAGTAGGATTAACGAAAGAATCTGCTCCCCAAAAATGCGAAACCTTGCAGAAAGCTTATGCAGGCTCTATTCAATTGGATAATTCTTTTTGGATATCATTTAGGACACGGGAAGATTCAATTTCTTTCCCGGGCTTTGGTTCCCCGAATGCAGCCGACTTTTTCTTTCTCGCAAAAAAGAATAAGGCCAATGAACTCACAAAAACAGCTGTGCTCAAGTAAAATTGCGACTGCAAGCTTTCAATGAATATTTGTGAGATATAGACGGCTATGAGCAAAATAATTGTTGCATAGCTTAAATAAGGAAACAGCCACATACGAATCGGCAATTTCGTATCACTCATTTTCATAAATTCTTTGCGGAAACGAATTTGCGAAACAGCAATCAGAATATAAACGATAATCATCAAGCCGCCCACGCAATTACCCAAAAAGTAGAAGATAACATCCGGCGAAACGAAATACAACATGGCACAAATATAGGCAACAACGGTGCTGCCGATAATGGCCGGTACCGGAGCCCCTCTTTTATTTCCTATTCTCGAAAAAATTTTTGGCGCGTCCCCCTGCCGGGACATGGACAGCAACATGCGCGAACTTGTGTATAATGCGGAGTTTAATACCGACACCAAAGATGCGAAAATCACGATTTGCATCCATTCAGCCGCCAAAGGCAAACCTGCCATTTTTAAAATATTGGCATACGGTGCTACCAAATTTTCCTTATCGTTCCATGGTAATATCAAAACCATGAGCGTTACCGAACCGACAAAGAACAAGGCCAAACGAAACACGACGTTGCGAATCGCCCGAACGATATTTTTAGCCGGATTCTCCGATTCGGCTGCCGCAATGGCCGCTACTTCCGCGCCACAAATGGAGAAAATAACAAATACTATTGCTGTTAGAATGGGTACGTAACCTTGCGGGGCAAAACCTCCATAATGAAACAATATCCCCAATCCGCGAGGCTCGAAAGTCGGCCAGACACCGAGCACCATTAACGTCCCCACAATCAAAAACAGGACAATTGCCGTCACTTTAAAAAAAGAAATCCAGTACTCGAATTCACCGAATGTTTTTACAGAATAAACATTGATAATGGTCATGAGCAGAGTAATGCCGACAGAACCGGCCCATACGGGAACGGCCGGAAACCAATCATGGATCATTCCTCCAATTAACGCCGCTTCCAAACCGACGATGAATACCCAGCTTGCCCAATAAAGCCAACCTACCGTAAAACCGGCCCAATCTCCAATATATTTCGATGCATAAGATGCAAAAGACCCCATTTCCGGCTCCCCGCTTTGTCTTATGCCCAGTGCCATTTCACCCGAAGCCATTTCGCCCACCATCTGCATGATGAGTACAATAATGAGGCATGCAATCAGATAAGAAAAAACCACCGCAGGACCGGTGCCTAAAATGTTTTTGCCCGTCCCCACGAACAAGCCGGTCCCTATAACACCGCCAATCGAAATCATGGTGATATGTCTTGTTTTCAATGAATTTTGCAGTTTACCCATTCCATCCCTCCTTCATCGTGAAACAAAGGATTCAGTGTCATTCATTCTAATGGATTCTGAATTTTCCGACATTTATAAACGATAGTGGTCCTACTCGCATCATCCAAACGGACAGGTTAATCCCAGTATGCCAATGAACGTTTCATCATCGCTTTACGGTACTGCTCGGTGGATTTCATTAAAACTTGATTGGTAGTATAATCCATGATTACACCGTAGCGGCGAATGACATCCAGTTGATCAATTTCTCCGTTTTTGTACATTTTCTCTACTTCATATGGACAAACATTTAGCCAAGCCTTGCGATTTTTTCTGATATACTCTCTTTCCTTTTTGGTAGCTTCGTAGTCAATTTCAAATAGATCCAGATCCCGGTCAATTTCCTTAATGACGACGCCATAATCCTTTCGGGCCCTGTCAATGGAAACATAACCATCGATCACATCTTCCAAGACGGCGTTGACATCGCGTTTCAACGGATCTCCCAAACCGCCTCCGCCCGCTGATACCCGTGTAAACGAATCTCCTTTTTTAACGGGAACGTTTGAGAAAATTGTGCCCAAGAATTGTTCTTTCTCAGTATCCGGATGCAGGGTGGCTCCTTGCGGAATGGACGGCAAACCGCCTTTTATTCCCCAAGTTACGGAACGGGAACGGTCACAACAATAGGACATGACGCCTCCGAATACGTCGGTCAATACCCCTCCTTTTTCCAGGCCGCATCCGCCGCGAAACTGTCCCGGTCCTCCCGAATCCGTAATGATTTCATGTTTGGTCGTGATGACAGGGGATAACCGTTCCTGTCCTTCGCAGGGCTGCACACTAAGCCCGACGCCAAAAACAGGTGAGGTTGCATTCGCTCCGTCCCGATCTATACGGCCGCCATGTCCACCCGCCATCCAGTCATACCACATGAAATAATTATTGGACGAATTGCGATGATCATAACCGCCAATTAATAAATATTCCAGGTTAAAGGAACAAGCAATGGCCCGTTCCGGCATTATTTCGGACCAAATTTCGAAACATGCATTCATGATTTTTTCGAAAGCACCTGAACAAAAACCGGTAACAGCAACGGGATCAGGGGCATTCACTACCGAATTTTCCGGCAAATGAGCTTTTACAACCCGATAAAAACCGGAATTTAGCGGTATTTCAGGGAAAAATGTCTTTGTTCCCGCATATAGTCCCGATAAAGCCGAGCCGTAACCGGCATTCAAAAAGCAGCTGATATACGGGTGAGAACCGCTTAAATCATAAAGTATTTCGTTATTCTTAATGGTCATTTTCACCTTGATTGGAATCAATCCGTCGCCAATTTCCGGATCCATATCAATATAGTCAACTGTTTCCCAGGTGCCTTCCGGCAAAGATTCAATCTTTTTTCTCGCCAGTCGTTCAACATAATCCTGAACTTCCTTAAAAGCGGTCAACACCGTATCTATTCCATATTTCTGAATCAATTCCAACAGTTGCTTTTGCCCGACTTTCGCGGCTTCCACTTGTGAACGCAAATCGCCGAGCCGTTCTTTGGGAACTCGCATATTGGAAATCAAAAGATTCACAACATCCGAAAGATATTTCCCTTGGCTGTATATACGAACCGGCGGGATGCGGATTCCTTCTCCAAAATGATCACGGGACTTCACATCAAAAGATCCCGGATTGGAGCCGCCGACATCTGCCCAATGCCCGTTGGTTTGCATGAAAGCAATTAATTTGTCTTCATAAAACACCGGCAATACAACCCTTACATCACAAAAGTGTGTGCCGCCGCGATACGGATCGTTTACCAAAAACACGTCTCCGGGATGGATGTCCCCTTTAAAATCTTCTAATACAGCTTTAGCCGTTAAATGGAGCGTACCTACATGAACGGAGATATCATGCGTTCCTTGCATGACCGTATTTCCTTCGGCATCGCAAAGCGCACAGCTGAAATCACGATTATATATGACAAATGAATAACATGTTCTTAACATTTGTTCGGCCATTTGATCGACTAAATTGACAAAACCGTTTTTTAATACTTCAAATGTAACGGGATCCAAGGCTATCTCCCGTTTTTGAGGGAGGGTTTTTTCCGCGGAACTCATCATCATTCCACCTTTCCGAGATTAATCTTGATTGACGGAAATGATTATGTTTTTGTAGATATCAACTTTTGCCGTAAACTTCGGGGGGATCACGGTTGTCGTGTCCAGCTGTTCAATAATGGCCGGACCTTCTATTACAGACAGCACCGGAATTTTATCCCGATCGTAAATGTTTGTCTTCACAAAACGGCCGTCAAAGTATACTTCCCTATTTCCTTTAAGGGCGTTTTCAATGCTTCCATTGGGTTCATACTTTGGAAATTCAGGTTTGGGAACCGTCCCAATGGCCGTTACACGAAGCCCGAAGATTTCCACATTTTGATTCCGGTCTGAGTAGGCAAACTCACGCTCATGTTCTCTATGGAATAATTCCAAAATCTCTTCCATTGACGCATGGTTTTTGCTTACCGGAACAGCTAACGAACGCCATTGACCCTGGTATCTTAAATCTATAAAATTCATTAAAGTGGAATGTTCTTCAGAAATTCCTTCTTCTTGAAGCAAAACTTTTGCCTCCGCTTGCATGCTTTCGAATTCATTCAACAATTGCTTCAGCGTTACCTCTGATGCTTGCTTTAAGTAGGTTTTTGAAATGTCGTGTCTCACGTCAACCAGCAAACACCCCATCGCCGCCGCAACCCCCGGATAAGGCGGAATGATTACCGTTGGAATGTTTAATTCTTTCGCCAAATAAGCGCCGTGTAAAGGACCGGCTCCGCCAAACGCGACCAACGCGAACTCTCTCGGGTCATACCCCCGCCGAACTGAAATCAATCTTAACGCATCGCTCATATTGGCGTTGGCGACTTCAATGATGGCGTTTGCCGCCTCTTCTATAGAGTAACCGAAAGCATCGGCTATTTTTTGCACGGCCTGTTTTGCCTTTTCCAAATCCAGTTTCATCGAGCCGCCTAATAATTCAACATTTAACCGGCCCAACACCAGATTTGCATCAGTGTTTGTAGGTTCCGTCCCGCCGAAACCATAGCATGCCGGCCCCGGATAAGCTCCTGCGCTTTGCGGGCCGTTCCGCATCGAACCGCCTTCGTCTATCCAGGCTAAACTTCCCCCGCCTGCGCCAATGGTCAAAATTTCTATACTTGGAAATCCAATCGGGTAACCATATTCAATTGCCCAATTTTTCGTTATCCGAATGTCACCGTCGTACATTAAAGAAATATCTGTACTCGTCCCGCCCATGTCTAAACCGATCGCATTTTGATAACCACATATTTTGGCAATATGTTTGCTTGCAATAGCACCTGCTGCAATTCCCGAACTTGCGAGGCGCGCGGCATAACGGGGCACGGTGCTGGACGTCATTACGCCTCCCCCGGAATGCAGTACCAAAATATCGTCTTTATAACCCCGCTTGTGCATTTCTTCTTCCAGTTTTTTAATATAGGAAGTCATAATCGGTCCCAACACTGCGTTAATCACCGTTGTACTCATACGCTCATGTTCAAAGATTTCCGGCAATACTTCACTTGAAATACACACATATGCCCCCGGTAATTCTTCTTGGAGAATTTCCTTGACCCTTAGCTCGTTTTCCCCATTCACATAAGAATTGATAAAACAAACGGCAACTGATTCTGTTCCCCGTTTTTTAAGTTTTCTGGCCAATTCGCGGACCTCATTCTCGTTAACGGGCACCAAAATATTCCCTTTATAGTCTGTTCTTTCTGTCACTTCAAACCGGTCGCGGCGCCTGATATATGGCCTTGCTTTATCTTTGTAGGTATCCCATATATCTTTCTTGGTACCGTTTCCTATTTCAATAACGTCCCGGAAACCTTTTGTTGTGATTAAGGCCGTTTTAGGCAATTTTCTCTCAATAAGTGCATTCGTACCGACAGTCGTGCCGTGGGAAAATACTTTAATATCTTCTCCGCTGATGTTCGCCTTTGCAATTCCCTCTAAAATTCCCTTCTCCGGGTTCGATGGAGTTGATGATGTTTTTGTTACAAAAATCTCCCCCGTTTCCTCATCAAACACAAAAACATCGGTAAAAGTTCCGCCAACGTCAATAGCCAAACGTTTTTTAGCGGTAATCACGCCAATCCCTTCTTTCTACCAAGTTTTCAATTAAGTTTTTGAAAAACGCTGCTGCCATTTGAAGCAATTGGGTCAATTTTAAAAATTTTCTTAAAATTTATTCTTTCGTAAATCCGGTTAAACATTTTTAGTAAATAAAATGCGACAATAAAGCTTTCCGTTATTTTCTATTAAAATAGAATACGGTTTATTACGTTTTTGTGGAAAAATATTCAGAATGTTCTAGTTTTTTGCTTATTGTAGTTATGTAAATATTTTTTTATTTGGTAAATTCCTTTAATCTATATTTTTCGACAATGCCAAACATTCTGACATTCGCGCAAAAAAATTTATTTGGATGCTTTATTTAAAGGAGAAATTGAGCAAAATTTCTTCTGCTTACGTAAAATTTCATCAATTATACATTTTTTTCATTTACTAGTATATACTGGAATTTTTCATTCGCGCAATTGTTTTTAATTGCGAGTTTGCTTCGTCCGGCTTATCTTCCCTTTTTCCGGAAGTTTCGGGTTTCTTTCTAGTACTGTCGGTTTGCCCATAAAAATGTCAGATGTATATTGTTCGTGCTTTTTTAAGTCGTTGGCTTTTCGAGATTTGGGTCAATCTATTTCCCATAAATAATGCAAAAACTAAATTGACTTCAAGGTGAAAAAACAGTTGAATGAAGTTCTACAACACCCGCACGATTTCTTTCAAATACCTCTCTGAAACGAATGTTCATCCACGGTTGAGCGGCAAATCATGGATTTCTTTTGTTTGGCTATGTACTGTGTTGGGTTGGATCCCGGGTCGTTTTCAGACTTTTAAAAAATCGGGACACGGTTCCTGTCCCCCTGTCCCAGTTTCGAGTTGAAAAGAGTTACAAATATCATAAATTGTAAAAATATCGTCGATCTTTGTTCATTGCTTCACAATAATAGCTTCGATAATATTATGTTAGAATCTGTATTCTGAAAATATCCGCAAATCAATGATTTTACTATTTTCTGTAATGTGAAAAAGGCTATTTAATCTCTTTAATAACCTTTGTTCGTTAGTGAAAATATTTTTTCTAAAGGAGGGTTACCATGAAACCACTAAATTCCAGTCCCCTTTTCACCCCGATTTCCATTGGAAACATCAAACTTAAAAACAGGTTTGCCGTGTCGCCCATGGTGACGGTTTATTGTGACGAAGACGGGATGGCCACAGAACGCTTCATCGCATATCACGAAGCCAAAGCCAAAGGCGGCTGGGGAATGATCATTGTCGAGGATTATGCCGTCGACCCTGCCGGAAGAGGATTTTGGACTCCCGGTCTGTGGAAGGACGAACAAATTGAGTCCCACACGAAATTGACTGAACGGGTCCATAAAGCAGGAGCCAAGATTATCGCGCAAATTTACCATTGCGGAAGACAAACCACATCAGCGGTAATCGGACAGCAACCCGTTTCCGCATCTCCCCTGCCGTGTCCTGTTTTAGGCGAAACGCCACGTGAATTAACCATCCCTGAAATCGAAAAAATTATCTCGCAATTTGGCGATACGGCCTTGCGGGCAAAAAAAGCCGGTTTTGACGGTGTCGAAATCCACGGAGCACATGGATATCTCATTGCCCAATTCATGTCAAGCTATTCAAACAAGCGCACCGACAAATACGGCGGTTCTTTGGAAAACAGATTCAGATTCGCTGCGGAAATCGTAAAAGATGTAAGGGAAAAATGCGGCCCCGATTTTGTGGTCGGCTTCCGAATTTCAGCGGACGAAAAAGTTCCCGGCGGACGTACGATTGAGGAGACAAAAGCAATCGCCATCAAATTGGAACAGCTCGGAGTCGATTATCTGCATGTTTCGGCCGGAACGTATGAAAGCTCTTGGGCGATCATCCCTCCGATGCATGTCACACCCGGATGGATCGTCGACTATGCTGAAGAAGTGAAAAAAGTCGTCAATATTCCTGTGCTGACGGTCGGACGCATCAACGATCCGGTTGTAGCCGAGAGCATCCTGCTGTCAGGAAAAGCCGACGTCATTGCGATGGGAAGAGCCTCCTTGGCTGACCCCGAACTGCCGAACAAATTCGCAAACGGACAGTATGAGGATATCAGGCCTTGTATCGCCTGCCAGCAAGGCTGTCTGATCAATCTGTTCAACAACGAGCCTATCAGCTGCTTGGTAAATCCGACTTTAGGATATGAATATTTACAAGAATTCAAGAAAACGGACAGTCCTAAGAAAATCACC
Source organism: uncultured Bacillaceae bacterium (assembly GCA_937995745.1). Classification (GTDB taxonomy): domain Bacteria; phylum Bacillota; class Bacilli; order Bacillales; family Cytobacillaceae; genus CALKIU01. Next base: position 3,788 of record CALKIU010000159.1, on the reverse strand, counting down.
GTAGTGGGCGCTGGCCCCGCCGGTTTGACAGCTGCAAGAACAGCGGCATTGGCCGGTCATGAAGTAACCCTTTACGAAAAATCGGACCGTTTTGGGGGACAATTTGCCACTGCGGCTGTACCGCCGGCAAAAGGAGAACTGGCTCACTTTGTTTCCTGGGCGGGCAGACAAGTGGAAAAGCTCGGCGTGAACATTAAAATGAATACAGAGTACACCTCTGCCTTGTTCGAACAAGAGAAACCGGACATGGTCATTATTGCCACGGGAGCAACCCCGGCCAAACCTGACATTCCGGGCATTGAAGGCCGCAATGTAGTCACGGCTGAAGACGTTCTGTTAGGCAAAGCAGAGACAAAGCAAAAAGTGGTCATTGCCGGCGGCGGCATGGTTGGCTGCGAAACTGCCGTTTACCTGGCCTCATTAGGTAAGGATGTGACAATTGTTGAAATGCTGCCGACACTGGCGTCAGATGAAGAGTCCACACGGCGGACCTTCTTGATGAAAGCAATTGAAGAAAGACACATCACGTCTCATACAAATTCTACAATCAAGGAAATTGGCGATGATTTCGTCCTAATTGAAACACCGCAAGGAATGACAAAGATTGAAACGGAAACTGTTGTACTCGCTCTCGGCACAGAATCCAACAACGCCCTTGCCAAAGAATTGCAAGGAAAAGTACCGGTAAAAGTTGTCGGAGACGCCGTAAAACCGCGCAAAGCCCTCGAAGCCATCAGAGAAGGATTCCTGGCAGCGACCAAAATAGACGAAACCATCGCCGCACAAAGACCCCTCACCACCGTCTAACCGACAGTGGGACAGGGGGACAGGTTAGGCGTCCCATTATTTTTAAATTCTGTATTCAAGGGAAAGTTTTCATCCCTCTAAAATCTCCCTTTCAATACTCATTACAATACCATTCTTGGCGATCCTCGCCGGGAATGGTATTTTTTTACGCGTGCAAAACATAGTGGGACACGGGGACAGGTTGCCTGTCCCTTTTTCAGATTTTTTAAAATTTGGGACATGGAACCTGTCCCCATGTCCCGTCGCGCCTTCTGTCCGATAGTCACAAAAATGACTTTTAGGGCAGCTTCTCCCCTTCAACGAGCGCTTTTAAATTAGCCAATGATTCGTCAAAACCTCCGGAATTAATTTCCATTTCAAATCCATCGTCGTCCTCTTTCATTTTGAAAGTAAGTAGGATTTCGTGCATGTCAACATAAAGGGAAAATTCTTCGTAGGGAACCACATTCTTAATCGTTAACGTCATCGGCAATTCTTCTTGTAATTCATTTTGTTTGTTCGGTTTCAACGTAAAAGTCACTTTTTCACCCGGCTCCAATTTGGGAATTTCCCAAGATGAACCGGGAGCGTACCATTCGGTTAGTTTTTCCGCATCCGTTATCGCACGCCAAACAGACTCCTTATCACCGCGTATCCAAACCGTACTTTTGTCTTCGGCTTTCTTCACGTAATCCCCCAAAATTTGCGGCAATGATTTAATCCGGCACCGGCGGTATTTATTTCTAAAACCAGTTTTTTGCGGTTTCACGGCCTGCCCGTGAAGCTGCCTGTAAAAAAATAGTGTAAAACTTGCGAGATCAAAAAGTTTTCTCCGTACAAGACTTCAGTTATTGGTTTCCTGAGCCGGTTTTTATGAATAGAATGAGTAACTTTCTGCACGATCATGTGTCATTTGTGAAAAATCACATTTGTAAAAAAACACTTGCAAGCCTTGGAGATTTGCACGTGTTGTATCAAGTTCAGTCTCCATGAAGTGAACGGAGGTGGTTTCTAATTTTTCCCGCATACCAAAATTACTTGTCAAAATTTTCAATCGCCTTGACAGCCAATTCCATTGCTGTCATCCTTCTTTGAAGAAGGGTTTTTTGGGGGCTGCCCGCCTTGGGCTTGGCATATATTTTCTCAACGGATGGCATCACACCGTTCAGAATTTCGCGGGCTTCCGCCAAATCTTCCGCAGTATAACGAAGAGGCTTCTGATTCCAAACGTGTTCCAAAATGGCCAGCCCGATTCGAAAAGCTTTAAGCCGTTTTTCAATTAATGCCGTATTTGCGCCTTTCACCCTCATTTGTGCCAAGGCTTTTTCCGTTTTGGCAATCGTTGATTGAAATGATTGTATGGATTCCAATTTCGTCTCAAGTGATGTGTTTTCCACGAAAAGTTATTCTCCTTTATCTAATTTTCAAGTATGAAAAATCCACTGGCATCTCGCGCTCCATCTTCCATGCCGATTGCCCTTCACGAAACAAGTCGGTGATAGGCGCCGATTGAGGATAATTTTTACATGAAGAAACACGGGAATTGCTTGCGCCAGTTCCGGATTTGCAGAAAATCCCAACAGTTCGCTGACCATTGTAAACTGATACCCTTTTTCCGCAAGCCATTGCAAAACGAGTTCCAGGCCTTCCGCCGTTTGTCTGCATTGTATCATGCATTAGAATAATCGCACCATTCTTTACATATGATTGAACCCTTCCAGAATTGCATCGGGATCCTGGCTTCCCCAATCACGGGTATCACCCCACCCTTTATATTGAAAATTAAACTCTAAAATACTTTCAATTAAGAGTTGATTAATTTGTAAATTGCTATATGAAAAGAGTAATTTATATAATAGACTGTTTTCCGGAAGCAATTGTTACGCAAAAAAGTGAATATTTACTGCTACAAACTTGAAAAAATCGTAAAAAATTTAATGCCCATTCCTGAGTCTCAAATAAAAAAAAGGAAATGTTGCTATCAACAGACAACATTTCCTGTTATAGTTATAAAGGAAAATAAATGGCAGTGCAGAGTACCCGGTGATTTAACGCCGCCGGACTCTATATCTTAAAACTGTTTTTAATTTGGATGGATCTGTCCTGCGCGGGTCAGAAATATAAATTTCCCGGTGGGCGAGTGTGATGATTTCCAAATCATTTTCCTGAATAAATTTTTTCATTTGATCAAAGGTCCGCGTTTCATCATCATAGGGGCCGATATGCATCATTTGGACAGACAGTCCGTCTTCCATGGTATCAAAAGATACTTCATCCAACAGCGGATTAGGCTTTTTCTTTCCGGCAATTTCAAACGCTTTTTCAACAACTTCCTCCGTCACAAAATCAGGCTGCCTAATCATAATCGTATAAAGCAATTCATCCTTTATTAATGTTGGGGATTTTCTCCCCTTTTCCGTCAAATCCCATATTCCTTCAAGAGGATAAACGGTGTATTCAAAATATCCATCCGGTGTATAGCCGTTTCTCGGCATCATTCGAATGGCGTATGATAAAGAATACAATGCGGCCACTTTTTCCGAAAACTCTTCCTGATTGGGATCTCCCTTCCCGCTAATCATCAAAAACTTTTGTTCCGGAACCGTAATCAAAACCGGCTTATCCTTCGGCAAATATAACTCCTTCTCTTTCTTGCGCCACTCATACTTCATACTCATCCTTCTTTCTGTACATATCTGGGTCTTAGGTCAAAGGGTCAGTCCCTCTGTCCTGGTGTTGGCAGGGTTGGGACAAGGTGACAACAGGTTTCCTTATCAAATTTTCACATATTCTTTTTTATCCAAGTAACCGCAATCATATAACCAACAATGGGTGATATTCCGTAACCCATGATCGGCTTTTCCCCTCTTTTAAATAATGAGGAAAACCGCTTATAATCAAGCATGCGGAAACCAAAGAAAAGACCCCAACCAGGCCGCAAGGGACGCGGGGACAGCGTATAATGGCAAATATGTCAAGAGCTCAATTTTGACAAAAAAGGG
>CALKIU010000158.1 GCA_937995745.1 uncultured Bacillaceae bacterium | reverse complement strand
CCCGTTCTGATTCATTGCCTTTTGTCCAAAATATACGGCAATTTGGACAAACCCCTGTTAGAACTGAAGCGCTTTGTCCAAAATAGGGGTGTAATTTGGACAACCTCTTTTTTCATCCGCGCCTTCCTTATGGATGCACATATGTGATGGCCTGCCTTCCCATTTGCTCCCAAGCCTCCCGGAATCCGGCCAATTCCACTTTTCTATTTTTTTCACCTGTCAGCGGATCATTAAAGTAAACATAATCTTCATCATAACCGGTCATTAATACGGCATGTTCTTTGTAAGTGATTTTGATTGTTCCGCTAGGGGTGTGCCATGTTTCAAATTGGCTTTCCGGCAGCTTTTTATACGTTGTGTTCACGATGACCCACACGGGACGGTGATCGGAGAGGTGGATTTTTAATTCTTCAAAAGCACGGCCGGTTAAATCAAGGATTCTTCCCGGCAAGTATCGTTCGGCGAGCTCGGCAACCGGCCCGTGGTAGACCCCCAAACCCGGTTCGGAACGGGAATACATGTTGCCGACAAATCCGTCGTGGGGATTGCCGAAATATATTTTTCCGTTTTCCTCCCGGTACGGCGCAGGGTCTTTTTTAATTTGTTCCGCCAACGTCATTTTGTCCACTTGAATGTTGGCGTGTTGCAGCAACATGGCCAGGGAAGTCACTTCACAACCGCGGGGAAGTTCCGGGAGTTGCTTTATTACCGGGGCGTCAATCAGCACCTGGTCTTTTATCTTGATAATTTCCCCGTCGTAACTGCTTCCTTCATAAAGCCGGAAGTCCTCAGCAGGAGGGGAGGATTTGTCCATACTGACAATTTGGAAGCGGGTTTGGGAATGAACAAGAGGCAAACAAATAAGAAGAAAAGCACCGAATATTAAAACCGAAATACCGGCGGCTTTTTGGAAGCGTTTTTTCCGGAGATAAAGGATGAGGGGCATAAAAATGACTACTAAAACGATAAAGATGATGGTCATAGTTGAAAACATTTGCATCACCCTTACATGAAATAAAAAAACAGGATAAGAGTGTCGTTCTTATCCTGTTTATCGGCACAAACGGGATTTTTTTAAGAAGTGCCGGGCGCCGCGCCGCTCCTGGGTATTTTTTGCATAAACATTAATTGCCGTTTTCCTTGTTCTTTTCTTGCAGGGATTTGTAATATTGCGCTTTTTCCGCATATTCTCTTGAGATGCGTTTCATTTCTTTGATGTCGTCTTCCGTCAATTCCCGCACGACTTTGGCCGGTCTGCCGAACGCCAGTGTATTGGGCGGGATTTTCATTCCCGGCGGAACGAGGCTTCCTGCGCCGATAAAAGCTCCTTCGCCGATTTCCGCTTTGTCCAAAATGATTGAACCCATGCCGATTAAGGCTTTTTTCCGGATGATGCAGCTGTGCAAAATCACTTGGTGGCCGACCGTCACTTCGTCTTCTATTATTAACGGATTGTTGGGGCTTTGATGAAGCACAGAGTTATCCTGAATATTAACTTTTTTTCCGATAATCGTCGGGGCGACGTCCCCGCGGATGACCGAATTGAACCAGACGCTCGATTCATCGCCAATCTCCACATCGCCGGTAATGGTGACGTAGTCGGCGATAAAAGCGGATGGAGAAATTTTCGGCAACTTTCCTTTGTACGGGTAAATCATCTCTCTCTCTCCTTTAATGATGTTATACATAAATTTTATCCGAATAAAAGAGAATTTTGTCAAAAAATTAAATATTTTTTAAGGGATAAGAAAAATAAGTTAATTGCCGCCCGGGCGACAGTCGTTTACAATAAATGGACAAGATGGAAAATCCTCGGCAAGGAACGAAATGTCTGTCATGGGATGTTGCGGACGCGGGCAAATTATTAGACGGACCATGCCGGTTATGATGTTATCGCCGGAAAACAAAAGCTAATCAATGTTTTTCAGCGGGGTTTTAACAAGCTGAACCGTTTCTAACCAGGAGGTGTAGCCGGTGACTGTGCCGAAGCTGCCGTTCACACTGATGGTGGATGTGTACCGGAAAGTTTTGCCAGCCGTACACAAAGAATTGGCTTATTGGAAAAAGAGGGCCGAACAAATTCCCGATCCGGAATTGAGGAAGCAGGCGCTGTCAAGCATGGCATGCAAGGCGTTCCACTGTGAAGGCGGGGCCGTGCTGGGGTTAATGGCGGGAAAAAGGTATAAAGAGGCGATTAAATTTATTGTCGCTTTTCAAACGATCAGCGACTATTTGGATAATTTGTGCGACCGCAGCACTTCCTGCGATCCGGAAGATTTTGCGGCTTTGCATCAATCCATGATGGACGCGTTGACTCCCGATGCAGAACCGCGCAATTATTACCGCTTTCGCAAAGAGCAAGAAGATCGCCACTATTTGCGGGATCTGTCGGCGGCTTGCCGGGATGTGCTCCGGTCTTTGGAGAATTACGGGGCTATCAAAAAATATCTCCTTGAACTGTGCCGTTATTATTGCGAACTGCAAATTTACAAACATGTGCGGGAGGAAGAACGCGTCCCCCGACTGAAAAAGTGGTTTTTTGCCAACAAAGCCGGCCTTCCCGATTTGGAGTGGTACGAGTTTTCCGCATGTTCCGGCTCGACCTTGGGAATATTTTGCCTCGTTTCCCACGCGATGAACGATACCTTTAAAGCAGAAGATGCGGAAAAAATCCGCAACGGCTATTTTCCTTATCTGCAGGGGCTCCATATTTTGCTTGATTATTTGATCGATCAGGAAGAGGACCGGAGAGAAGGAGATTTAAATTTTTGCTTTTATTACCGCGATCAAAAAGTTCTTTATGAGCGGCTGCTGCACTTTTTCCGTGAAGCCGACCGCCACACGGCCCATCTGCCGAACAGACAATTCCACCGCCTTATTAACAGGGGGCTTCTCGGGATCTATTTGGCGGATGAAAAAGTGCAAAAGCAGCAGCCGGTTAAGGAGTTGGCCGGAGAGATGATCAAAAAAAGCGGGCCGGCCGGATTGTTTTTTTATTTAAACGTAAAGCTTTACCGCAGTTTGATGAAAAAAAGGGTCTGATCCGCCTCGGCCGGCGCCGGGAGAACCGGTTGCGTTTGAGCGGCCGGATCATCTTTTTTCAATGGCAATGATAAAAGGCGGATCATTTTTTTGGTTGATAAATTCGTATCGGAGAACATGATACAGTTTTTGATCAAGTTGGCTTACATATGGCAAAAGTTCGTCCCGTTCCCTTTTTCCTTCCGGATGGCCGTGATAAACGACGAGGACAATGATTCCGCCCGGAGCGAGAATATCCAGCAATCCTTCCACAGCCCGAATCGTCGTTTCCGGCTTGGTGACAATCGATTTGTCTCCTCCCGGCAGATACCCGAGGTTGAAAACGGCTCCTTTGATCCGGCCGCGGAAGGTTTGCGGAATATGGGACGGGATGTTTTCATGCCCGTCGCGGATGAGGATGCATCTGTCTTCCAGGCCGTGTTGTTGCAGGCGTTTTCTCGTATTGTCGATCGCTTCTTGTTGTATGTCAAAACTGTACACCCGTCCGTTCTCACCGACGAGTTCCGCCAAAAACAGCGTGTCGTGGCCGTTTCCGGCGGTGGCGTCGACGGCGGCATCTCCTGTTTGCACCGCATTTCTTAAAAGCGTCCGGGCAAATGGCAGAATCCCTTCCAGCATTTGGTTTTATACTCCCTTCGCAGCGCCTTTATAAAATTTTCCTTGCCAGCTGTCCCGCCTTTCCAGCTCCGCATCAATGGCATTTAACACTTCCCATTTATTCACGCTCCACATCGGTCCAATCATGAGATCAATCGGTCCGTCGCCGGTTACGCGGTGAATGACCATCTCCGGAGGAAGGATTTCCAATTGATCGCAGACAAGCTGGATGTATTCGTCAAAAGACAGGAACTTCAGCAGGCCTTTTTCGTATTGCTTGACCATCGGTGTCCCTTTCAACAGGTGGAGAAGATGTATTTTGATTCCCTGCACGTCCAATTTTGCCACTTCACGGGCCGTTTCCATCATCATTTCCCTCGTTTCCAAAGGCAGCCCGTTGATGATGTGTACGCACACTCTGATGTTGTGTTTGCGCAGTTTTGCCACACCTTCAAGAAAGCATTGGTAATCATGGGCCCTGTTGATCAGTTCGGCCGTCCGTTCATGGATGGTTTGAAGGCCCAATTCCACCCACAAGTACGTTCTTTCATTGAGTTCCGCCAAATATTCGACGACATCATCGGGAAGGCAGTCAGGCCTCGTGGCAATGGATAAGCCGACAACTCCTTCCTGGGCGAGAGCTTCTTCATATTTTTCGCGCAAAACTTCAACAGGGGCATGGGTATTCGTAAATGCCTGGAAAAAGGCAATATACTTTCCCTTTCTCCATTTTTTATGCATTTTTTCTTTGATTTCCCGAAATTGTTTGGCAATCGGATCGGCCCTGTTGCCGGCGAAATCGCCTGATCCGGCAGCGCTGCAAAAAGTGCATCCGCCGTAAGCGACCGTTCCGTCGCGGTTGGGACAGTCGAAACCTCCGTCCAATGCCACTTTAAAAACTTTTTCGCCAAAATGGCGGCGCAGATGGTAATTCCACGTGTGATACCTTTTTTGGTCGCTTGCATATGGAAAAGGGTTCTTCTTTTTCAATCATGGAACCTCCCGGTATTATCCAGACAAATAATTTGCTGAAAAAATCTATATTATACAGAGAGAATTTTATCATGAAGAAGCGGGCAAATCCAAATCGGGAGGTTTTGCGCCGCATGTCGGCAGAAGGATGCGACGCCCTTAAAAAATCGGCCATTTCTACTTTCTGAAGCAATTTTTTGTCACCGGTTCAGCCGGAATATGGGAATGATTTTTTCATCCGGAATTGCTTAAAGAAGAGGGATGATGAGCAAAATACGAAATGAAGCGGGATTGCTTCAAAGAACTTTGGCGCCGTTCCGGCAAAGGGGGCAGTTCATTTGACAACCCGCGAGTCGATGGACCATTTTATCCGCCAATGCGAAGAAACGTTACGTTTTGCCGAAGAGCAGCTGGAGGAAAGACAGCGGCAGGAACATTATAATGACGAGGAATTTACGCAGGCGCTCCAACTGCTGGAAAATCAATACAATGAATTGGCCAAAATGTCTTTGTTTGCCAATGACCAACAGAGAGAGCAGCTTCACCGGATGAGGCTCCGGCTGCAGCAAATTCAAAATGACATGATCATCGGAGTCCGTTAAGGAGAGACGCATATGGTGAGGAAAAGGTCAAAGCAAAACAATCCGGAGCAAAAAACAAGAAACGGTTTCAATCATCGAGATATTGAAGCCGGCCGGGAAATGGATCCCGTTAAAACGGCCAAGAAAAAATATGAGGCTTCAGGGGGTCAGCCGGTCAAATCAAAATTTCACCCGGAACCGGAACAATCTTAATTCACGAAGCGCGAACATAGCGGCCTGCGGGAAGAAGCATCTTCCGGCAGGCCTTTTTTCGCGATCCGAACAACGGGCGCGTTTTGGCACTTTCTTTTTCGGCAAAATTGTGCTAAAAAAATGTATGAGACGGAAAAATGTTCGGTTCACCTTGCATATGGAAGGTAAGTTTAATAAAATTAATTATATGTGTGAATATTGTATAAACGATGATGAGGAGTAGTAGTGATGCGAAGGCCGTTGAAGAGAGTTGACGGGAGGTGCGAGTCAACCGGTACCCATCACGAACTCGCCTCATGAGTTGCAAGGATGAATATTCAGTAGTTCTTGCCGTATTGCCGCGTTAAGGCACTGAGTGGGCAGTTTTTGCTGCTAATTAGGGTGGTACCGCGGGAGAAATAAATCCTCTCGTCCCTTGCAGGGATGAGGGGTTTTTTTATAATAAAGTAAAATTTTGGAAATCCTGTTTGCAGCATACGCAAATTTGCACAACTTCTTAACGCCAGGCTGTTCGGCATCATAGTGCCGGCCTTCATGGACCGCATACATATTACCAATATTTGTAAAATGTTTTGGGAGGAAAAAAAGATGAGCTTTAACCATCGGGAAATCGAGAAGAAATGGCAAAAGTATTGGGAAGAAAACAAGACATTCAAAACACCCGACGAAATTGATATGAGCAAGCCGAAATTTTATGTCTTGGATATGTTCCCGTACCCGTCCGGTTCAGGATTGCACGTCGGCCATCCGGAAGGCTACACGGCAACGGATATTGTTGCCAGGATGAAACGGATGCAAGGATACAACGTTCTTCATCCGATGGGTTGGGATGCTTTTGGCTTGCCTGCGGAACAATATGCTCTCGATACCGGAAACAATCCGGCTGATTTTACAGAGAAAAACATCGAAAATTTCCGCCGGCAAATTAAATCGCTCGGTTTTTCCTATGACTGGGACCGTGAGCTCAGCACGACGGATCCGGATTATTACAAATGGACGCAGTGGATTTTCCTGAAAATGTACGAACACGGACTGGCATACATGGATGAAGTTCCGGTGAACTGGTGTCCGGCACTCGGAACGGTCTTGGCCAACGAGGAAGTCATCGACGGAAAAAGCGAACGGGGCGGTCATCCGGTCGTACGCCGTCCGATGAGGCAGTGGATGCTGAAAATCACCGAATATGCGGATCGTCTCCTCGAGGATTTGGAGGAACTGGACTGGCCGGAAAGCATTAAAGAAATGCAGCGCAACTGGATCGGCCGGTCGGAAGGTGCGGAAATCACCTTTAAAATCGACGGCCATGATGAAACGTTCGTTGCCTTTACGACCCGGCCGGATACATTGTTCGGGGCGACGTATGCCGTGCTGGCTCCGGAACATAAACTGGTGAAAAAAATTACGACAGAGGAACAGAGACAGGCTGTCGAAGAATATATCAAGGAAGTTGAACGGAAGAGCGACTTGGAGCGCACCGATTTGGCCAAGGAAAAAACCGGCGTGTTCACGGGCGCTTACGCCATCAATCCGGTGAGCGGCGAAAAAATGCCGATTTGGATCGCCGATTACGTCCTCGGCAGTTATGGTACGGGAGCGATCATGGCTGTACCCGGACATGACCAAAGGGACTATGAATTTGCTAAGAAATTCAATCTGCCCATAAAAGAAGTCGTCGCCGGGGGTGATTTGGCGAAAGAAGCTTATGTAGGCGACGGACCGCATATCAACTCCGGATTTTTAAACGACCTGAATAATAAGGAAGCCATTGAAAAAATGATTTCCTGGCTTGAAGAAAATAATGTCGGCAAAAGAAAAGTCCAATACCGTCTCAGGGACTGGCTGTTCAGCCGCCAACGCTATTGGGGCGAGCCGTTCCCGATTATCCATTGGGAAGACGGAACGATAACGACGGTTCCGGAAGACGAACTTCCGTTGAAGCTTCCTGAAACGAATGAAATCAAGCCAACCGGAACAGGCGAATCGCCGCTGGCCAACATTGAAGAGTGGGTAAATGTCGTCGATCCGGAAACAGGCAAAAAAGGCCGCCGTGAAACGAACACGATGCCGCAGTGGGCAGGAAGCTGCTGGTATTACCTTCGCTTCATCGACCCGAAAAACGATAAAGAATTGGCGGATAAAGAAAAACTGAAATACTGGCTGCCCGTTGACTTGTATATCGGAGGAGCCGAGCACGCCGTTCTCCATTTGTTGTATGCCCGCTTCTGGCATAAATTCTTGTATGATATCGGCGTCGTGCCGACAAAAGAGCCGTTCCAAAAATTGTTTAACCAAGGCATGATTCTTGGCGAAAACAATGAAAAAATGAGCAAATCCCGCGGGAATGTCGTAAATCCGGATGATATTGTGGAAAGCCACGGTGCGGATACGCTCCGTCTCTATGAAATGTTCATGGGACCGCTTGAAGCTTCGAAAGCCTGGTCCACAAATGGATTGGACGGCGCTAGACGCTTCCTTGAACGGGTATGGCGCTTAATCGTTGCGGAAGATGGCACGTTGAACCCGAAAATCCAGGATGTGGACAGTGCAAAAGAATTGGATAAAGTGTACCATCAGACGGTCAAAAAAGTGACCGAGGATTACGAAGCGCTCCGGTTCAACACGGCCATTTCCCAGTTGATGGTCTTTGTCAACGAATGCTACAAGGCACCCGTTCTGCCGAAAAAATATATCGAAGGCTTTGTAAAATTGCTGTCTCCGGTCACCCCGCATATCGGTGAGGAACTGTGGGAAAAATTAGGCCATACTGATACGATTGCATATGAACAATGGCCGGAATACGACGAAAGCAAGCTCGTTGATGATGAAGTGGAGATCGTGGTGCAAATCAACGGCAAGGTCAGAGCGAAAATGCTTGTGCCTGCCGATGCAACCAAAGAAACTTTGGAAGAATTGGCCATGGGCAATGAGAAAGTTAAGGAATACATCGATGGCAAAACAATTCGCAAAGTGATTACCGTACCGGGCAAACTTGTCAACATTGTCGTCGGTTAGTTGTAACCGGAATTTGCCGTGACAAAGATGCCGGAACCCCGCCCAAACATGCTTGGGCGGGGTTTTTTAATGGGGCGTCAGCGGAACCGTCATCGTTTATGCAGGAAATGATTCTGTTGAATGAAAAAACATGATTCCTTAAGGGAAGGCAGCCGGGGAAAAAACGGTCAACCGCACCGGAATTGAGAACCTTGATCCCGCATTGCGCGCTTTTTATAACGATTCTTTCAACCGTTATGTTTAAATATTAAGAAATGTGTAAATAAAAGGATAATAAAAACGAAGAAGAGAGGGTAGAGCGATGATTCAAGTGAAGTTGTTCGATGAAGAGCATGAAAAGGATTTGGAGGCGGAAATGAACAAGTTTTTGGAGAAACTCGATGAAACGCAAATTATTGATATTAAATACAATATTGCCGCATTCACAGAGGAAGAGGAAGACGATGAGCAAATTTACTGCTTTTCGGCAATGGTTGTTTACCGTTCGTAAATCCATGCTGTTTCTCTTCCCGGCGGCATGAGCGTTTCATCTGCGTTCATTTATAACAAGAAATGGACGATGAGCGAGATCAAATAAAACAGGATGAATCCGCTGATCAAAAAGGTGAAAAATTTTTTCACCGGCAGTTTTCTTTTTTGCAGCTTTGCACTGATAAAAGAGATGACAATAATAAGCAGGACAATGAAAAGAAATATGCTTCTCAATAGTTTCAACAGAAAGACCCCTTTTTCTTCAATCGAGCCAAAATATTTAGTGCCGCAAAATCATTTTCAATGATGATGCCGGCGGAAATAATGCAAAGGCGGACCTGAGAAGGACGCTTTTTCCGCTCCTTGCTATTATACTAAAAATATAAAGGCGGATGAAACAAGCGTGCAATTTTTTGTGCACCTTGACAAAACATCTTTATGGATGAAAAAGCGCCCGCTTTGATCCGGGCTTACTGTTCATGAATCCCGGACTTTCCCGGAACGCTGCGGTTGTGTATACGTAACAGGATAAAACATCTTGGCAGCTGCTTTAACTTCCGAAAAATCATTTTCTC
>CALKIU010000157.1 GCA_937995745.1 uncultured Bacillaceae bacterium | reverse complement strand
ACTTACGTTTCCCCATAAGTTCTTCCTCCGGTTTCTCCTCTCCCTTTGCCTTCTTTCCTTAAAAAGGATATGGAAGGACCCTGCAAAACATTTGCAGGGCTTTTTTTCTTTCCGGATCGTTCCGTATGTTATTGTTTTTTATGATAACATTGTTTATATGCACCTGCAAAATTAGGAAAAACTTTCACAACCAAAATTAAAACAAATTGTTTCCGGTATATTTCCCGTTTTATAATGAAAATATTTCCAGTTTTGACTCCTCTTCGTTAATTAAACAATCGAAAATTTTTTTCAACCACTTTTCTTTAATAAACATCCGTTCGCCAATCATGAGCAACGGTTGCTCAAGCAAACCATAATGTTCTTCATTTAATATGAAGATATTTTCACCGGCATAAAAGCGGTAATTCCTCGTGTCTTTGCTTAACAAAAGGGTTTTTCCGTCCCCAACAATCTCGACATCGTAAGATAAGGCCGCAAACGTCTCTTTAACCGAATAAAAACGTTCCCCATCTTTATACACAACCTTAATCTCTTTTTGCAATTTTTCGTTTACATAAATATCCCGTGCTTCGTAAAAATAAAGAGGTGTCACTTGTGACGACGTCCCCCTGTTGAGAGCAAAGAAGTCTGTCTTTTTTCCTTTAATCTCACTCAAATACCGGTCCAATTTTTCTGCCGAAAGATGTTCCTTTTCCGCGGCGGCCTTATTGATAAATTTATGAAGCTCTTTTTCGGAAAAATTGTTTTCAAGTTCTTGGATCGCCTCTTCCGCGAACTTCCCTTCCCCCTTAATGCCGGTAAACAAAGATGTTAACACATCTGCCGCCCATTCCCAATCTCCAGAACGCTCCTTCAGTTTGGCCAGAAAATATCGATGCGTCAATTTCCACAGCCACTCATCACTTTTTCCTCCGCTTTCACGGAAAATCATGATCCCTGCGGCTTCCGTTTCCGCAAGATGATCTGTTAAGATGAGCGAAACATAAGGAAAATCAGTCAAGCTTTCCAGTTTTGAAAACCGGCCGGCTTCCGGTTGCCTATCGCCCTCATAGTAAACGGTCAACTTGTCTTCCGCAACAGTCACTTTCTTCAGCAGGACCGGATGCCAATAAAGGGCGGGCTTTTCCGCCCGGCCGCGGTAAAAATAATGATCAAAATGTTCCAGTTCCTGCACTGTCGTTAAAGGAATACCGGCCACCCAAGTCCCCTTGCCCTTTTGCAAATCAATCACTTCTATTGTTGTGCCGGTAACCGTTGCATTTTTTATTTCACAAAGCCAATCCCCCCATAATGACGGGCGATTTTTTACAAAAGGAATTTCATAGTTGACCGCTAGTGTTTCGCTTTCCGCGCGGAATGTTCCCGACTTGCTGCCGTCCGGATTTACAGTCATTTTGCTTGCCGCAGGAAGACCGCTGAACTGTTCGGCAACCGGAGGTATGCGAATTTCATACTCTTTTCCTTTGGACAATCCGGCTATTTTTTGTTTTACGGTTAATTGGCCGCTTTTTACGCTGATGTCTATTTTTTGCGAAACCGATTCACTGTTATGAATGCCGTTTCCCGCTTCTTTATTCGAAAACAATATCCACTGCCATAAAAGGAGGCACCCTATGATTATGAGCAAAATGAAAGAAACAAGAAATGCCTTTTTTTGCATCGAAAATTTCCCCTTGCGCCGTTTGTCTGCAATCAAGTTCCGTCCGGACAGCCGGGATTGTAACCGGCAACTAATGATTGAACCTAAAAGATTTTTGGAATGGCCGGGAACAGCCGGGTCGCCGCTGGCTCTGCCGTCGTCCATCATCAAAAAGCTGACTTGCCATCGGGGGGAACCCGTCTTGCAAGAAGAAAAGTTCCTGTCCGGCAAAGACAGCCTTTTCCGGGCTGCGCCCATGATTATACAGAAAAAAGCAGCAGGCCGGCTGCCCGCTGCAGAAACAGTTTCAAAGTCCGATTCTATAATCATATTCCTTGGCCTTGTCAGGCTTAGAATTTTCAAATTCAATTCTTAAAAACGGTTTAAAAGACGGTTCCACTTTCTTGACAAATGAATATGAACGCAATTTAGCCATGATTTTTTCCACTTCATCCATATTGCAATAAAGAACCGCGTATTTCATTCTTTTTGAGACATAATGGACGTTGCCAAACCTTCGCAAAATTTTCGCATGTTTCAATGAATGGAGCCAAACAATGATTCCTTGACGTTTTCGGAGCATCATAATTTTCCCCTTTGAATGCCGGTTCTTTTTACATAAGTTTATCAAAGATGGGATTTAATTTCAATTACTCCCTTATTCCCTGACAATTGTGTCCCCGTACTAACGGCATCCGCCGGAACCGCATGAGCCGCAGCGGGACGACACAGCGCCAAACGGAACATTGGCAGGGACTTTTATATTTTTTGAAACAGAATGACCGATAATTGCACTGATTTCATCAAGCAGCATCTGCAATTGGGTTTCCGCTTTTTTAAATTCCGCGACATGTTGGTCCAGGTCCATCGTCCGTTTTACCTTCCAAACGGACTGCATCACTTCCTTGTAGTCAGGATGGTGAGCACCAAAACGCTGAACTTCTTCATAACGCTCTTTTATCTTGACAAAATCGCGAATTTTTTTCTGACTTTCTTCGCTTGAACGAAGTTTATATAAACATTTGAAATAATTTTCAGCTAGATCGGATTCCAAGATCATCGCGGCCAATTCTTCTGCCTGATCGAGAATCCGGACCCTCTCCAATGTCGCCAGCAAATCGCTCACCTCCGTTAATATTTTAACATGGTGGAAAAGAAAAGAAAAAGACTAGACTTGGCCGGGAACAAAAAATAAAAACTTTCTTGACTGGCAAGAAAGTTTTTAATCATGATTATTCATTGCTTGAAAAAGACCGAGCAGCATGGAAGCCATTTGGACCCCGTTGGAAAACTTTTCAATTTGATCGGGAATGGTTCTTTTGAAATAGTGCATCGCACATATCTCAAACTGCTGCAATCTGGCCGGATCCCTTGAAAGCTTTCGGTACCATTGCGGATTTTCCCGCAAATATTGACGCAATAGCGGCTGTTGAAAAATATATCCCGCAACTTCCATTCTCAATGGCTATCCCCCGCTAATCTTTGCGAAACTGAAAGGGGCCGTTCGTTTTATCATGGCGCTTGTTGCCGGAAGGACTGCCGCCGGGCCCGCTTTGGAATTGGGAAATCAAATTTTGAAGGGCTCCCAAAGCTTCGCTCAAAGTGGCGATATATGTCTGCAATTGATTGGCATCAATGTTTTTAAAAACTTGGAGCAACGAAGCGAGGAAGTCTTTATCGTTCGTTTTCGCCACATTGGCGCGGCCGTCATTTCTGTATTTGTCCCAACGGGAATCGTCCTCCCCGAGTAAATACCATTCTTCGAACAGCTCTTGTAAAGTGGCGTTCCCTTTCCGCACTTCATCCAGAATTTGCGGATGTCTCTTAACAAATTCTTTAAATTGCCGGACTGACGGGTGAAGAGTTTTCTTCTTTTCCATGCCGTACACCTCTGTGAAACAGTCGCCTAACATTAGGATATGTCATCGACTTTTGAGGTGTGATTCCGGCAATATTTGAAACATGTTTTTTACTAAATCCGCTAAGCTTAAACCCGGAACCTTCAATGATGCCATTGATCCTGAATTTCGGACGGCTCGGAAATTTCGGACAAAGCCATTCCTGCCTGTTCGTCAGTATGTTTTCTTACCGCAAAATCCCCGAGGGAAACAATGCCTACCAATTTCCCGTCTTCCACCACAGGCAGACGGCGGATTTGATGCTCGGCCATAAGACGCATTGCTTCCTGCACGCTCGTTTCTTTTGAAACAGTAATGAGATTTTCGCTCATAATCTCTTGAACACGCGTGGAACCCGGCCTTTTTTCCGCTATGCCCCGAATCACGAGATCCCTGTCTGTTATCATTCCCACCAATCGTTCGTTATCGACGATAGGAATGGCTCCCACATCCAAATCCCTCATTTTTACGGCCACTTCATAAATATTGTCCAGCAAGGAACAACATTCCACATCCGTTGTCATGACATCTTTGATTTTTTGCAAGACAATCTCCCTCCTTGTAATTAATCCATTCTTACTATTTCCAATTCCATTCATTTCATGCATGAACGGGAAGTCTCTCCGGGGACAATGGCCGATGTTAAAAAGCATTGAAAGTTCGCCGGTTTTCTATTATGATCAAAATAGATTTTCCATTTTATGTCAATATAAAAAGGGGGGATGGAAGGTGAAATTTGAGAATACAGGATTGGAAAACCTTACAGCAGAATTAAAGGTCCTTGATGAAGTCTTGCCAAAATACGGCTTCACCCGAGCCGAACACTGGGACTATGAGAAAGTCTGCTACGACAGAAAATTCGAACTTACCGAAGGCATTTATTACCTTCGTGTAAACGGCACAGTAATGGAAGGGGACGCGGGGGCTCACAGGGCCGTTATTAAATTGGAACAACCGGTTTTGGGAAAATATTATTTCCAGTATGGATTAGCCTGCGGAGAAGATGAAAATTTTCCGAAATATTTGACTGACAGGTGTATACAACTTTTGGAAAATTTAAGAGAAGAATTGTCGACTCTGTCCGGGATCGCGATCGGAGATTGAAAAAAGCCGGTCGTTCACCAAACGGGCCGCGTCATTGAACGGCAAAACCAGGTGAACGCACCGGCTGTTGTTTGCAAAATTGTGAAGCGGCTTTTCTAGCCGCCAATAATGGCTTTGACAATGGAAGTTGTTTCACCGCCTTCAAAAAAGACGTAAAGCAACAAATAAACGGCCACTCCGGAAAATGCCGTAAAAAACCAGACTATGCTGGTTGTGGGACCGAGTTTTTTATGCCGGGAAAGCTTTTTCTTCCACCCGCTGTAAAGGGAAACGATGCCCAGCACCGCGCCCAAGGTGGCCAAGACGATGTGAAACAAAAGAAAAACGGTATAAAAAACTTTCAAGTTTTCCGGACCCCCGAATGCCGTGTTTCCAAAAACCGCGGTTCGCAAACTGTAGATAACAAAGAACGCTGCGGCAAAAATGGCTGCCAGAACCATGGAACGCAGATGCGCTTCCGTCTTTTTCTCACGGATTTGCTTCCAGCCGACGGCCATCATGATGGCGCTTAATACAACCAGCAGAGTGCTGACGGTAGGCAAAACGGGCAGAGACAAAGACATTTTGCCATCTCTCCTTTTTCGATTAATCGTTGGATTTTTCAAAAAAGCGGAATCTATTGTGCCGGACAAAAGGAAGGCCGGGCGAGACGGTAAACAACCCGTTTATTTTGTCAATTCCACATCCATAGACAGGCTGTTTTGAGTTTCCTTCTGCTCCTCGCGATACCATTTCATAAAGGATCGATAAAGAACGCTTCCATAAACCGCCTCCTGAATTAATTTCATTAAGATGCCTCCGAGTTGTTGGTCATGAAGAAGAGACAAAGAATGGAACATTTCCGGCCCGCTTAGATTGAGTGACGAGATCATCGCATCGGGCACGCACAGCTGCAAGGCCTGAAGCCAAATATCCGGCTCTGAAAAACTTGAATACAAAGGGACATTGCTGAATATGATCAAGGCGCATGCGGGCGTTAACAATGCCCCGTCTGCGAAAAGATAAAACATTCTTTTCAAGCCCCCGAGCTTCTGCTCCTCGTCCACTTCATTGACGAGCGGCCACCACATGAAAAGGGCAAACAGAAAAAGGAGCAAAGTGTGGACCGCATGAAGCCAAAGATTCGTTTTCACGGTATCAAAAATAAACGGAATATGATAAAAAGAGAATGCTCCGTTAAAAAGCAGGATGGCCGGCACCGGTTTTGTTAGCAGGCGGAAAGGTTTCCTGATCCACGGTGCAGAAATGATTTTCCTCCATAACCAAGGCGGAATGCCGAAAATGAACAAAGGCGGAATCACGATATACAAAAAAGCCATCTGAATCATGTGGACATAAAACATCAAATGCCCCAGCAAGTCTACCGGAGAACCTTTAATGATATAAACGAGGATGATTCCCGCCGTAAAATAGATGGCCTGCCGTTTTGTCAACGGTTCACTGCCGCTGAACTTACCCCGGTATTTGACAGTAATCAAGAAATAACAAGTCGCTACCAACAAAAGAAAAAGGAAAAAATATGGACTCCATAATGCCCGGAATCCAAATATATCCAAGGTCATCTCCGGCACCTCGCTTCAATAATTTCCACGCCAAGCACCCTCCCTTTTATGCCGCGCCGAAAGCGAAAAAGGGCTGCCCCAAAGGGAATTGCGCAGAATGGCGACTGCCGGCTTTTCCACGCAATCCCCTTTGCACCGGGCCGGCCCCGTCCGTTAAATCCATATGATTGTGATAAAAGCGATAATCATGACAAGTGCAACCAGCACGGCCGAGTACATAAACAGTGCCGGCACTTCGTGGCCTTTATTGCTCATGTGCATGAAATAATACAATTGAAAACCGACTTGAACGGAAGCGAGCACCAAAATGAACGGAATTACAAATTTGGCGGAAAAGTTGCCAAAGCCGACTGCCATAAAAGCGACAAGAGTCAAGAAAATCATTAACAGAAAGCTAATAAACTGGTGCCGCATGTCTTTCTTGTTTCGTTCCAAACGGTACTGCACTTGTACCCGGTTTTCCGTTTCAATTTGTCCTTTCACCATCCGCTCACCCCACCATTCCCATTAAATATACTACCGAGAAGATGAACACCCAAACGACATCAATGAAGTGCCAGTATAGGCTGGCCAAATAAAATTTCGGCGCCGTATACAAACTCAATTCTCTCCGCCAATTGCGCACCACCAAGCCCGTAATCCAGCCTAAACCGAAGATGACATGGGCACCGTGGAAACCGACAAGCGTATAAAACGCCGAACCAAATGCGCTGCTGGAAAAAGTATGATTAAAATCACGAACATAATGGTTGAACTCATAAATTTCACACGCCAAAAATCCTAGCCCGAGCAACACTGTGACAACAAACCAAAATTTCATCTTTTTGGCATTAAAGTTTTTCATATGATAAATGGCATATACGCTTGTCAAAGAACTCGTCAACAAAAGCATCGTCATCAAGAAAACGAGGGGCATGGAAAAGAGATCTTTCGCCAGCGCATGCCCGGGTCCCGGCACCGAGTCTTTTAAGGCGAGATAAGTGGCAAACAAAGTGGCAAACAGCACTGTTTCCCCGCCGAGAAAAAGCCAGAAACCCAAAACTTTGTTTTGTCCTTCCAATGTTTCTTTCTCGGGAGCGGCAGGCCAAGTTTCAAACGACAATTTCTCTTGAATTTGCATTATGCCTGAACCCCCTTATCGCTGTCATCCATCAACTCTTCTTTTTTAATGTAGTGGCCGTGGTCATCCTTCAAGGAGCGGATTAACATGGAGCCGAATGTAATGACCAAACCTCCGACCAACACAGGCAGTCCCCAGCTGTAATCAGGACGGTACATAGCCCCAAAAGCCGCGACAAACAATCCGAAAGAAATCATGAACGGGATGAAAGACGAATTTGGCATATGGATATCCCCCAGCGGTTCGGCGGGTGTCATTTCCTTTCTTCCCTCCATCTTTTCAATCCAGTAAGCGTCGATGCCCCGTACGAGCGGCAGCTGCTTAAAGTTGTAGTGCGGCGGCGGCGATGAAACGCTCCATTCCAATGTGCGCCCGTCTTCCCACGGATCGTTGCCGACTTTCTGATTTTTTACGGATGTAATAATGATATTGATGACAAGAACAATTGCACCAACCGCCATGAAAGCCGCACCTATGCTGCTGACCATGTTGCCTGTTTCCAATCCCTGTCCTTCCAAAAATGTATACGTTCTGCGCGGCATGCCCATTAAACCAAGAAAATGCTGCACAAAGAAGGTGAGATGGAAACCGATGAAAAACAGCCAGAACGTTATTTTTCCAAGAGTTTCGTTTAACATCGTTCCAAACATCTTCGGCCAGTACAAATGAAGTCCCGCTAAAATTGCAAAGACAACACCGCCAAGGATGGTGTAATGGAAATGTCCGACGACAAAATAGGTGTCATGATATTGATAATCCGCCATCGAAGCCGCATTCATGATTCCCGTTACTCCTCCGATGACAAAAGACGGGATAAAACCTAAAGCGTACAGCATCGGAGTCGTTAATTTGATGCTTCCGCCCCACATCGTCAAAAGCCAGTTGAAAATCTTTATCCCGGTCGGTACGGCAATCGCCATCGTTGCTACGGCAAAGATGGCATTGGCGATCGGCCCAAGTCCGGTTGTAAACATATGGTGCGCCCACACCATGAAACCGAGGAAGCCGATGAGAACCGTTGCGAACACCATTGAGGCATAACCAAACAAGCGCTTCCGCGAAAAAATGGAAATTACTTCAGAAAATATTCCAAAAGCTGGCAGAACTAAGATATAGACTTCCGGATGTCCAAATATCCAAAAGAGGTGTTCCCAGATAATGGTGTTGCCGCCCATCTCCACGTTGAAAAACTGCGAACCGAAAAGACGATCAAAGATAAGGAAAAAAATGCTAATTGTTAGTGGCGGAAAAGCGAACAATATAAGTGCAGAAGCGACAAAAGTTGTCCATGTGAACATCGGCATCCGCATGAATGTCATTCCGGTCGTCCTCATGTTGATAATCGTGACAAGAAAATTAATGCCCGCCATCAAAGTTCCGAAACCTGAAATTTGGATTCCGAGCGTGTAAAAATCAATCCTCTTTCCTTCAGAAGCCAAAGACAACGAAGCGTAAGAAGTCCACCCTGCGTCCGGAGCCCCTCCTAAAAACCAAGACAAATTCAAGAATATTCCGCCAAAGAAGAACATCCAAAAACCCAATGCATTGACGAACGGAAAAGCGACATCACGGGCCCCGATTTGCAAAGGAAGAACCGCGTTCATCAACGCAAACAAGAGGGGCATGGCAGCGAAAAAGATCATTGTCGTCCCGTGCATCGTCATCACTTGGTTAAACATATCCGCTGACAAAAAATCATTATTCGGGACGGCTAATTGTACGCGAATCAAAATGGCTTCTATCCCGCCGAGAACAAAGAAGAATCCGCCCGCAACCAGATAGAGTACGGCAATCTTTTTGTGGTCTACCGTCGTCAAATAATCCCACAAAGTGGCGAGAAAACCTCTCTTCTGCGCGTAACTGCTCACGGTTTTACCTCCTCAAAAATGATCCCCTTTTATTCAGTCACCTTTAAGCTCATGAGATATTCTGCCAAAGCCTCTAGCTCTTCCTCTGTCAATGGTTCATAAGTTCCTGTCATCTTATTGGCAGGTTTTACTTTTTCCGGATTCCTCAACCATCTTTTGATTTCTTCCCTGTTATTTTCGAGAATTCCCGCTACAAAGGCGCGTTCGCCAAAATCTGTGAGGTTTGGACCAATCCTTGCCTCCGCGGGAGCGGTATTTGCCGCTGTGACCGCATGACAGCTGATGCATCCTTTTTCATTAAATACTTCTTGCCCTTTTTTTGCGAGTGCCGTTTCCGGTTCCTTCGGCTCCGTGACAGCTTTCATCCCCTCAACCCAACGTTCATATTCTTCGCGAGAGACAGCACGCACTTTAAAATCCATCAAAGCATGGGAAGGACCGCATAATTCGGCGCATTTCCCGTAAAAGAGGTTTCCGGCCTCTTCTGCGGCTTCACTGTCAATCTCAAGCCAGAAAGAATTTACGTTATCCGGATTCGTGTCAAGTTTTCCTCCGAGAGCGGGAATCCAAAAAGAATGTTTGACATCTGACGCGGTCACATGAAAATAGATTCTTTCATCGGTGGGTAAAACCAATTCCTGGCTGGTGACGATTCCTTCGTTCGGATATTCAAATTCCCACCAGTACAAGCTCGCGCGCACGTTGACCACAACCGCACCCTCTTTGTCCGTTCCTGACATGTCAGCGAGAGCAAACGTTCCTTTCACCGTCGGGATGGCCAAAATCAACAGCAAAATGATCGGGATGACAGTCCAAATGATTTCCAGCTTCGTGTTCCCTTCCACCTGTTCCGGGATTCTGTCATCCTTCCTTCTGAACCGGATTAACACGATTACAAAAAGAACAGTGACAACGAGAATAACCAATATCATAATGGCAGTGCTCAAAAGGATCAATTCGTACTGCTTTTGTGCAACCTCTCCCGCCGGTTTCAACGCTGACACATAAGGTTCACCGCAACCGGATAACAGGAACGTTACCAATGCCGATAAGAGGAAAAGGCGCCAGCTTGTAAACCTTTTCATAACCTACTAAACACCTCTTTCCTGAAAATTGAACTCGGTTATATCGGATACTTTCTTTTCCGGCTCGTGAAAAGAAAGTCCTTCCCCGGATTCCGGCTATAGGAATGTAATGGCGATCATGGACAGAAACAACAAGGGCAAATATTGCAGGGAGAACACAAACATCTTCTGCGCCCATTCCTGCGCCGTCTTTTTACGGTAAAGATACAGGGCCATGACGAACCAGTACAGGTTCAAAGCTGAGGCCCAGATGATTAACGGCATTCCAAGCGGATAGAGGATAAAAGCGGCTGGAAAAAGCAAGGCAATCCACAAAATGGTGCTTCTTTTTGCCCTTTCCTCTCCCTTAACAACAGGGAGCATGGGCACGCCTGCAGCCCTGTATTCTTCCGCTCTCTTCATCGCCAGCGAATAAAAATGGGGAGGCTGCCATATAAACATGATCAAGAATAATCCCCATGCCAGCAGATGAAGATCCGGATCCACCGCCGCCCACCCGATTAAAGGAGGAACGGCACCGGAAATGCTGCCCACTATTGTATTGGCGACATACCGGCGTTTTGTCCAAATTGTGTAAAGCACAACATAACTGAAAACACCGATGATTCCGAGAATGGCTGCCGTCAATGTCGTTTGAAGCAAGAAGAGCAGTCCCGCCGCTATAAATGCGAAACCCATAAACAAAACTTTATACGGACCTGCTCTACCGGTGACTGTCGGCCTGTCTTTCGTTCTCTCCATAAAAACATCAATGTCGCGGTCCAAAAGATTGTTAATCGCGCACGATCCAGCGATAATTAAAGCAGCTCCCGACAGGGTGAAAAAAACAATGTCCAAATGATCCAGCGCGCCGAGACGAGAAAAATAGAGCGCCAGCCAGGTTCCTGCAAAGACAGTGAGCAGATTTGAATAAACAATGCCAATCTTAATCAACGCGAAAAATTCTTTCAGGAGACTTGTACGGTTTACGGCCCGTTCCATTTTCGCATTGTTTTCCCGTATTTGTGTCTCCTGCAAAACTCTTGGATTCACCCAGGGCCTCCCCCCTCATTTTCACTAGTTTCAAAGACGTCTTTTCTGCATAATCCTGTATGAAAACCTCTTTCCAACCCCCTCCCGGAATCACGGCTCCCGTTGACCGGAATAATCTTTTTTTCTGTTTAAAATCCGGTGCTCTAAAGTATAAAATGGGAAAAATATGGAAAATCTTTTATTCTATTTCTAGCAAAATCTCATACATATTTCAAGTTTTTTACACATTTGTAATTTAATGTTTTCTATATTACTGTTCTTTTTCAAGGAAATCATGTATTATTATTACCAGAATATTCCTAAAACTAAACAAATTATTATAGGAAAGGCTTCTTGGTTTTGACAATTTAGTGAACTTTTTGTGAAAAGGTGAGAAAATGAAAAAAATATTAAAACCGTTTGCCATTCTGACTACTGTCGGCATGATTTTTGTTCTTCTTGGAGGGGCTTTGGTAACGAAGACTGACTCGGGCTTGGGATGCGGACGTTCGTGGCCCTTGTGCCACGGGAAATGGATTCCTGATGAATTCAGTGCGGAGTTGATCTTTGAGCTGGCGCACAGACTCGTGTCTGGCGTGGTTGGCATCATGGTCGTGATACTTGCTGTTTGGGCATGGAGGGCTGTCGGACATTTGCGGGAAACAAAATTATTATCCATACTGGCTGTCGTATTTCTTATCGTGCAATCGCTTCTCGGGGCCGCCGCCGTTGTTTTTGATCAATCCGATGCCGTTTTGGCCGCCCATTTCGGCATTTCACTAATATCTTTTGCGACCGTCTTCCTGTTGACCATGCTCATCTTGGAAGCCGATAAAAAAGTAAACACAGAAAATCCTTTTTTGCAGAAACCATTGCGCACACACATCTATGCGGTCACGATCTACAGTTTTCTGGTCGTCTATACAGGCGCACTCGTCCGGCATGCCGATGCCAGCCTGGCTTGCAAAGATTGGCCGTTCTGTGTGAACAATGTTTTAGCCTGGCCGGCAAACTTCCAAGAATGGGTGCAAATGGGACATCGTTTTGCGGCGGGGCTTCTTTTTCTATGGATCGGTTATATTGCTTTTCTCGCCCTGAAAAATTATAAAAGCGAAAAATGGGTGTACCGTTGGTGGATGGCGGCCTTTTTTCTCATCACCCTCCAAGTCGGCACCGGGGCACTGGTTGTTTTCAGCAGAATCAATTTAATCATTTCTTTGGCCCATGCGTTTTTCATTATTTGTCTATTTGGGATTTTGAGCTATTTTGTTCTTCTCTCTTTGCGGAGCAGAAAAAAGGAACTTTCTTTGCAAGAAGTGAAAAAAGAGCCTTCCTCTTCGTCGATTTCTACCGCGACATCGATGCAATAATCGGGATTCTTGATTCCGGCCGCCATTCTAATTCGCGAACAAAAAAGACTGCCCATTTGCCGGGATTTTCTCTCCGGGCAAATGGCAGCCTTTTTTCATTTCATTGCGAAAATTCATTTTCTTTCCAGTTCAATTAACAGGTCACCCGTTTGAATGCTGTCTCCGCTGGAAACATATATATCTTTCACCGTGCCGGTAAACGGAGCCTGGACAGTCGTCTCCATTTTCATCGCTTCCGTAATCAAGAGGTGGTCGCCTCTTTCCACCTTTTCCCCTTTTTCAACCAAAATTTTGATTACAGTGCCGGGCATCGTGGCTCCGATATGGTTTTCATTGTCCGGATCGGCCTTGATTTTCTCGGCGACGGCAGATTTAATGTTCAAGTCTTTTATAATCACTTCCCGGGGCTGGCCGTTCAATTCAAAATAGACCACCCTTGTTCCGTCTGCTTGCGGCGGTCCGATGGCCACCAATTTCACGATCAATGTTTTTCCTGTTTCAATTTCCACCTCGATTTCTTCCCCAAGTCGCATGCCGTAAAAGAAGGTGGGGGTATCGAGAACGGAAAGATCGCCATATTTTTCAACCGCTTCTGCATACTCCAAAAATACCTTTGGATACAATGCATAAGCGAGAACATCGTATCTTGTAGCCGGACGGTCCAGTTTTTTGTTCAATATTTTCTCAATCTCTTCAAAATCAACAGGTTCAAGAAGTTCTCCGGGGCGAACGGTGATCGGTTCTTTCCCTTTCAGAATCACTTTTTGCAATTCTTTCGGAAAACCGCCTGCCGGCTGTCCCAAATATCCGGCAAAAAATTCGACAACCGAATCAGGAAAATCGATGGTCATGCCTTTCTTTAAAACATCTTCTTCAGTCAAATCATTTTGCACCATGAAAAGGGCCATGTCGCCGACTACTTTCGAAGACGGCGTCACTTTGACAATATCTCCGAACATTTGGTTCACACGGGCGTACATTTCTTTTACTTCATCCCATCTGTCGCCCAACCCTACCGCTTTTGCCTGCTGCTGCAAATTGCTGTATTGGCCCCCGGGCATTTCATGTTGGTAAACTTCCGTATGGGGCGCTTTCATGCCGCTTTCAAAATCTTGATAATATTTTCGAACATCTTCCCAATAGCGGGACAGCCGCTCCAAAGCGTCTATGTCTATCTTCGGCTGGCGTACGTTGCCGGATAGTGCATAATAAAGCGAATTGGCGCTCGGCTGGGAAGTGAGCCCGGCCATGGAACTGACGGCAACATCCACGATATCCACTCCTGCTTCAACGGCTCTGGCATATGTGAAAATGCCGTTTCCGCTCGTATCATGTGTATGAAGATGGATCGGAATGTCGACCGTTTCTTTTAAAGCGGATATCAGCTCATATGCCGCTTCCGGCTTCAGCAAGCCCGCCATGTCCTTGATGCCGAGAATGTGCGCCCCTTGCTGCTCGAGCTCTTTCGCCAAATTTTTATAGTAATCCAAAGTATACTTCTTTCTTGTCGGGTCAAGAATGTCTCCGGTGTAACAAATGGAAGCCTCGGCGATTTTTCCCGAGCTGCGGACGGCATCAATCGCCACTTCCATGCCTTTGACCCAGTTCAGGCTGTCAAAAATGCGGAATACATCGATGCCCGCGGCGGCGGATTGCCCGACAAATTCCCTGATGACATTGTCCGGATAATTTTTGTAACCGACCGCATTCGATGCCCTTAACAGCATTTGCAATAAGACATTGGGAATCGCTTTTCTGATTTTGGCCAGTCTGTCCCACGGATCTTCCCTCAAGAAGCGGTAAGCGACATCAAAGGTGGCTCCTCCCCACATTTCAAAAGAAAACAATCCGGAAAGCAATTTTGCAGTCGGCGCTGCGACATTCATCATGTCAATCGTTCGCATTCTTGTCGCCAAAAGTGACTGATGGGCGTCCCGGAAAGTGGTGTCCGTGAGCAAGACGTCCTTTTGGGCTTTGATCCATTGGACGAGACCATCCGGACCTTGTTCTTCTAGGATTTGCTTTGTTCCCTCAGGATACGGGGCATCCCGCCTCACTTTCGGAATGCGGGGCCGGTCAAAAACGGGCCTTTTCTTTTTCACAATTCCCGGAAAACCATTGACCGTTACGTTACCGATGTAAGTGAGCATTTTTGTGCCCCGGTCTTTGCTCGGCGGAAATTCAAACAGTTCGGGAGTTTCATCAATAAACGCCGTATCATATTCTCCCTTTTGGAATTTCGGATGCTTGATCACATTGACAAGAAAGGGAATATTTGTTTTAATGCCGCGGATTCTGAACTCCCTGAGCGTTCTGATCATTTTTGCGGCTGCTTGCTCGAAAGTCATGGCATGAGTCGAAACTTTTACCAACAAACTGTCATAATACGGGGTAATGAGCGCGCCTTGAAAACTGTTGCCTGCGTCTAGACGGATGCCAAATCCGCCCCCGGATCGGTAAGCCATGATCCGGCCGGTGTCCGGCAAAAAATTATTTAACGGATCTTCAGTCGTCACCCGGCATTGAATGGCGTATCCGTGGGGTTTAATTTCTTCTTGTTTCGGAATGCCTACTTTACGCGAATGAATGCTGTGTCCTTCCGCGACAAGTATTTGCGTCTGAACAATATCGATCCCCGTGATCATTTCCGTGATCGTATGTTCCACTTGAATACGGGGATTGACTTCAATGAAATAAAACTTGTCATCGGCCACTAGAAACTCCACAGTCCCCACATTGACATACCGGACGTTCTTCATCAATTTTACCGCTGCCTGGCAAATCTCTTCCTGCAATTTCCGGTCGAGGGAAACGCAGGGGGCAACTTCAACGACCTTTTGGTGGCGCCGCTGTACGGAACAATCTCTTTCATACAGATGGACAATATTTCCGTGTTTGTCGCCGATCACTTGCACTTCTATATGTTTCGGCCGTTCAATCAATTTTTCCACATATACTTCGTCGCTCCCAAAAGCCGCTTTCGCTTCCGATTTTGCCCGTTCGTAAGCCGCCTTTAATTCCCCGGGATTGTTGACGATTCTCATCCCCCGGCCCCCACCGCCGAGTGCCGCTTTTATGATAATCGGATAACCATACTTTTCTCCAAAGGCAATAACCTCATCCAAACTTTCCACCGGACCGTCGCTTCCCGGCAAGACGGGAACGCCGGCTGCTTTGGCCTGCTTGCGGGCCTTCACTTTATCGCCGAACATCTCCAAATGCCTGATTTCCGGACCGATGAAGATGAGGCCTTCTTCTTCACATCTTTTGGCAAATTCTATATTTTCCGATAAAAATCCGTAACCGGGATGAATCGCGTCAACGCCCGTCGCTTTGGCGATTTCGATAATGCCTTCTATATCTAAATAAGCCTCTATCGGCTTTTTTCCTTCTCCGACCAAGTAAGCTTCGTCGGCCTTATACCTGTGATAGGAGCCGGTATCTTCTTTGGAATAGATCGCCACCGTGCGTATGCCCAATTCTGTGCATGCCCGAAAAACGCGAATGGCAATTTCTCCCCGATTGGCAACTAATACTTTGCGTATATTCCTGTTCAATGCAAACACCCCAAATTGTTGAATTTTTTGACAAATATTTACACGATTTATTTAAAAAAAATATATCATATTTTTTAAAATAAAAAACACTTCTAAAAAATTTTTTATCTATCTTCATAAACGAATCGAGTCAATGGTGCAATTTTGCAGTTCCCTTCGAAATGGAGCGAACGTTCCCCTGTTTCTTTGCGCCGGTTTTCCCTGCCTTATTTTTATATTTTTGTTCATAATTGACAAACATCGAGACGTTTAAAAGAATGCCCATTGAAATGGAAAGTTGCAAGATGGAGGAACCGCCGTAGCTGACAAATGGAAGAGGTACGCCGGTCAAAGGGATAATCCCTGTAATTCCCCCCAAATTTACAAAAGATTGAATGCCGATCATGCTGGCAATGCCAAAGGCAAGCAAACTTCCGAAGGCGTCTTTGCATTTCAAGCCGATCAAAATTCCCCTTAAAACGATGTAACCGAGTGAAAAAATGACAAACAAAACTCCAAGGAGGCCCAATTCTTCAGCGACAATGGCCATGATGAAATCGGTATGCGGCTCGGGAAGGTAGCCCAGTTTTTGAATGCTTTCCCCGAGACCGAGGCCTTTCAAGCCGCCGGAAGCAATCGCTATATAAGAATTAACAATTTGATATCCTCCGGCGTCTTCAACGGAAAAAGGATCCAAAAATGTCTGTATTCTTGTTAAGGCCCCTTTTGTCATAATTTTATCCCTTAATAATAAAAAGGCTATAGCCGCGAATAACGTGCCAATCCCTGCCAGTTTCATCATGTTTTTAAAATTCATTCCGGAAGCCAAAATAATGCAAGCGCCCGTCAAGAATATAATTCCCGCCGTTCCGAAATCGGGCTGCAATATAATAAGAAAACAAATGATGACTAAATATATGACCGGAGGAACAACACCTTTGTTAAATTCGTTTATGTACGGTTGTTTCTTGGCGTAAACGGCCGACAAATAAATAATCATGCCAATTTTCACAAACTCGGCCGGCTGAATTTTAAACCTGCCAATCTCAAACCAGCTTTGCGCATTTCCGGCCACGCTGCCGAAAAACAAGAGCGCCACCAAAGCGGCTATCGTTCCCAAGACGAGCGGAACCAATAACTTATTGCTGAGCCATAACTTGTACGGGACGATGGCAAAAAACAAAAAAACGAAAGCTCCGGCAATAAGAAAAAGCCTCTGTCTGGCAAAAAAATGGTCGCTTTCATAGCCGTAAATCTGCATCGCTGTGACCGCGCTTGCGCTATAGATCATAATTAAACCGAATACAGCCAATAAAACGGCGACAATGACCAACGTGTAATCGTACGACTTGAGAATTTTTTTCAACATCTTTCTCTCTTCCTTATATTTGCGTTTCTCCAAAAGATTTTGTCCGTATTGTTGAGCGTTTGATTCCGGCAATCGAGAAACAAAATATGGGCTGTTTGGGAGACGGGTGGTCAGCGGATAACATTATTTAGCAAAAAGGGGAAATTTTTTTAAAAAAACTCAAACGATCCTGCAGCGAACGTTTGAGTTTTCCGGCATTTATTTTTTTAAAGACGCTTCATGCAGCGCATTAAGTTCCCTTTCCAATTCATCCATTATGGCCTTTCCTTCCTTGCTGTCAATTAGGCCGAGACGCACGGCAAAATCTATTTCCCTGGATAAACCGAACATTTGTGTATCTAAAACTTCTTCATATAAAGGGCACTGAGGCATTGTTAAATGGTCCATTTGCACTTTTATTAATTTTAAAATTTTTTCAGCGTCAGCCTTCAATAGGGCGTAAGCTTTTTCCCGATGTTCTAGGGTCATATCGGATGCCAACACTTCTCCCCCCGTTTCCGCACGTTTATACTTATTAAATTCTAACCATACATAGCGAAAATTGCAAGAAATATAAGGAATGGTTGTTTTCTTAATATTATAAGACAAAAAAAGAACAGTGGGCAATTCCGGTCATTACCGTTATACTTATAATCATGACGGGCTAATCTGTCCGGAAAACAGGCCTGTTTAAAAGTTCTGTCCAGGGGGAGGTACATATGGATTACATTATCTTAATAAAGGGGAAAGTTAAATACCAAATAACTTTGGACCCGACCGTGTGGATATTCGATGAACGCAAGAAAGAACTGGATGACATTTTAGAGGGAAAAGAAAGTTTTGCCGAAAAACAAACTTCGCAAGCGGAATTCATCAAAAAGACGTCACTGCAATGGGAACGGGCCATCACACAAGGCGCATCGCAGCCGACCGGTCTAAAAGAGGAATCCGGACAACGGGAGAATCAGGAACTTGCCGGCAATTATTGCATGCCGCTCAAACCGTTCCTGGAAAACGCCGAACCTTTGGAGGATGCGCAGAATCTGATCATTGAAACCCGCAACGGAGAAATTGCTCTCCCTCTAGATACGGGGAAAGAATTAATTCTCAACTTTTCCAAAAACGGAAAGATGCTGAAAGAAGACGGTCCCGTCCACATTTATTATCCCGACGGTTCAAACCGTTCCCAGCCAATCAAAAATGTAACAGCGTTCCGCGTGGAATAAACATGCGGACGGTGGGGGCTCGAATTTGCCCCCACTGATTATTTTACCAGTTTTGTTCAACATCCGTTACAATAAGTCGGCGGCCAGCTGGGCAAGAGCTGAACGCTCGCCTTTCACCAGTTTTACATGTCCGGAAACAGCCTGGTCTTTAAATTTTTCAACAACATAAGTCAAACCGTTATTATAAGCATCCAAATAAGGATGGTCAATTTGTTCCGGATCGCCCATTAAAACTATTTTGCTTCTTTCCCCCACCCTCGTTAATATCGTTTTCATTTCATGTTTCGTTAAATTTTGCGCTTCATCAATGATGATGTATTGATCGGGAATACTTCTGCCCCTGATGTACGTCAATGCTTCAACTTCAATCGAACCGATGCCTGCCAAAATATTGTCCAATTCACCCGGTTTTTTCGTATTAAATAAAAACTCCAAATTATCATAAATCGGCTGCATCCACGGCCTCAATTTGTCTTCTTTTTCACCGGGAAGAAACCCGAGATCCTTTCCTACCGGCACAATCGGCTTTGCAATGAGCAGCTTTTTGTAATAGCCGCAATCTTCCAGTTGCATCAGCCCGGCGGCCAGAGCCAGCAATGTTTTTCCGGTGCCCGCTTTTCCCATTAAGGTAACGAGAGGGATGTCTCTTCTCATCAAAAGCTCCAAGGCCATCGTTTGCTGAACGTTGCGCGGACGGATTCCCCAAATTTGTTCATGATTTAAAGTCAATTTCTTTACCTTATTTTCGTTTTTATCATAAATGCCCAGCGCTGAAGCTGAAGAGCCGAGAGCGTCTTTCATAATGACAAACTGATTGGAATATAACGGATTTTCCGTAACTTCTTCCGAAAGGACTTCTCCCTTTTCGTAAAAGCGATTGAGAACATCGGCAGGAACGCGGGCTTCCTGCATCCCCGTATAAATCCGATCATCTTCAATGACCCTGTCACTCAAAAAATCTTCAGCGTTCAGCCCTATGGCATCTGCTTTTACGCGCACCAATGCATCCTTACTCACCAAAATAACCTGTTTGCCGTTTTCTTTTGCCTCTTCTTCCAAAGACAAATTTTTCGCAACAGCCAGTATGCGGTTATCATTTGTCTTCTCAATAAAAATCTCCTGCAGTTGCTGAAAGGAACGGTGGTTCAATTCAATTCTCAATGCCCCGCCGTTGTTTAAAGGAATTTTTTCGTGCAATTTTCCGTTCTGCCTCAGACTGTCAATGAGCCTTGATACTTGCCGGGCGTTTTTTCCGATTTCATCCATGTTTCTTTTTTTCGAATCCACTTCTTCCAGGACCACTGCCGGTATAACGACTTCGTTATCCTCGAAAGAAAAAATGGAATAAGGATCTTGAAGCAAAACATTTGTATCTAACACATAAATTTTATCCAAATCCCTTCCTCCTGTGCATTTAACGATCTCAAACTCAATTGCTGTTGTACAAATGGGCTTTGTAAAATATATGTTTTTTCGAATAAAGATAGAAGAAAAATCGCACATTAACCGTAGACAGGTTTTTATCCACCGGCAGAATGCAAAAATGGAGAACCGGATGGCATAGATGGAGGTATGACAATGTATAAATGGCTCATATGTATTTTCACCCTCCTTCTCTTAGCCGGCTGCGGCGGGAACAACACCGCCACAGATGAGACAAGCCGGCAATCACAGCCGATCACAGTAAAAAACAGTACACTTGATTCGACAGACCGAAAAAGCGGGCAGCAAATTTCAAGACATCTCGTGAAATTGGCATCAAGTGTGCCCGAGGTAAAAGACGCAACAGCCGTTGTACTGGGGAAATATGCCATTGTGGGGATTGATGTGGATGAATATATTGACCGTTCCAAAGTCGGTTCGGTAAAATATGCCGTCGCCGAAGCGCTGAAATCTGATCCGTACGGAGCAAAAGCGGTTGTCATTGCCGACCCGGACCTAAACGCGAGATTAAGGAAAGTAGCCGGGGATATCGAAGAAGGAAAACCGGTTCAAGGAATCTTGAACGAATTAGCAGAAATTTCCGGAAGACTAATGCCGGAAATACCGGCTGAAATCACCGATCCTCAGCAAAAAACGCCTTTGCAAAATCAAAACAATCAACTGGACAAAAAAGAGACAAAAAATCTGAAAACCGAGCAGGAAGAACAATCAAATCACCATTTAAAGCAAAAATATTAAGACACCGTGCAAACGGGGCCGTGTTGACCGCTTGAACACGCCGGATGCCGGTATTGCGATTCTACATGCCCCGCCATCGCTTCACGGCAA
>CALKIU010000156.1 GCA_937995745.1 uncultured Bacillaceae bacterium | reverse complement strand
CACTTTTTCGCCGGCGTTGCGCGCTGCCTTTCGGTACGGTTATCATAAAAAGAACGGAACTTTCTTAGGAGAGGTGTCTATATTGCATAAAACGAGCAAGAAACTCCGCCGTGCGGCTTATGCCGGAAAACATTCTTTTCTGTTTCAATGCCCCGTCTGCGCTTCCGGCATGGAAGTGGTCCAGCCGGCCAGTCTGAAATGTTCAAACGGCCACAATTTTGACTTTGCGAAACAAGGGTACGTGAATCTTCTTACCCGCCCTGCGAAAACCAAGTATGACAGACAGTTGTTTGAGGCGCGCAGAAAGCTGATGGCGGAGAAAGGCTTTTTTGAACCGGTGACAAAAGCTGTCGCGGGCATTGTTGCAGCCGGTACCGGAAGCACGTTGTACATTCTCGATTCCGGCTGCGGAGAGGGGACCCATTTGCAACAGATTTGTCAGCTTCTTGAAGACAAGGGGAGGAAAGTCGCCGGAGTCGGGATTGATCTTGCAAAAGAAGCCATTATAGCGGCGGCGCGCACCTACGGTGGTGAAAGAATCTGGTGCGTGGCCGACTTGGCTCAAGCCCCTTTTAAAGCCGAAACTTTCGATGTGATTGTAAATATTTTGTCTCCTTCAAATTACGGTGAATTCGAAAGGCTCTTGAAACCGGGAGGCCGGTTGCTGAAAGTGGTTCCGAAGGCGGGTTATTTGCAGGAACTTCGCGCGTTTTTTTACTCCGGTTCGGAAAAAGAAATGTATTCGAACAAAGAAACGATTGAACGTTTTCAAGAAAAATTCCGGCTCACAGACCGGAAGACCGTTCAATATACAAAAACGCTGGACAGAGAATCTCTCGAAGCGCTAACGGCAATGACACCGCTTGCCTGGAACGCCGGCGGAGAAAAGATTTCCGCCTTTTTGGAAAAAGCGCCCCGAGAAATTACGGTTGAACTGGACATTTTAATCGGAAATAAAGACTGATGTCGAGCCGTCCGTTGTGCCTGTACATAAATAAGGGGTTTGGAACACAAGAAGCCGGTTGAAATATAATATAGAAGCCTTCACTTTTCCGACAGGCCGGAAACAAGATTCGGCCAAAGAAAAGCAGAAGGCTACATTCTAAATTCCGCATGGGGGCAGCGTTTTTTAAGCTCTTTTAAGAACGCCTCCTGATCTTTCGGAGAAATTTTAATGCTGCCCAATAGACCCCTTTGATAAAAAATTTCCAAAGCGTCCTTAGACGTCAATATGCGGTATCCTACGAGAATATCGGTGGCGCGGGTGACGAGCGTAATCTCATCGTAAGGGATCCGGCTGCGAAACGGCCCGCCTTTAACAAATAAATGATCGTCTTCAAACACATATTTGATGGAAAAGATGATCCAAAGCAAAAATGCCGTCGTAAAAAGAAATAATCCGACCATAAACAAGACGGTTCCAAGAGTTGCGCTTTTATCAAAAAGGATTGGCAAAAGCGTGACGGCAGCAATGACAACTATTACAATCGCCATCATGATGGAAAAATATTGATCCCGCCGGGAACGAAAGACCATTTTGTTACCTCCACGCCGAGCAATGTTGTTAAGATATGTTCCATAACAGCTGTTTCCCTTTTCATTCTACCATTTGCAAGGTGGTTTCGAAACAAGCGAAAAACTTTCCGCCGAAAAATTTGCAACAACATGCGTCCCCGTGCGGGAAAGGGGTAAAAACCGCTGCTAAAAAGTGTAATCAGATTTTGAGACGATAAAGAAACATTCCTGTCCAAACCGCGCGCAGCGATGGATGAAAAATCCTTTTTCGGAGAAAGAACGGGAAAGCGTAACCTGAAAATCTTGATTATGGGGATGTCTTTATCAACCAAGTTTTAGAGACAAATAGCCGAATTTTTACTTTGTGTTTTCATTAAAAATGGCATTTTAAGGGAAAATGGCCTGCTTTTTCACAAGATAAGGCTTTAAAGGGTCTGATTGAGGACAAAACAGAGGGCTTGCCGTCCCGTTTGTCATTAAAAATAGGCACTTTGAGGACAAACCCATTACAGATTTTCAGGAAAGGGGACAAGAAATATAGGAAAGGGAACAATGGAAGACGGCGGTCATCTTCCATTGTAAAGTTTTGGGGGGCAGTAGATTATATCGGCTATTAATCTGTAATAATCAGATTTCGTTCGAGGAATGCTTCGATGACTTCGCTTACTTGGAAGGAAACTTGGGGGGCGTCAAAATTTTCAAATGCATATTCGCATTGATCTCGATATTTCATTGTCGCCTCATATTGCCGCATATGCCGTGCAATGGCTTCCTCATCGTCTTGTCTGGCCCGCTGCCGTTCGATGACCGTGTCCCTGTCGGCATATATAAAAATCCTCATCACTTTGTCGCCGTACATCTTCTTAAGCTTTTCGGCCCCTTCAGGATTCAAGGTTAAGTAGATGAGGTTGTGATTTTCAAAGGCTTTGACGACATCTTCTTCGCGGATACCGTAATGAAAACCTTCTATTTCCACATGTTCAAGAAATTCCCCGTTGTCTTTCATTTTCATAAATTCTTCTTCGCTGACAAAATGGTAATCTTCTCCATCCTTTTCGTAATGCCGGGGTGGACGGGTCGTGTATGAGATAACCGTTTCCATATCGAACATCGTTGCCACCATTTTGGAAATCGTTTTTCTGCCGGAACCGTCTGGACCGGTGTAAACGAAAATTTGTTCCTTCTCCTTCATTTGATACATAGAATCCCTCCCTAAATTAGATATTTTCACGGTTGTAATGTTAATAACAGCCGCTTGACCATTGGTTCGTTGAACTTTTCATCTAGTCCTGTTGCAGCCAAGATGACGTTTTTTACGGCTGTTCACGGGGAAGTTGGACGAAATGAAGCCATTGGCTTCAAGAATGAGGGGACAAAGCAGCATTTGCTTGACAAACGAGGCTGAATGGCCGGTGTGGAACCTTTGGTGTTTTCAATAAATGGTAAAGTGAGATAGGTTTATTATAGCACATTTTTCAGAAAATGGAAGTTGTTTTATTTAATTTTTAAATTTTTCTGTGTGGGTTGTTTGATTGGTGAAAGATTCAACAGAAGCAGCGCGCATTTTCATAAAACAGTTCCGAATTCGCCCGCTTCATTTTCCGTACATCCTTTCCGCAGTTCTGTAAAACCTGTTTCTTATGACACTTTATTAAAAAAGATGAAGAAGTTGGAAATAAATTTCCATTTACTTCATGAGAATTTTGTAGTATGTTAAAAGCGAAATTGAATATGTTCCGCTTCAGGTGCCCGAAACGGGAGAATAGGGAATGAAGTGAAAATCTTCAGCGGACCCGCCACTGTGATGGGGAGTTTTATCAAATGATGCCACTGGATGAAACAATCCGGGAAGGCTTGATAAAACGATGAACCTGAGCCAGGAGACCTGCCTGAATGCGTTTGACTTGTAGATGATGGCAAAGTCTACAGTTTATTTTCTTTTGGAAATAAACTGTGGACTTTTTTATTTTTTCCGCACCTTTCCAATTTGTGCACTTTCAAGACGTTTGATGAATTCCTTTAGTACAAGCGAAAAAATGAGAAAAGGGGAGATTCTTATGAAACTGTTGCAGGAAACCATCCAAAAAATCGGCGAACTGGACCGGGAAGCGGCTGAAAAAGCGAGAAAACACGCGGACAGTTTAATCAAGCCTCCGCGAAGTTTGGGCAGACTGGAGGATTTGGCCGTGCAGCTTTCCGGAATTACAGGTACACTTTATCCTGCCGTAGATCAAAAAGTGGTCATTGTGATGGCCGGCGATCATGGGGTGTATGAAGAGGGGGTAACGGGAAATCCGCAGACTATTACATATGAACAGACCTTGCATATTTCCAATGGTTTAACAGGTGTCTGCGCTCTGGCCAACGTGACGGGAGCGAAAGTGGTTGCCGTTGATGTCGGCGTTAAAAAAGATTTCCCTGAAGATTGCAATGTAATCAACAGAAAAATCAGATACGGGACGGCCAATATGGCCAAAGGACCGGCCATGACCAGGGAAGAGGCTGTAAAATCCATTGAAGTCGGAATCGAAATAGCCAACAGTGAAATCGCCAAGGGTGCCAATGTGCTCGCTACCGGAGAAATGGGGATTTGCAATACCACACCGTCGACAGCGATCGTTTCCGTTTTCGGAAACATTGATCCCCTTGAAATTACCGGGAAGGGAGCAGGTTTGGGGCCAGGCGGAAAAGAACATAAAGCGAATGTCATTCGCCGGGCCATCGAAGTGAATCAGCCGGACCCTGAAGACGGAATTGATGTTTTGGCAAAAGTGGGCGGTCTTGAAATTGGCGGCATGGCCGGTGTCATGCTCGCCGGTGCCGCCGCCCGCATCCCTGTCGTCGTTGACGGATATATTTCCACGGCGGCGGCCCTCATTGCGGTTTCCATTGAGCCGAAAGTGAAGAATTTCCTCATTGCTTCCCACGCGACGGCCGAGCCGGGCGGGGCTAAAGCCAGCGAACTTCTCGGCATTGAACCGATGATCTATATGGATTTATGCCTCGGTGAAGGTTCCGGCGCCGCCTTGTCGTTTGCCATGATTGATGGGGCGGTCCGCATGATGAAAGACATGGCCACTTTTGCAGAAGTGAACATGAAGCTGTGAAGCGAAGGGAAGAGCCGCCCGGTTTCCTCAGGCGGCTCTTGTCATTTTTCTCATTTCCGCGAACCTCCTGCCGGCTTTCCACCGCCGCCGGACCGTATACAGGGCGCAAAGCTTCGTTCTCTGCGGTCCGCATTTGTCGAAAAAAGTCGATTTTAACCGGCGCGGTTTTTTTATGAAAAAATTTTTAAGCCAGTCCCCGTTTTTTAATGTTTGCAATTTGTTAATAGTTTTGTAACGAAGTTTTCATTATTTATGCCCCTTTTGACCTTGATTTTTGTCACACTTATTCGCAAAATATAGATAGAAAGATAAATTTTTCAAAAAGTGAGGTAGTTTAAAAAATAAAAAATTTTTAGACAACTGTTATTATACCAACAAAACTTTGTCTCTTCCCGGTGTGTCGTTTTTTGCGGAAAAGCCTTTGGTATTGCACTTATCCGTCGTTTATTCGTTTGGTTTTTGGTAATTAATAATATTGCCATTAAAAAAGGAGCGAATTTAATAATGAAATTTCCAAAAGATGTTATTCTTGAGTCAGTAGCTGAAGGCAGGGATCATAAGGAGTACGGTCTTGAGTTTGTGGAAATGCTGGGAAAAGACGATGCCGGATGCTGCGAGATGGTGGAGATCATTTTCAAGTACAAAGGCAAATATTACAGCGTGGAAATCCAACGGCTGAACGGCGTAAACAACTTTGACTCCTGGGGCGATGAAGTGGAGTGTCCGGAAGTCGTCCGCAAAGAGGTCGTACATTATTATTGGGAAGAGGTAAAGGAAGAGCCAGTGTTGGTATAATCTGCTTTCATACAATGATCATGGTTCACATAAACAATGAAAAACCAGGACAAGCCCTGTCCTGGTTTCTTGTTGCCACTATGAACCTTATCCGGTAATATCGCGTCTTCTATAACCGATAAATCCGCAAAGAGTGATGATAACGCTTAGCACCGTCATGACGGCCAAAGCCGGAACACCGCCTTCTTCCACAAACAGGCGGGGCACATGGGTGAAGGACGATATGTTCATGAGCCATTCGGGAAATTTGAGC
The DNA here is from genome assembly GCA_937995745.1 of uncultured Bacillaceae bacterium. Classification (GTDB taxonomy): domain Bacteria; phylum Bacillota; class Bacilli; order Bacillales; family Cytobacillaceae; genus CALKIU01. The sequence goes on along the minus strand of CALKIU010000156.1, from coordinate 33,254 downwards.
AGGTCGCCTAAATATACCACGACAAAACAGAAAACTACGTATAGCCAAACGGCCGATGCCGCTCTCGGAAAAAATCCGATTAAAAACACGCCGATGGAAATCATAATCCAGATGGCCGGCAAGTAAACGAGTACGGATTTTAACATTTTTCCGAGAGTAATGGTTTCATCCAGAACGGCCGTGCTTGTCGACCATAAGCCGAGTGCTGTTGCCAGCATCATGATAATGCTGACGATAACGGCCGCAGTGACATAGGAAGCCAGTACGCCGGTCCGTGAAACAGGACAGCTGTAGATGGATTCCGTCCGGTTTTTATTTTCTTCACTTTTAAGTTTTAAAACAGACATCACGGCCGGGATTGCACCGAAGATCGTTAAAATGACAATTAATACGGCCATAAACTGTTCCATAAAAGTGCGGCCGGGACTGCTTGACAAAAAGGCTTGCAGCAGTTCCATACTGGAATAATATTTTTCCATATCCCCGAGAATGGCGCCGAAAGCGGCACTTAACAAAAACATGCCGACAGCCCAGGCCATAATGTTTGTTCGCTGCATTCTGAAAACAAAGCCGAGAGGTGTTTTTAACAAGGCAGAGGCATGCGTCCTGCCTTTCATTTCCGGTATGAAGCCGCCTCCCAAATCCCGGATTTGGTTCAAATAAAAGACGAGAACAGACAAGATGATGCCGGCAGCAAGAGAAATCAGGACCGGCCACCATTTGTTGTCAATAAACACTCCGCTCCGCACTGTCCATCCCAACGGCGAAAGGAGGGAGAGAGTTTCGCTCTCGACATCTCCGATAGCCCGGACAATATAGGAAACAATTAATACGGCAAAAGATAAGCCGATTGTTCCCCGCGAAGTTTTTGCCAATTGGGCGAACAACGCGGTGACGGATGCGAAGAAAAATCCTGCCGAACCGAGGATGCTGCCATAAAGGAAAGAAGCTTCCACGGTCATCCCCTCAAGGCCGACGGCGGACAGTCCGGTTCCGATGAAAATGACAAGAATCAAATTGAGGATGACGGCTTCGAGCATCACTGCGGTGATATGCGACAGACGTCCAACCGGCAAAGACTGCAACAATTCCAAGCGGCCGTCTTCTTCATCGGTTCTCGTCGATCGTCCGATGAGGAGAATGTTCATGATGGCCACGGCAATCGCAGTAAAAAGAAGCATTTCATGGGCAAAAATGGCGGCAACCAAACGTGTATCCGCATCGTAAACAGGACCGAGCATCGCTTCCATGGCCGGGTTTTGCATCGTCAGGACAAATCCCGTGATATCTCTCTCCGTTTTATATACATCGGGATACGCGTAAGCAACGGTAACGGTGATCGCAATTAAGCACAGAAGCCACACGGTCATCTTGAACCGGTCTTGGCGGAAGATGAGTTTTAAAATTTGTCCGGTTCCTTGAAAGTATTTGTTCATGATAAATCTCCCCCTCTGTCGGGGGCTTCCGTTCTCTGATAATGGCGCATAAATAAATCTTCCAAGGTGGGCGGCACGCATTCCAATTTGAGAATGCCGAATTGGCTGATGTGGCGAATGACTTCATCCATATGCTCCGTATCCACCTGAAAAGAGATGAGGGAATTTTCCTCAATGAGATGGTGGACGCCGGGAAAACCTTTGAGACCGGTAACAGGCGTTTTGGTTTGCAGAGTGATTTTGTTGCGTGTTAAATGGCGCATTTCATCCAACGAGCCTGTTTCGATAATTTTTCCCTTGCGGATAATGACAATGTGGTCACAGACTTTTTCCACCTCTGAAAGTATATGGCTGGATAAAAGGACGCTTTTGCCCTCTGTTCTCGCTTCCCGGATGCATTCTTGAAAGACGTTCTCCATCAGCGGATCCAAGCCGGAAGTTGGTTCGTCGAAAATGTAAAGATCGGCGTCACAGGCCAACGCGGCAATGAGCGCAACTTTTTGGCGGTTTCCTTTGGAATATGTACGGCATTTTTTGCTTGGATCTAGGTCAAATCTTTCCACCAATTCGTTCCGCTTTTTCTTATCTCCGTTTCCCCGCATTTTCAGGAAGAGATCAATGACTTCTCCGCCGGTCAAATTGGGCCACAGATTGACATCGCCGGGGACGTAAGAGACTCTTTTATGAATCTCCACCGCATCTTTCCAAGCGTCCAGGCCAAAAATTTTCGCTTCCCCTTTTGTCGCCTTCAGCAGACCGAGAAGAATGCGGAGAGTGGTCGTTTTTCCGGCTCCGTTCGGACCGATAAATCCGCAGATTTGCCCTTCATTCACCGTGAAACGAATGTTGTCCAACGCCGTGAATCTACCGAATTTTTTAGTGACTCCGTTCACCTCAATGATTGCCACTTGCATCACCTCTTCTATTTATAAAAACAAGTTTTTAGGATTTCCAAATATTCGTCAAACTCATCCCAGAGAGGTTCCACATCTTCCATGTTAACGGTTTTGTTTTTGAACCGTTCCAAAAGTTCGTTCTGGTATCCCTTGATGGCCCATTGAATCAATTGGAACGCTTTTTCCGCGTCAATGTCGTCCCGGAACAGGGATTTATCAATTCGATTATTGCCGAAAAATTTTTCCATGCTGACCGCATAAATTTCTTCATATTTTTTTCTCGCTTCTTCAGGGAGTTCCAATCCGTGCTCCACAAAAAATCTGCTCAGAAATTCCCATTCGAGGGGGAATTCGGTGTAAAATTTGAATTTCAATTTGGATATGCCGGCCAGTTTTTCGATGAAATCAGGGCTGTCTTCCGGTATGAAGGAAAGAAAATGTTTCCCGAGAATATCCAAACAATAATTTACGAGATAGTTGAAGAGCTTTTCTTTTGTCTCAAAGTAATAAAACAGCATGCCCTTGCCAATACCGGCTTCTTTGACTATCTGGTTGGTGGAAGCTTGTTCATATCCTTTTTCGGCGAATTCTTTTAAAGCGGCATGAATGATGCGCTTTTGTTTCTCTTCATCAAGTTTGAGAAATTTTTCCGTCATTCGTTCAGCTCTGCCTCCTCTAAAGAATAGACCACCTTGGTCTATGTAATTTTAATATATCATTTTAGACCAGGATGGTCAATACGACCTTTTTACTGAAAAAAGGGCCGGCGGGGGAAACCGGTTGAAGGGATGTTTTGGAGTGAAGCTTTTGCATCGTGTATCCCAGGATTTTACATCTAGTGCGGCTGCCAAAGATTAAGGCGATGTGAACATTTAGCCGGGACATCGATGGACAAGAGGGAAAAAGCGGGCAAATGCGCAAAGGGGGAGATGGCATTTTAAGACAACGTGAAACAAACCAGGTGAGAATTGCCGTTGTTTGTCCTGCTATTGAAATGAATTTTACATAATACAATGATTGTAAATTTAATTTCTATTTTGCCGGGAACGCCGGAAACCTTTTTCATGTACCGTCTGTAAATTTGTGGATAGCCGGTTTTACGAACGCTTTTGCGGGGGATGATTTGCCGCTTGCCGGAGATGAAGCAACGCTTTGCATTTGTTGCCATGAAATGTCCGTTGCGGCATGCATGGTGCAATATGCCCTTCACAGGACAGGCGCTCTCATGGTACAATTTAGGAAAGTTGTCTGGGCTTAACCTCGTATGAAATAACAGTTGCGGTGAAAGGGAGTTATTTATGTTATGGGACATTTTCTTGCTGCTCTTGTTTATTTTTGGCGTTTATTATTTGCTGCGCAACCTGTACCACGTGACCGCCGGCATCCGACGGGTTGAGGAAGCGCTCTATCCCGGCGGGGAAGAAGAAATGAAACATATCCTTATTCCTAATGAATGGAAAGAAATGAAGCCCCTCCATAGAGACACAAAAACATACCGGATTGTTCAATGGGGGACCGTGGCTGCCCTTTTCGCGCTTGGAATTTTATTTGTGGTCGCGGTGGTCGTCGATTTAAATCCGGCTCTTTTGCCCACGTTCCTTTATTTATTTTTGGCTATCCTCCTCGCGGTCAAGCATCCCGGAAACCTGTATATTTTGCCCGACGGAATGATTTTAAACGGACGTTATCTTCCCACCGGCCTGATTCGCGGATACAAGACGGAGGAGATTGTCCGCTGGCACGAGCTATACGGACTGGATCCACGCATTAATAATAAATACAAGTTGACCGTGGTGCTGAGAAGGAGATTTTTCACAACGAAGTTTTTTGTTGTCACTGAACGGGAAGAACTTCAAAAAATCGAACGTTCTTTGCGGAAAATGGGCATTGAAAAACTTCCGGAAGAGAGGAAAAACACTTCACATTCCGATTCGGCCGGCCACTCGGATGGAACATTTTAACAAAATATACTTTTGGTGTGTTTTTACTATTGCAATATAGCAAAACGTGGTTTATGATTAATTCACCGGCTGCATTGTTCGTAAGCGAAGAAAAGTTTAAACCTTATACGTATGAAAAGGGAGTTTAACATCGAAACGGAAATGACAGGTCTCCGTCTATAAGACATGGAGAACATGCAGGAACGTTTCTGAGAACACCCACCTGGTGGAGAGGTGGTTTTAAACTTTCTTTTTGAAAGTTACGGCATTTGCGGCTGCATTTGGGGAGGCAAATCAGTTCCTTTTTCAGGAACTGATTTTTTTATTTGTCACCGATTCATGGTATGATGAAAATAAAGAACAAAAATTGACAAAATGATAGGAGTTTTGCCACATGGATTTGAAATTGCAGGGAAAAAAAGTGCTTGTTACCGGCGGTTCGAAAGGAATTGGAAAGGCGATTGCCAAAGCGTTTGTCGATGAAGGAGCGGTGGTGGCCATCAGCGCCCGCAATCTGGATGATTTGCGCCGCGCCAAGGAAGAACTGGGCGGAAACGTATCGATTTATCAAGCGGATGTCACAGTGAAAGAAGAGCGGGAAAATTTGATTTCTTCATTTATAAAAGATCATGGTGCCATCGATGTGTTAATCAATAATGCCGGCGGAAGCAACGGTGGAAAAGCGATGGAAACGGACATGGAACTGTTCCATGCGGCAATGGAATTAAATTATTTTTCCGCCGTCCATTTGAGCAAACTGGCGGCCGGCCACATGAAAAAGGCGGGGAAGGGTTCCATTGTGAATATTACTTCCCTTTACGGCCGGGAGAGCGGCGGAAGGGTTACATACAATAATGCCAAGGCGGCTCTCATCAGTTTTACGAAAGCGTTTGCCAACGAGATGGCGCCCTTTGGCATCCGTGTGAACAGCGTCGCCCCGGGCAGCATCCTCCATGAAACCGGCAATTGGAAAAAACGGCTGAAAAAAGATCCGGAAAAAATTAAGCAATTTGTGAAAAATGAAATACCGGCCGGCCGTTTTGGCACTCCGGAAGAAGTGGCCAATGTCGTCGTCTTCCTCGCTTCTGAAAAAGCCTCTTGGATCATCGGCGCCAGTATCAATGTCGACGGCGGGCAGTCGCGGATGAATTTTTAGTTGGCGGACGGATGTTACTGTCCAAAAAGACAACCGGTCTTTTTGGACAGTTTTTTTGTTTTCCGGCAGACGGGAAGGGCTATTTGGATATTATTTTCATTTTTGTGAAAAATACTGTTAAACAAAGCTTTGCGTCAAATGAAGTGATGAAAGGGTGGAGATGAGGAACTTGAAAAGAATTCTCGCACTGGCGGCAGCAGCCATCATTTTTGCGGGCGCCGTTTTGCATCCGAGCGTTCATCCCGTGCAGGCACAGGAACCGGCGGCCGAATGGTGCGGAGCAAAGGGCAGTTGCTCGACGGATGCGCCGGTCCCGTCAAATATTGCGAAAGCGGTTGCTGCGGAAAAAACCCCGCCGAAAGATGAACAATCTTTTACACTTGCCATTATGTACATGAACGACAGCCACGCCCATGTCGACCAATATCCCCGTTTGTTCAGTGCCGTTAAACAGGTTCGCAATCACAAGGAACACACACTGCTCGTTCATGCCGGCGACGTGTTTTCCGGCACGTTGTATTTTTTAAAATATGCGGCAAACGCAGATTTGTTTTTTCTGAACCGCTTGGGGCCGGATGCCATGGCTCTTGGCAATCATGAGTTTGACAAAGGCTCCCGGCCTTTGGCTTCCTTTGTCAAAAAGGCGCGCTTTCCCCTTGTATCCGCAAATGTGCAATTGAAGGCCGACCGTTTTTTGGCGCCGCTGGCGGCCAATCAAATTGGAACCTCCTGCGAGGGGGGCAAGATTTTTCCCGCCATCGTCAAAGAATATAATGGGGAACGAGTGGCCATTGTCGGATTGACGACCCCGGATACGAAAATACTTTCCAACCCCGGCGAAGAAACGGTTTTTGAGAAACCGGCGGCAAAAGCGCAAGAAATTATTGAGCAATTGACCGCAGCGGGAATTAACAAAATCATCGTCCTTTCCCATCTTGGATACCAGGAAGATGTCAAACTTGCCAAAACAGTCAAAGGGATTGATGTCATCATTGGGGGGCACTCTCATACGGTTTTGCACCAACCGGAAGTAATTGGCAAGGAGGAGCCCGTTTTGATTGTCCAGGCCGGTGATCATCTGAAATACCTCGGTCTTCTCGAGGTTGCATTCAATATGAACGGTATTATAACGGGACACAATGGCCAACTGCTTTCCCTGGCCTCATATCCTGAAGACCGGGACACGGCAGAGCGGCTTTTTCAATATAAGACGCCGGTTGAAGAGCTGATGAAAAAAGCCGTCGGCAATTCGGAAGTTTTTCTAAACGGGGAGCGAGATGAAATCCGGCGCATGGAGACAAATTTAGGAAATTTAATTGCGGACGCCTTTCTTGAAAAAGCGAATGAATATATCAAAACAGACATCGCCATGATCAATTCGGGAGAAATCAGAACATCGATCCCTGCGGGGGAAATTACTTTCGGACAACTCGTTTCGGTTCTTCCATTTCAAAATAATCTCATTGTGCTCAGTATGAGCGGGGAAGAAATATGGCAGGCGTTGGAAAACAGCGTCAGCGATGTGGAAAGCGGCAAAGGGAAATTTGCTCAAGTTTCCGGGCTCAAGTTTAAATATGATGTAAACCGGCCGCCGGGTAAAAGGGTTTGGGCCGTTGAGGTAAAAACGGGAAAAAGTTTTGAACCGCTTGATTTAAACAAATACTATTCCGTTGTGACAACCAATTTTATCGCCGACGGCCGCACCGGTTATCACATGTTTAAAAAAGCCAGGGAAGAAGGGAGAGTCAAAGAACTTTATATTAAAGATTTTGAAGCTTTAAAAACATATTTGGAAAAACATCGTCCGGTCACACCGCAAGTGGAAGGAAGAATTGTAAGAGCAGCGGAGAAAAAATGACAAAGCGCCGTCCATTCGGCTTTTCTCGAGTTGTTGCCGGAAAAAGCGCCTAAATTGAGAAAAAGGCGGGGGTTGTCCAAAAATCACGTAAAGTGACTTTGGGGACAACCCCTTTCCCTTTTTATATGGAAGGGGGATGCAATGAGTTGGGACGGATGTTCTCAGAGGCGGGAGTTTTGGGGAGGCGGTCCGGTTTCAAAGGATGCGGCATATGGGGCGGTCCGGGGTTCAATCGGGACAGGGTCGCTGTATGATGAGGGGACCGATTCGGAAAAAGTTTGCGCTTTCTCGTCGGCTTTGTCTGGAATCACGCGGACGACCCCCGGTCAGGTTTAATGGATTAGTCCAAAAGAGGTGTGAATTTGGACAAACTCTGGTGAGATTCAATGGCTTTTGTCCAAAATAGAGGGTAATTTGGACAAACCCCCGTAAAAAACCAAGCACTTTGTCCAAAATAATGGATAATTTGGACAGAATGGCCGAAAAAATTGGCTGTTTTGTCCAAAAAGGGCGTGATTTTGGACAAACCCCGGTCTGATTCATTGACTTTTGTCCAAAATAGGCGGCAATTTGGACAACCTCTTTTTGTGCAAATAGCTTTGACTGTTTCCGGGTGAGGGGCATCCGGTTTTGTTTTTTTCCGGAACCAATTTCGTTTGAAAGTGGCAATTGAAGAATGGGGATCTGCTGGTTTCATATTCATTGAACCGGAACCGTGCCATCATGCAAAATTTTCCGCTAATACTTTTTTAAATATTCAAAATATTCTATAATATTTACGGGAGAATCAGTAAAAATCTGGCAGATTGGAGTGGTAGTTCCGTGAAAATGACCAAAGAGGGGACGCTGTTGTGGCAGCCCCCGGCCCATTTTAAAACCAATTCCAATTTACAAAAATACATAGACTGGTTAAAACAGAACCGAAATTTAACCTTTGCAAATTATGAAGACCTGTGGCAATGGTCCGTCAATAATCTGGAGGATTTTTGGGAATCCGTCTGGAGTTATTTTCAAATCGGTCCGGAACACTCATATTTGCATGTTTTGCCCGACAGGAAGATGCCAGGCACAAAATGGTTTACGGGCGCAAAATTGAATTATGCCGGGTATTTGTTCCGAAACAAACAGGCAAATAAACCGGCAATCATTTCTTTTTCAGAAATCCGCTCCCGGCAAACGATCACTTGGGAAGACCTGGAACGTCAGGTGGCCGCTTTTGCCGCCGCGCTGACCGCTTCGGGAGTTAAAAAAGGGGACAGGGTGGCTGCTTATTTGCCCAACATTCCGGAAGCCGTCGTCGCCTTTTTGGCTGTTGCTTCCATCGGAGCCATTTGGTCCAGCTGTTCGCCTGATTTCGGAAGTCCCACGGTTGTCGACCGTTTCAAACAAATTGAGCCCGTCGTTTTGTTGGCTGTCGACGGCTACCGCTACGGCGGAAAAGATTTTAACCGTATGGCATCCGTGCGGGAAATTCAGGCAGCCCTTCCTTCCTTAAAGAAGACCGTTCTGCTTCCTTACTTGTCACAGGCGCCGGATACGGGCCTTTTGCAGGATGCCGTCTTATGGAATGAATTTGTAAAAGACCATCAACAGGCCAAACTCGATTTTGTCGGCGTGCCGTTTGATCATCCGTTATGGATTCTTTTCTCTTCCGGAACAACCGGTCTTCCGAAGGCGATTGTCCAAGGCCATGGCGGCATTTTACTCGAACATTTGAAGCAATGTGTTTTTCATTTGGACTTAAAAGAAGGGGACCGCTTCTTTTGGTTTACCACGACAGGTTGGATGATGTGGAACTTGCTTGTCAGCGGTCTGCTCGCCGGTTCTGCCATTTTGCTGTATGACGGCAATCCGGGTTATCCGAATCTTTATGCCCTGTGGGAGTTTGCCGAGGAAACCGGGATGACTGTTTTTGGAACGAGTGCGCCGTTTATTTTGTCGTGCATGAACGAGAACATCTCCCCGATGAAAAAATACCGGCTCGAAAAGTTGAAATGCATCGGTTCAACGGGAGCGCCCCTGCCGCCGGAAGGATTTGCCTGGGTATATGAGCACGTCAAAAAGGATGTATGGCTCGCGTCCGTGAGCGGCGGGACGGATGTTTGCTCCGCTTTTGTCACCGGCTGTCCTTTACTTCCGGTGTACGCCGGTGAAATCCAGTGCCGGTCATTGGGGGCAAAAGTGGAAGCATTTGACGAACAGGGCCGTTCTTTAATCAATGAAGTGGGCGAACTTGTCATCACTGAACCGCTTCCGTCGATGCCGTTGTATTTTTGGAATGACCAAAACGGCGAACGGTATAAAGGCAGCTATTTTGATATGTATCCGGGCATTTGGCGCCACGGCGACTGGATAAAGATTACCGACAGGGGAACTTGCCAAATATATGGACGATCCGATTCCACGATCAACCGCGGCGGCATCCGCATGGGAACGAGCGAAATTTATCGTGTTGTTGAAGGGGTGGATGGTGTTGTGGACAGCCTCGTCATTGACATCAGCGACGGACGGGGAAACGATTTTATGCCGTTGTTCGTTGTCCTGAAAAAAGGAAAGACATTAACCGCCGAACTGGAACACGAGATTAAAACGAAAGTGCGCACCAATTGTTCGCCCCGGCATGTTCCCGATCAGATTTATCAGATTGACGAAGTGCCGCGGACATTGAACGGCAAAAAGATGGAGGTGCCCGTTAAAAAAATTCTCATGGGCGTGCCCTTGGAAAAAGCCGTCAATAAAGGTTCGATGAGCAATCCTGAATCGCTGGAGTTTTTCATCAAATTTGCCGGGAAAAAACCGTTTTAATGCAAAAAAGAAGCCTGTTTCGGGCTTCTTTTTTGTTCTTGGCGAACAATGATAACATTGCGTTCCGCAAGAATGCATCGCTATTTTTTTAAAATGTTTATTCGGGCCGGAAAAATTCCATTTAATGTTTTCTACATCTTAACAATCGGCGCAATTGCGTTATAATTATTAATGCCGGGTTGATTCGCGGCCAATGAAAGATGGCGGAACGGCATTCCATTTTTATATTAATATATATGGATATTATTTGAAAGCGAGTGTTTGTTATGGGGCGTAAATGGAACAACATTAAGTACAAAAAAGCCGCTAAAGACTTGAACACGAGCCGGATATATGCGAAATTCGGCAGGGAAATTTATGTTGCCGCCAAGCAGGGAGAGCCTGATCCGGAGGTAAATCAGGCATTAAAAATGGTTCTTGAAAAAGCAAAGACATATGATGTTCCGAAACATATTATTGACCGCGCCATCGAAAAAGCAAAGGGCGGTTCTGATGAAGATTATGATGAACTGCGCTATGAAGGATTCGGTCCGGGCGGTTCGATGATTATCGTTGATGCCTTGACGAACAACGTCAACCGAACGGCATCAGAGGTGCGTGCCGCATTCGGAAAAAACGGCGGCAATATGGGGGTCAGCGGTTCTGTGTCGTATATGTTTGATTCGACAGCCGTAATCGGACTTGAAGGCAAGAGCGAAGAAGAAGTATTGGAACTGTTGATGGAAGCGGAAATTGACGTCCGCGATGTTTTTGAAGAGGACGGCGCGGTAATCATTTATGCTGAACCGCATCAATTCCATCAAGTTCAAGAAGTGCTGAGAAATGCAGGCGTCAAGGAATTTACTGTTGCCGAATTGACGATGTTGCCGCAAAATGAGGTTACCCTTGAAGGGGAAACATTGGCTGCTTTTGAAAAATTAATTGACGCTTTGGAAGACTTGGAAGATGTGAAGCAAGTTTATCATAATGTTAATTTGGATGATTAAAATCAGCCCGGGAAAGATGGGGCTCTTTTAATGAAAACGGGGTGCGGAAATCATATGTTGCTATGCCGCTCCCGTTTTCTTTTTGCGGAAAGATTTTTCGGAATCACAGCCGCCTATCTCCGTTCACGATTTCCAGTAAAATCCCCTAACTACGGTTCAAACAACATTTGCTAGAATGGCCTTAGAATAGATGTCGGCAGGGGGAACGGTCTTGAAGGCATGCACAAAAACAGAGATTTGTGGAAGAACAGGAACCTTCTTAATTACGAAAAGATAAGACAAAATGGATAGACGCACAGCTTGCCGGGCGGCAAACTGTGCGTCCCGCATTGTTCACTCAAGCCGCGAGATTACTGTACATTCACTTGTTGCTTTTCTTTAATGTTCAGGTATCTGTTAATGGCATCTACATAAGCGTTGGCACTGGCGTTGATGATATCGACGTTCATGGCCCTTCCTTGATACAGCGAGTCTCCGTTTTTGACTTTTACGTACACTTCGCCGATGGAATCTTTTCCTTTCGTGACGGAATTGATTTTATAATCAATTAATTCCAGTTCAAGGTTTACCCCTTGGTCGATCGCTTTGTAAATGGCGTCAATCGGGCCGTTTCCTTCAGCGGTGCCTTGTACAACCGCTTGATTGCTGTTGTCGGTCATATATACAGTGGCGCGATATCCTTTGTTTCCTTCAAGGGCTTCGAGGTCGAAATGATTAAATGTGTACTTCGCTTGGTGAATGTTGCCGGATTTGTCTTCCAACAGGGCAATCAAGTCTTCATCGAAAATTTCTTTCTTGCGGTCGGCCAGTTCTTTATATTTCTTGAAAACCACTTTCAATTCTTCTTCGTTCAGTGTGTATCCCAGTTCTTCATATTTCTTTTGCAGAGCGTTTCTGCCGGAAAGTTTTCCGAGGACGATTTTCGACTCCACAAAACCGACGCTTTCCGGTGTCATGATTTCATAAGTCGCCCTGTCTTTAATTACGCCGTCCTGGTGAATTCCCGAAGCGTGGGCAAATGCATTGGCTCCGACAACCGCTTTGTTCGGCGGCACGCTGATCCCGGTCAGGCGGCTGACAAGTTTGCTCGTTTTGGCAATTTCTTTGAGCACGATACCCGTTTCTTTTTTATAGTAATCTTTGCGTGTGGCAAGAAGGGCGGCGATTTCTTCGATAGCGGCGTTTCCGGCTCTTTCTCCGATCCCGTTGATGCATCCTTCAATCTGCTTGACTCCCGCTTGTACGGCGGCGATGCTGTTGCTGACGGCCAGGCCGAGGTCATCATGGCAATGGCAGCTTAAAATGACCTTCTCGATTCCTTTCGTATTTTCCTGAATGTATTTAAACATATTGGCGTATTCTTCCGGCGTCGTATAACCAACCGTATCGGGCATATTGATCACAGTGGCTCCCGCTTCAATCACTTTCTCGGCAACTTCGCACAAGAAATCCCATTCTGTCCGGGTGGCATCTTCACAAGAGAATTCGATGTGGTCGAAAAATTGAGCCGCGTACCGGACGCTTTCCACCGCTCTTTCCACGACTTGTTCTTTTGTCATGCCAAGCTTGCGTTCGCGGTGAATCGGCGAAGTGGCAATGAAAACATGGATTCCTGTATTGTCAATTCCTTTAAAAGCCTCAACAACGGCATCGATATCATTTTTGTTTGCCCGGGCAAGGCTGACTACGCGCGGTTTCGTCACAGCTTTGGCTACTGCGCGGACTGCTTGGGCATCTCCCGGAGAGGCTGCGGCAAACCCTGCTTCAATGACATCAATTCCTAATTTTTCAAGTCTTAAAGCAATTTCGACTTTTTCGTCTTGATTTAAGTTGACGCCGGGCGTCTGTTCACCATCCCTCAAAGTCGTATCGAAAAAATATACTCTTTCGCTCACTGAAATCTCCCTCCCGAATACTGTTCAATATTCGCCGGTGCTGGATCCGGCATGTACAAACGTTTGCTCTCTCAAGCGATTTTGTTATCAAAAATTAAAAAAACCTTGACTCAGCTTGAGGGACGAACATAGTCGTGGTACCACCCTCATTCGCTGCCCCCTCACGGCAGGCAGCCTCAGCAAGTCAAGGTCATAACTTCCACAAAATAACGGTTGTGAGCCGTTCTTCTTACTGAAAGTTCAGAAGAATGTCTCCGAGGCGAGATGAAAGGCTTCTTCACCTGTTCGCACCAGCCACAGGCTCTCTGAGGAAGAAGGATCTTTCGTGCTCCTCTTCATAGACCAAAACCGAACTCAATTTTTGAAATTTTAAGTTATCATACACTAAAATTTCATGATTTGCAATAGATTTATAAAAAGAAATATTTCTAACTATTTAAAGTGCATTTACATATATCAACAAAGATACCGCAAAATCAAAGAAAAAGAAAGAGGTAAATAAAGTAAATTTAAAAAATAAGAGTTTAAATATTTTGAATTTTTTATCTACGGTGGTAAAATAGAAAAAAGCCAAAGGGGTGATTTCCATGGACAAAGATTTGCTTAATGGTTTTAAAAAGCAATCTTCGTCGGAAACAGAATTTTCCCGAATGGCGGAAATCATTCTCCGAGAATCACTGAAAAAATTCCGTCTGGAGAGGCTTCGCAAAGAAATTGACAACGCGCTGTCGAGAAGAGACAGAGAGGAATTCATTCGTCTGACCACCGAGCTGAAGGAGTTAACGAAAAAGGAAAACTTCAGATAAGGATAAAAATAAGGCGTCTTTGACAAGACTGCCTTATTTTTTTGCATGGAAAACCACTGAAGATGAGTTAGACCATAAATATTTTATGTAAACATAACGGGTAAAGAAGAATACATGTTAATTTTTCACATATACGTTCCCTTTGTTGGTTATATTACCATTTGAGGTGAGGCGACGTGAAAAATATTTTCCTTGCGTTATGTTTGGCGGCCGGCTTTTTTGGCCCCGGTGAGGCACCGGCAAGCGATGAACAAATTGAAATTTTTGATATTAAAAAAGGAAAGGTTGTTCAGACGGTGCCCGTAAATGAAGAAGTCCGCAAAGAAGTGGAAAAGATGCTGGAAGGGGTGACAGGAATTTATGCCGAGTTTAACCCGGTTCCAGACAAAGGTTACATGGTGAAAGTCCCCCTTGACCCACCCGTCAGAGTGCAAAATAAATGGTTGAATGATTATGCCAAAGAAGTGATTGTCATTTTTCCCGAGTATGAAAATCCCCACCTATTGGTCTTTGACAGCCGCGCCAATTCTTTTTTCTTGACTTTTCACCATGATGTGGATAAGTTTTTCACACAGATAAAAAATACACCGAAAAGATCAGGCAATAGAATATTTTCAAAAACGATTATTTCTAGTTGAAAAACTCTTAAAATTTTATTAATATTTAAATGACATTATTTTTAAATACAAAATGTTTTTATTTTAATAAACATAAAAATCAAAACGCTGAAAATTTTTGCTTTTATGCCAGTTTTTATACGTCCGGGGAACAATGTTCAAGGTCCTGCGGATATTTTTGTTATTTTTTTAAAATATTTTAACTATAATGAAAATTATTGCGATGAAGAAAACAAGGAGTGGTTTTTCATTGGAGCAAAAGAAGACGAATGCGAACTCCAGTCCATCAGAGAGTAATAGTGAGTTTTCTCATTTTGCGGAGCTCGTCATCAGAGAATCATTGCAAAATTTTCAGCGGATGATACTCCTTCAAAAAATTGATCTCACTTTAGAGGAGAGGAACAAGGAGGAGTTTTTAAGATTAACGGAAGAGTTGAAGAAAATTTCTTAAATTTTGCGAAGATGAGCCGAAAACAATGGTTAAGAGATTAGCAAATGTTTCATGAACAGCCTGCTCAAACAAAAACAAGAGGGGCTGAATTTTTTTGCCCCTTTTTGCCGGGAAAATGGTTTTGTCAGACAAGCCGGCCGTGATTCTTGCAATCTTTAAAACAGCACGGTCGTTTTTTTAACATGCCCTTTTCGTTTCCTTTAAATGCGGTGTGCGCACTTTTGGTGGTATATCTGGGCCGTTGCCGGACGTTATATCTTGTCCTTGGTGATAGAGGGGCACAAACTGTGCGGTTTATATTTGTATCAAGTTCCGGCAGTTGATATGATAATAAACGAATATATTTTCCGAAAATTCGGAAAACAAGGGGTTGATTTTGTGGACATGCCTTTAAAAGGAATCAGGGTTCTCGATTTGACGAGATTGTTGCCGGGACCTTATGCTTCCATGATGCTCGCCGATTTTGGCGCCGATGTGATCAAAATTGAGGCTCCCGGGGTAGGGGATTATGCCCGTTGGTACGAACCACGGAAAGGAAAATACCATCCGCTGTTTTTGTCGCTGAACAGAAACAAAAGAAGTGTGACATTGAATTTGAAATCTGAAGCGGATAGAAATGTCTTCAAAGATTTGGTGAAAACGGCCGATGTGTTAATCGAGTCATTCCGGCCCGGTGTAATGAAACGCTTGGGATTGGATTATGAAAATTTGAAAAAGATTAATCCGAAATTGATCTATTGCGCCATTACCGGGTATGGACAGACAGGGCCTTTTGCAAAAAAGCCGGGTCATGACATGAATTTTCTCGCCTATTCCGGACTTCTCGAACTCCAAGGCAGAAGGGGGGAAAAGCCGATTCTTTCTCCCGTGCAAATCGGCGATCTCGGCGGCGGTGCCCTGATGGCAACAATAGGAATCTTGCTGGCAATCTTGGAACGTCCGGCTTCGGGAGAAGGGCAATTCGTCGATATTTCCATGCTCGACGGCACCATTTCGTGGATGCAAACGGTATTGCCCGATTTTCTAGCTTCCGGTACAAAGCCGGAACGGGGGATGTTGATGCTGAACGGGGGAAAAGCCTGTTATGAAATTTATGAAACGAAAGACGGCCGTTTTCTTGCCGTCGCTGCGCTGGAAGAAAAATTTTGGAACAATTTCTGCCGGGTGATTGGGAAGGAAGAGCTTATACCCAAACTGGAAGCGCCGGCTGACGTGCAAATGAAAATGAAAGAAGAGATTCAGGCTGTTATTCGGACAAAAACGCTGAATGAATGGACAAGTCTTTTTGAACAAGTGGAAGCGTGTGTCAGCCCGGTGCTGACAGTGGAGGAAATGGTGTCGCATCCGCAAGTTGCCGAACGGGGGATGATTCAAGAAGTTGGCGCCGGGGCAGCCGGCTTGGCAAGACAGATTGCCAACCCCATAAAATTTTCCCGAACGAAAGCGGAGTTTGTCCGGCCGGCCCCGGATCTTGGCGAACATAACGAAGAAATATTGGCGGAACTCGGGCGGACATTGAATGCTTAACATTGTTGAAAAAGAGAGGGGGCCGGCATTCGTTTTTCGAAGAAAGACCATTTTCTTTTCGCGGCGAGCCGTTTGCTGCCGCAAGAACAGTTAAAAAGACAGGGCGGAGATTTTGTTGGGACAAAACAATCCCCCGGCGTTGCCTGCCGGGGGATTGTTTTTACAGAACCGGCTGTGGTTTTCTCGGAAGTTCCACAATGACTTCCGTTCCGACGTTTTCTTTGCTGGTTAAATGTATATTCCCTTGGTGAAGTTCGACAATGCGCTTGCACACCATTAATCCCAGGCCGACGCCTTTTTCTTTGGTCGTATAGAAAGGTTGAAAAAGTTTTTCCTGTCTTTCTTTCGATATTCCGTGCCCGAAATCTTTAATTTTTATTTCATAGAAATAAGCATTCATGTATTTGACGGAAACGAAAATTTCACTTTTTCGCTCTTTTGAAGCGTCAATGGCATTTTGCAAGAGATTCAGGACCATTTGCCTGATGAGGGCCGGGTCTCCTTCCGCCACTACATCATGATGCGCTTCAGTTTTGATATTCAAGCGGTGCAAAGCAATTTCCGGCATAAGCATATCTACTGCTTCCCGGACAATTCCCGTCATATTGACCTTTCTTAAATTTAGTTTCTCGTGCGGTTTGGAAAGGAGGATAAATTCTTTTACAATCCGCTGTATTCTTTCCACTTCGTCCTGCATAATGGCCAGATAATGCTGTTTATCATATTCGGTGATCATTTCCCTTAGAATCTGTGTGAATCCTTTCAAAGAGGTCAGGGGATTGCAAATTTCGTGGGCCACGCCTGCCGCCAGTTGACCGACCATCGACAATCTTTCGGCGCTTTCGATCTTTTTTTCCAACAATCTGCTTCGTGTCACATCAAAGGCTACGCCCAGGACTTCCGCTGTTTTCCCCATCTCTTTGACGGGGAGCAGGATGGCAAAATAATGGACATTGTTCAGGCAGCCCTCGTAATATATGATTTCGCCGTTCCATGCTTTTTCATACAGGCGGTTTTTTTCTTCCGCCTCTTCATAAGGCATGATTTCGTATAAGGTCCGGTTTAGTACCATGGAAGGCGTCAAACCGCTTTTTTCAATCATTTTTCCTTTGTAGTATGTATGAACAAACTGGCCGTTGATTTTTTTGAATTTAAAGATCAGCCCGTTCGGATGTTCTTCAAGCTGTTTCAGATTCATGCCAAGATGAGGAATAGTCGCTGTCAATCTTCTCCACCCTCTATATGATTCATAGATTTTTTATTCATTATTGTTTTTCCCCATGCTGCAAAAACATTGTAAAGAATATTCAAACAATGCACAATGGCTATTATACAATAAGACATTATCTATAACCAAATAATAGAAGTGAGACTTTAGACTTAAATTTTGCTGGTATTCGCCGACTGTGATGCGAACTTTTGTTCCCGCATCCAGGCGGCGGAGCGAAGTGCAAAAAAGGAATGTGGAATTTTTTGATAGATTCTTTTCAAGAAGTTCATCCGGTGTTCAATGATTGTAACCCACAAAAAAAGCCCCCTGAACGGGAGATCTATTTGGACCAAATTTGCCACCACTTCTTTTTCTCTGACTTTGCCGCTGCAGCCTCACGGAAGTTCCTTAACATTTCCTGGAAAATTTCTTCTCTTTGTTGGATTTCTTCCGTGTTTTGTTTGATTTCATTAAGTTTGTCCAGAAGAAGACGGTGTTTCTCTTCGAGGGAAAGATTCGTTTTGTTGATGCTGTTTTTGGCATCAGCGACCGTTTTATTTACTTTTGAATAGAAGTTTTTGTTTTCCTTGGCATGATGTTTCGTCGTTTCTGATAGCTTTTGCGACAATTGGTCGTAATTCATTTTTACATCTGTTTTGATAGACTCAGCCAAATCGGCGAATTGTTTGGCGGTCTGTTCGGAGGCGCGAAGAAAAGTGTTTGAAACATTTTGCAATTCTCCCCGCCTTTTTTCATTGGCCCGCTGGATCGATTTTGAAATTTCCCTGATGGTGTGAATGGAGGAAGCGGAGATTTCCTTCTTAATCTCTTCCAATACTTCCGCTTGTCTGGCAGCGACCGCGTCTTTAATGTCGCGGATAAAATCTTGTTTGTATTTTTCAATGGCTGAAAAAAATTCTTCAATATTTGCTTTTTTCTTTAACGCTGTCACCTTGGAATGTGTTTTTTCCACCAGCTCCGTTTCCGAGTATGTTTCCGTTTGCACAATCGTTTCGGCCGGGACGGGATTGGTTTCCAAAGATTCCCGGTTTGAATCTTTTGTGAGTTGTTTGCGGATTTCTTCTTTGCTCGCATTGTTTTTTCGCAATTCTTTTATCTTTTTTAAGACGTCAATTTCCGTTTCCGTAAAATAACGGGCATTGTTTTTATTACGGGGGATGACCAGAATGTCTTTTAATTCTTTTTCCCACTGGCGGATCGTCGCCGGGGGTATGTTGGTGATTCTGGAAGCTTCTTTCATCGTATACGTCCGATAATTTTTACTTTTGCTCATTTATGTTCATCCTTTCTATTAAAATCATTCTGATTGAGCTTTAAAGCAATGCTGCGGCACAAATGGATGTATTCATATGACGGCAAAAAAACGCCATTTATTTCCATTGCTAGTTTTATATTCTGATCGGACAATTGGTTTTCCTGCTAAAAGACAAAAGCTTTCAAAAGAAGCTAAAAACTGCAAAGAGGAAAATTTTACTGCAGCTGCGAAAGGGAAACGGGAAGAAGAATTCCCCGCATATCAAACAGTGGGAAATCGATCATTGGGAAATGAAAAAAATCCGTTAGCAAGGGAGGAAACAAAAATAGCCCGCCAATGGGCAGAAGATGAATATTCCGGTGGGCAAATATTTTGACGGCCATTCTTTAAAGCGGGCGGGATTTTATTTCTCGGGAAAGCGCAGAACTTGACATTTCCCGAAGTTTTCATGTCGCATTGCGGAGAAAAAAGAACAATCTGTCAAAATATTGAAAAACGCGGATTTAAAGAAAGGGAAAGACAAGGGATTTTTGTGGAATATAAAGGAAATTTGCCGGAGGGGGAGGGAATGATTGCCGGCGCAACAAAAAAATTTCCCTTTCCGTAAAACAATTTCCCCAACCGGTTCATTCATACTTGAGTAACCGTCTATTTGTCAGGCAAACATTTCCCTTAATGGCCGTGTCTTTGAAAAGGAAACCGGGGTTCGGAAAATTTTTCCGAAGGAGCCATTCCGCCGCGGGGAGCAGCGATCCCGTCTCATGTATCTTCTTCCGGATGTTTTACAGACGTAAAATATAATATGGAACAGCCGTGTCTTGTTTGATATGATGTAAATACTGGAATGAACAGGCAGAAAAACGCTTGCGGAACGGCTAATGTCCCTTGATTAAACATGTTCGTCCCTATCAATTAAGCTAAGGAGGAATAAACGATGAAGGCTGTGGTCCATAAAGATGCGCCGGGAGTGGAAGGCCTTTTCTATCAAGACATGCCGGTGCCGGAAGTAAAAAAGGGAGAGGTAAGGGTCAAGTTGAAAACGGCGGGCATGAATCACCGCGACTTGTTTGTTTTGCACCGCCATAAGCCCGGGGAACCGCCCCTCATCATCGGTTCGGACGGCGCGGGAATTATCGATGCTGTTGGCGAAGACGTGACATCCGTCAAACCGGGGGATGAAGTGATGATTAACCCGAGTTTGGGCTGGGAGAAGAACAGTGCCGCACCACCGGAAGGTTTTGAAATTCTCGGGCACCCTTACCACGGAACATTTGCCGAATATGTAACGGTTCCGGCGGAAAATGTCATCCCCAAACCGGACTTTCTGACATGGGAAGAGGCGGGAGTCATGTCGCTCGCCGCTTTGACAGCGTATCGGGCATTGTTTACGAAAGGACAAGCTGCTTCCGGAATGAAAGTTTTTATTCCCGGCATCGGGGGCGGTGTGGCGACATTTTTGCTGCAATTTGCCAAGGCGGCCGGGGCGAAAGTCTATGTCACTTCCCGCTCGGAAGAAAAACTCCGGAAAGCGCTTGAGCTTGGTGCGGATGCAGCCATTTCAAGCAACGATGATTGGAGCAAAGCCCTCGGCGGCGAGAAAATGGATTTGGTGATTGAATCGGTCGGGGCCGCCACTTTTAATAAATCGCTTGATACTCTTAAAAAAGGCGGAACGATCGTAACGTTCGGCGCCTCCGCCGGGGACGTTGTCGCCTTTGATCTTCGCAAATTTTTCTACGGGCAGTACACGCTCTATGGTTCAACGATGGGAAGCGGAGAAGAATACCGGGAAATGATTGCTTTCATTGCCAAGCATAAAATTAAACCGGTGATAGACCGGGTATATTCTTTAAAGGATTTCCGCGCAGCTTTTTCACGGCTGGAAAATGCCGAACAGTTCGGAAAAATTGCATTAAAAATCAGCTGACCGTTTGAACGGCACCAGCGCGTGCGAATTTATTGGATTTCAGGCGTCTTTCGGGGCGAATTTTCTTCGGCCCCCGAAAGACGCATTTTTCAATCAGTAATAAAACGGGAACGGGAAGAAGAACGGATAGACGAAGAAGCGAAACGGGACGCGCCGTCTCCGGAAGCGGCGGAATCTTCTTCTTCCGTAACCGCCGTAGCCTCCATAACCTCCGTACATCCATTGGCGGTTATCATAAACTTCGCTTTCATCCACGTCTTCCGGAACCAGCATGGTCACATGGTCATCGTCCATGTCTTCAATGATTCCTTCCATTTGGCTGCCGTCATGCAACTGGCCAATGACATAAAAGTTCATAAATTTCATGCAAACCTTTTTCGCATCGGGCATCGGCTGCAGCGCGGGATTTGTCTGTCCCCACGGCTGCATGCCATGTGAATGATAATACATCTCTATCCCTCCTCAGGGTACAGAATATTCTTGCGGATATTTTTTGTGACCCGCACGGGCTTAATTGCCGCCAAAAAATGTTTGGGATAAAATAGTGTCATAGAATCCCGGTGCGGGAGCCGCAAAAAAACTAAAAATATGGGAATATGATAAAGAAAGGATTTTGCCAGGTGATCGTCCAACTGGAAAATGTCAGCTTGAAACGAAACGGTAAATGGATATTGCGTCACATCAATTGGGAAGTGAAAAGAGGGGAGCACTGGGTTATTTACGGACTGAACGGCGCCGGCAAAACAGCTCTTTTGAACCTGTTGAACGGATATTTTTTCCCGACTGAAGGAAAGGTAAAAGTTCTCGGCGGGGAATTCGGCAAAGTGGATTTAAGAGAATATGTGCGGAGAAGAATCGGCCTTGTTTCATCATCTTTGCAGGATCGGTTTTACAAAAATGACAGCGCCTACGAAATCGTGCTTACCGGGGCTTTTGCTTCCATCCGTTTGTACGAAACGCCCAATGATGACATGCGGGCCCGGGCAAAACGACTGCTTCGCGAACTTGGCTGCATGGATTACGCCGACCGGGAATACGGGACCTTGTCCCAAGGGGAAAAACAGAGAATTTTGATTGCCCGCGCCATGATGAATGATCCGCAAATTCTCGTTCTGGATGAACCGGCCAACGCCCTTGATTTTATCGCCAGGGAACAATTTCTTGAAACTGTGGAGCGGATCGCTTTAATGCCGGACGGGCCTTCCATTCTTTATGTCACCCATCAACTGGAAGAGGTCTTGCCTGTCTTTGAAAAAGCTCTCTTGTTAAAGAACGGGGAGGTGTATGCCCTCGGCAACACGAGGAACATTTTGACATCGGAAAATATGTCCGCTTTCCTCGGTTTGCCGGTCGATGTGATATGGAGCAACGGCCGCCCTCTGTTGTCGAAGAAAAACAGAGCGGAGGGGAGCGGGTTTTGCATCGGATAACCGTTATTCCGGGCGGTTTTAACCAACCATAGATTTTTAGTTTGGCAGAAACGTTTCATTTCGGTTCCGGATTCCCGCTGTCCTCTTTGCCGGTGTGGATAAAAGCTCTTTGCGGATACTTTTCTTTATCTTTAAAAATTGAATGGCAATAGTGGATTCGTCCCGGTTTTTCCCGGCACGTCACGGCGCCGGATGGTTGCCGGGACCTTTTTCTTTTTGTCCGCCCTTTTTCTTCCGTTCTCTTTTTAACAAGAATAAATATAAGACGACAGAAAGGGCAACGGAGCACGCTGAGATATAGTAAATGCTTGCGTAACCGAAAGCAAAGGCTATTTGCCCGAAAACGATCGAACCGGTACCGATTCCCAAATCGAAAAAGGAAAAGAACGTTGCGTTGGCGCTTCCGCGTCGCCACGGTGCCGCTTCTTTAACTGACCAAGCCTGCAAAGCCGGCTGGACGGTGCCAAAACCGAATCCGTATAAAATTGCCGCCGTAAAAAGAATAATGCTGTTTGGCAGCCAGGCCAAAAGGAGCATGGCGGTGATAATAAGCGCGGCACCGGGGATATATACCGCCTCATGGCCTTTTTTATCATATATTTTTCCCCCGAAAATCCTCGCAATGAGAAGGGATACGGCATACAAGACAAAATATAAGTAAATTCCGGAAATATCTTTTTGCATCGTGTAAATGGGCAAAAAGGCGGCAATCCCTCCAAAAGTAAAGGTGATAAAAAAGATTAACAAAGAAGGGGGAATGGCCGATTTTTCAAAAATGCCCTTGTGGACGTCTTGTTTACGCACTTCCGTTTTTTGTTCTTGATAACGGATACCCAAGGCAAAAAGAATCGCCATCATCCCGAGAACGGCGCAGGCAAAAAACAGGAGCGGAAAAGAAAGGGAGCCGGCCAGGATAAGGCCGAGAGACGGGCCGAATGCCATGGCGATGTTGCCGGAGAGCCCGAAATACCCCATCCCTTCCCCGCGCCTGCGGGGAGGAACCAAATCCGTCACAATGGTGCCTGACGCGGTGGTGGAAAAACCCCAGCCGAGCCCTTGCACAATTCGCATCATAAAAAGGAGCAGCAAACTTTGAATGAGCCCGTAAGAACCGACGGAAATGACAAAAACGGCCAGGCCGAACAGATACAGTTTTTTTCTGCCTTTCGAATCAACAGCCAGTCCCGCATAAGGGCGTATGAGCAGTGCGGAAAAAGTAAAGATTCCGACCACGAGCCCCATCAATTGTTCGTTCCCGCCCATTTTTTCCACATAGAGAGGAATGGTGGGGATGGTCATTTGAAAACCGAGAAAAATAAAAAAATTGGATATGAGGATGAACAAAAAGTTTCTTGTCCAAATTTTTTCCGATTTATCGGTATGCTTCGGAGCGCCCTGTTTGTCCAGTTTCGAAGCGTTTCTTGCGCACGGTTGATTCATGTCAATCCCTTTCCCTTAAAAATACTGTTTAATATTGTCTTTACTAACAAGATATTACATCAGACCGGGAAATAAACCAATCTTTTCGCTCTTACATTTTATCGGCATAATGGCAGAAAAAATTTTCCTTGAAAGCGTTTTATCCACCCCAAAAACACAAATGTTCATCAGGAGTAGAAAAATAGTCTTGATTCTTTTCCCATTTAGGGTGATAATAAGAACAAAATTTTATAGAGAAAAAGATTCAATCATGTAAAAGAATAGAAAATCTATGAAATCAGGAGTTGTCTGTTATGAAAGTGGTAAAATTTGGGGGTTCCTCTCTGGCAACCGGGGCACAATTGGAAAAAGTGTTTAATATTGTTACATCTGATCCGGAAAGAAAGTTTGTCGTTGTTTCAGCGCCGGGAAAAAGACATGAACAAGATATTAAAGTAACGGATTTACTGATTGAATGTGCGGAAAATAGATTGCAAGGAATAGAGATTCAGCCGGTGTTTGATGCCATTATTCACCGTTATAAGAGCATTGCCGAAGAACTTTCCCTCGGCGATGAAATTATCGGGGAAATCAAGGCAAGTCTTCACGAACGGTTGAACGGCGATATGGAGGACAAAGAGCATTTTGTGGACGCGGTAAAAGCGAGCGGGGAGGACAACAATGCCAAGCTTGTCGCCCGGTATTTTCAAAGCAGAGGCGTTGAAGCACGGTATGTAAATCCGAAAGAAGCCGGACTTTTTGTTACGGACGAAACAGGTTCGGCCAGGGTATTGCCCGAATCATACGAGAATTTGTACAGGCTGCGCGATCTGCCGGGAATCATCATTTTCCCCGGATTCTTCGGGTATACGAAAGAGGGGAAAATTGTCACTTTTGCCCGAAGCGGTTCCGACATTACCGGCGCCATTCTTGCCAAAGGCGTGAAAGCTTCCTTGTACGAAAACTTTACCGATGTCGATGCGGTTTATTCCGTGAACCCGAAAATCGTCAAAAATCCAAAAGAAATCCGGGAACTTACATACCGGGAAATGCGGGAATTGTCGTATGCGGGATTTTCCGTTTTTCATGATGAAGCGCTCATTCCGGCATTTGAGGCGGGGATTCCCGTTAATATCAAAAACACGAACAATCCCTCCGCGCCGGGAACCATGATTGTCAATAAACGCACCCGGGAGAACGGTCCGGTTGTCGGCATTGCCAGCGACAAAGGATTTTGCAGCATCTATGTCAGCAAATTTTTGATGAACAGGGAAATCGGGTTCGGAAGAAGACTGTTAAAGATTATAGAAGATTTCGGACTGTCCTATGAGCACACTCCGTCGGGAATTGACGATATTTCCGTCATTTTGAGAGATAATCAACTGAATCCTGATTTGGAAGAGAAAATCATAGGCAAAATTAAAGAAGAATTAAAACCGGATGATGTCAAAATTGAACACGGTTTTTCGCTTATCATGGTCGTCGGGGAAGGAATGCGGAGAAATATCGGTCTTGCGGCAAGGGCCACAAGGGCATTCGCCAAAGCGGGTGTAAATATTGAAATGATAAACCAAGGTTCTTCTGAGGTCAGTTTAATGTTTGGAGTAAGGGAAGAGGATGAAGAGAAAGCGGTCCAATCCCTGTATGAAGAATTTTTTGTCAGTGTTCCCGTATAAGGAATGTGAACAGCCGGCTGTTTTTTCCCGGCAGAACAGGTTTCTGCCGGGCGGCTGTCATTTGGACTTGTATTGCCGATTATTAATTTACATAATATAATTACGGTTAATTTAACTTCATTTATCGGAAAACTCAAATTGTTTATATCTAATTTTTAAATCATCATTTATAATAAAAATAGAATCATGGTCTAAAACCCAAGGGGAGCAAAAATCACAAAGCGCGATTCCGGACGGACTCAGTGGAATTGCCCAACTGAATGCCGGATATCGTTCACCGCTGAACAGGCATTTATCCCCCTTGAGGTTTTGGTGATGAAGAGGGGGTCGGACGATGAACAAGATGAGACTCGTGTCGATGATCGAAGCCTCCTTTTTCGCCGCATTTGCGTTGATTCTCGATTTATTGCCGTCTATACACATTGCTCCTTGGGTTTCTATTTCTTTTGCCATGGTGCCGATTTTTGTTATCGCTTTCCGCTGGGGAACCGTGACGGGCATGCTGTCCGGATTTCTTTGGGGAGTGATGCAGCTGATTTTTGATCCGGCTATGTTCACCCCGCTTCAAGTCATCATTGATTATTTTATCGCTTTTGCTTTTATCGGATTGGCCGGATTGTTTCGGCGGAAAGTGTTGTCCGGTTTAAAGGACAAAAAACGCTTTACAGCCGTCTTATGGCTGTTCGTGGCCGTATTTGCCGGCTCTGTTGCCAGGTATTTTTGGCATTTTGTCGCCGGGGTCATTTTTTGGGGCCATTATGCGCCGAAAGGAACGTCTCCGTTTATTTATTCGTTCGTCATTAACGGAACAGCGATGTTAGGGTCATTTTTCCTTTGTTTTATCGCTCTCGTCCTGCTATGTTGGAACGCATCCAAATTCATCTTTATGAAAGGACAAGATGTAACGTCATGACCCGCCGCCAGAACCGATTTGGAGTAGATTTGACCAGTTTGGCACATGGCGGTGTTCAATGTTTATCTCTTCAGATGAATAGAGGAAGACCGCCAGACGCCCGTGTGCGGCATGTGCCCGAATCAAAACGGGCTGGTTGTAGTTGTTTTGGAAAACAAAATCCGGACCGTTCCAGCTGACAGTGCAATCTCTGCCGGGCGGCACGTAGGGAACCGGTTTGCTGTGCGAGTATCTTTCGAGAATTTTCATGCCCGCGTAATCGGCAGCATTAAACAGAGTGGAGGACACTTGGCATATTCCGCCACCGATGCCCTCGACCAAGTTTCCCCCCATAAATTCCGGAGCTTTCATATATCCTTTTTCTTCTGTTCTTTTTCCGACCACTCTGTTGAAAGAAAAAATTTCTCCCGGAAAAATGACGTGATTGTCTATCGCTTTGGCCGCGAGCTGAATATTGTTGGCCCGCGCTTTTTGTTTTGTTCTGTAATAGGTGACGTATTGTCCGATTTGCTTTATCCGGATGAGGGAGAGGAGTTCGCTGTCGACGCGCGGATAAACTGGCGTTTTCGGTACTTCGATGACGTTTCCTTTCAAACTGTAAAAACTTTTGTAAAACTGAACGGCAAACGCGTCAGTGTTTAATTTCCAGCCGGTTTGTTCGGGGACAATTTCCCCGTTGGCGGCTATTTTGGCATTGACAGGCTCTTGGAAAATCATTCCATATATATGGTCTTCAAACTGTTTATATTTGGCCGGGTCGATAAGACAGATTCCCGGAAACAGCAGAGCGATTTGTTCCCTCTTTACGCTCGCTACGGGTTTTCCGTTTTCGGTGACCGTAATTTGTTCCCCGCCGCATGCCGGTGCGTGCATCAAGGTAAAGAGGGCCAGGGCAATCAAGTTGAAAAATTGCATTCTTTTCCCCCGTGTTTCGTTCATATTGGAGCTTTTCTTATTTTCACAAACATTTGATTTTTTATTCGGCAAAAAATGTCATAAAGATGAAATTTCCGCATTATTTTTCTCCTCGCCAAAAAATTTGTAAAAACGGGCTTTTTATCCTCACCTTTTCGGCTCTTTTTTCATATTTAAAAGGTGAGGTGATAAAAATGGTCAAGATTTACCTTGATCCCGGCCACGGCGGTTCTGATCCGGGGGCGCGGGGAAACGGACTGGTGGAAAAAGATTTGAATTTGGCGATTGCGCTGCAGATCCGGTCGATGCTTCTGAATGAATATGAAGGGGCCACCATCAGAATGAGCCGGACGAATGACCGGACCGTCAGCCTTTCCCAGCGGACGAGTGACGCCAACGCCTGGGGAGCGGATTTCTTTCTTTCCATCCACATCAACGCTTCGGGCGGGAGCGGTTTTGAAAGCTATATTTATCCCGGAACGGGTAGTCCGACAACGACTTATCAAAATATCATCCACAGTGAGATTTTGAAACAAGTGGATTTGCGTGACAGAGGGAAAAAACGGGCCAATTTCCATGTACTTAGAGAAACAAGAATGCCCGCTTTGTTGACGGAAAACGGTTTCATTGATCATCCTGCCGATGCGGCCAAACTAAAGAATCCGCAATTTATTCAAGCGCTGGCACGGGGCCATGTGAACGGAATCGTTAAAGCGTTCGGCCTCAGGAAAAAAGCCGGAAATTCCGGTCCTGGAGGGGAACCGGGCAAATTGTACAGGGTGCAGATTGGAGCGTACAAGCAAAAAGCGAATGCGGAAGCAATGGCAAAGGAAGCAAGAAATAAAGGTTTCCAAACTTATATTTTCCACCAAGACGGATTGTACAAAGTGCAAATCGGAGCTTTTCAAGAGCGGAAAAATGCGGAAGCGCTCGCGGATCGTGCGAAAAAGGCAGGATTTCAGGTGTATATCAATTATTCGTAAAACAAGATTAGGGTTCTTATTTTCCCGTTCTCCGTGTTCTATTGGGGAGCCGGCTGCAGATTTTCAGGTTTGTCAAAAAGTTGCTGTCCCGAACCGGTCCGGAAATTTTTTCCCGGTCCGTTTTTATTTGAAACTAGCAATTTCCATATTTTTTGGACAGGCGGCACAGCGGCAAATATGCCATTTTTCTAATGTGCTCAGGAGGATGCTTTCAAAAGGAGTGAGGACAGGCACTGCTGCATTGGTAAAAAAAGGGATATTTATGTAAAATTTGTGGACAATATAACATTCCTATAAAGTTTGTTAATAAAACGTGCCATTTGTTACAGTGTGAGCGGAAAATATCCCATATAATTTTATTAAAACATCTATTAACTGTTTTTTTTGGGGGAAAATCAGGCATGACAATGGTCGAAATCATATTTGACTTGATAGAAAAGAATGGACCGATATCTTTGTCCGCGTTGTGCAAACAAATCAACCAATTACATTTAATAGAAGATATAACTTATCCCGTTGATGTTTCCGATATTAAAGCCATTATCAGCAGAAAAACGGATTTATTTTCAGTGAAAGGCGATTTAGTATCGATTCGCAAAGATATGGATTTTCTTTCTCTGTCTTTTAAGATATCCGATTGCCAAGATCCGGCTTACACCGTTTATGTCGATTTCAAACGAAACTATTTTTATGTGTTTGAATGCTTTTTTGTGCAAAACATTTTCGGCAGGAAGCCCAGAACGGTTCCGATTGGCAGCGTAGAGGAGTTCAAGAAAGAACTTTATCAAATAAAAATATGGAATTGGGAAAAAGATTATCAACCTGAAACACTTGTATTGGGCGGGACAATATGGTCGGTGAAACTAAAAACAAAAGGGATGACTTTCATCAGCAAAGGCCTGCAAACATTTCCAAATGAATGGGACAGGTTTATAAAAGCTCTTTCACGGTTGACGGGGATATGTTTTTCGTAAGGCTGCCATGCTCAGGCAAATTTCCGGCAAGGAAGGGGGTTGCCGGCGGAAAATATGCTGAGTGTTCAGAAGGTTGCATATTTTCATACTTAAATTGAAAAGGAATTTGCATCAATATACATTACGCAAAAAAAGCGGAAGGCGCTGTCCTTCCGCTTTTTTCATCGTCATTCTGTTTCGACGGAAAAGTATTTTGCATCCGGGTGGGCGAAAACAATAGCCGTAACGGAAGCTTCCGGCTCCATCATAAATCCTTCGGTCAACATAATGCCGATTTCTTCCGGCTTAATGAGGTTGAAAAGTTTTTTCTGGTCTTCCAAATTCGGGCAGGCCGGATAGCCGAATGAATACCTTTGTCCTTGGTATTTTGCCGCGAACCGCTCCTGCATCGTCATGTTCACCGGGTCGGGGAATCCCCAGGCGTCCCGCATGTGGCGGTGAACCAATTCGGCCAAGCCTTCCGCTGTTTCCAGCGCCAATGCCAGCAAAGCGTGGGATTCGACGAATCTTCCTTCATTTTTCAACTGTTCCGCTGCCTTTTTCACCCCAGTACCGGCAGTGACGGCAAAAAAGCCGACATAATCTATTTCGCCGGAATCAACCGGCTTGATATAATCGGCAAGACAGAGAAAGGAACCGGAGTTTTGTCTCGGGAATTCGAACGTCTCCATCACTTTTCCCGGTTCATCCGGATCGTAAATGAAAATCGTATTCCCGCTTGATTGCGCTGGGAAGAATTGGTATACCGCTTGCGGCGTGATCCAGCCGTTTCTTTCCGCTTCGGCCATGAGATTTTTGACCA
Organism: uncultured Bacillaceae bacterium; assembly: GCA_937995745.1. Lineage (GTDB taxonomy): Bacteria > Bacillota > Bacilli > Bacillales > Cytobacillaceae > CALKIU01. Next base: position 3,356 of record CALKIU010000156.1, on the reverse strand, counting down.
TTTCATAAACTTTCACGGTCTTTTCATCTTTTTCTTGCAGAAGCTTTTCCACCTTGCCTTTAACACCGAGATGGCGGCCGAGCAGCATCTGTTTGTTAATATACGGTTCGACGTGGGCGAGGGAGTAATTCCTCAGCAAATGTCTTTTTGTATCTTTCGGGACAAAAACAGGGACATTCCTGTTGATATTGGATTTCCCTTTGTTGTTAACGGCTACGGTTTGATTTTTTGTAGTTCTGTTGTCTCTGACCGCTTCCCGGCTTCTTTTCACTTTTTCTTCCTGAAGTTTTTTGCGTTCTTCCGGATTTTGCAGACGGTCGGCCAATGCGAGGCCCTGCATGGCATCTTTGGCGTACAAAACAAGCCCGTCATATTCCGGAGCAATTTTTGTTTCCGTAAATTTTCGCGACAGGGCCGCGCCGCCCACCAAAATAGGTATGTCAATTCCCGCCTGTTTCATATCCTTGGCGGTGACGACCATTTGCTGGGCTGATTTGACGAGCAAGCCGGATAAACCGACCATATCCGGATTTTCTTGTTTTATGGCTTCAATTAATTGGGAAGGGGGCACCTTGATGCCGAGATCTTTTACCTCGTAGCCGTTGTTGCTCAATATGATGTCAACGAGGTTTTTTCCGATATCATGAACGTCGCCCTTAACCGTCGCCAAAATGATTTTCCCTTTTTTCGTGCCGGAGTCGGTTTTTTCCATATGCGGTTCAAGATAAGAGACCGCCGCTTTCATCACTTCGGCGCTTTGCAAAACTTCGGCAACGATCAATTGATTGTCGTTAAACAGTTTGCCGACTTTTTTCATCCCCTCCATCAACGGGCCGTTGATAATATCCAACGGGGAGGGATAGACATTTAGGGCCTCGGCCAAATCATTGAAGAGGCCTTCTTTTGTGCCTTCGACAACATAATAGGCGAGCCGTTCCGGAAGCGGCAAATCCGGAATGGAACTCTTCGTTTCCTTCTTTTTATCCCTGTAGAAGTCAGTAAATTCCGCCAAGGCCTCCTGTGAGTTTTCAAACAACAGCCGTTCCGCCAATTTTACCTCTTCTTCGGGAATGGAAGCGAATCTTTCCAGTTTTTCTGTATTGACGATTGCATAATCCAATCCCGCCTGCACGCAGTGGTACAAAAATACCGAATTCAAGATTTCCCGTCCCACCGGAGGCAGTCCGAAGGAAACGTTACTGATACCGAGAATCGTAAGGGCGGCCGGAAAATGTTCTTTAATGAGCCGGATCCCCTCGATCGTCTCCACGGCGGCCCCGATGTATTGTTCATCACCGGTTCCAATCGGGAATACGAGAGGATCGAAAATGATATCCTGCGGAGCCAAGCCGTATTTGTGAACGAGAAGGTCATATGAACGTTTGGCAATGTCCAGCTTTCTTTCCGCCGTCACGGCCATTCCTTGTTCATCGATTGTCCCGACAACAAGGGCGGCCCCGTATTGATGAACGAGGCGGGCAACCTCCGCAAACCGTTTTTCTCCTTCTTCAAGGTTGACGGAGTTGATGATCGCTTTCCCTTGGGAATAGGTCAAAGCTTTTTCAATCACTTTGACGTCTGTCGAATCGATGACGAGAGGAACTTTGACTTTTTTTGTCACTTCTTTTAAAAAGTTTTCCATATCGGCCAGTTCATCCCGGTCAGGGTTGGCCAGGCACACGTCGATGACATGGGCTCCGTTTTTCACCTGCGCGCGGGCGATTTCCGCCGCTTCTTCATATTTCCCTTCGCTGATCAGCCTCTTGAATTTGCGGGAACCGATCACGTTTGTCCGTTCTCCGACCAAAATCGGGCGGATGTCCGGGTCATCATAGATAAACGCCTCAATTCCGGAGACCATATGTTTTTTCCCGCCCCTGTGCCGGCGCGGTTCGTAATGTTTCATTTCCTCCGCTATCGCTTCGATATGGGCCGGGGTCGTTCCGCAGCAACCGCCGACAATGTTCAGCCAGCCTTCCCTGGCAAAATCACCCAGTTTTTTTGCCAAGGAATCGGGGGTTTCGTGATAATGCCCCTCTTCATCGGGAAGGCCGGCGTTGGGATAGCAGCTGACCGGAAACCGGGATATTTGCGCCAAGCTGCGGATATGTTCCTGCATAAATTCCGGGCCGGTGGCACAATTCAAGCCGATGGCGATTGGATTCATATGTTCAACTGAAATATAGAACGCTTCAATCGACTGTCCGGAAAGGGTTGTTCCCATCGGTTCAATGGTGGCTGAGAGCATCAGCGGCAATTTCACATTTCTTTTTTCAAAAGCCCGTTGAATTCCCAAAAATCCGGCTTTGACATTCAACAAGTCCTGGCTTGTTTCCAACAGAAGCAGATCGACTCCGCCGTCGATGAGTCCGAGCGCTTGTTCCTCGTAACAGGCGGCCAATTCTGAAAAGGTTGTCCCGCCCGTAATGCTTAATGATTTTGTCGTCGGCCCCATCGCTCCGGCCACGTAGCGGGGCCAAGAGGGGGTTGACATGCGTTCAGCCGCTCTTTTTGCGATATTGGCGGCCGCTTTATTAATCTCGTAGGCTTTTTCGCCGAGATCATAATCATCCAAGACGATCCGGGTGGCGCCGAATGTGTTTGTTTCAATGATGTCAGCACCTGCTTTTAAGTATTCGAGGTGGATCGATTCAATGAGTTCCGGGGCCGTCAAGTTCAGGTGTTCATTGCAGCCTTCGTATTTTTCGCCGCCGAAATCGTCCGCTGTCAGCCCGGCATTTTGCAGCATGGTGCCCATGGCCCCGTCAAGAATGAGAATCTTTTTGTTCATTTGTTCAGTGATCGCGGGTTTGGACATTCTTTTTCCTCCTCAGTAATTCATTGCTGTATTGATAAGCATACTTGGCCAGTTCAACGGTCATTTCATAGCGCAAGAACGGGGTGATTAAGTAAATTCCGTTGAACAGTTCCGCCGCCGCTTCGATTAGCGATTTGGTGATGGCAATCCCTTCCTGCATGGAGCGGACCGGATCGTCTTTCAATTTTGCCATCCGTTCGCGAATTTCAGGCGCGATTTTAATTCCGGGCACTTCATTGTGCAAATATTCGGCATTCCGGTGTCCCGTCAAGGGCATCAAACCGATATAAATCGGGGTATCCAAATGTTTTGTCGCTTCATAAACTTCCATAATTTTTTCTTCGGAATAGACGGGCTGGGTGATAAAATAGTCCGCGCCGCACTTTATTTTCTTTTCCATTCGTTGGACCGCTTTTTCGATGGATTTGACATTGGGATTAAAAGCAGCCGCGACAGAAAAGACGCTTTTTTGACCGAGGTCTTTTCCGGAAAAAGATAAGCCCTCATTAAACTGTTTGATCATTTCAATTAATTCAAA